>NZ_CACVCE010000056.1:0-199455 GCF_902729445.1 Magnetospirillum sp. LM-5 | reverse complement strand
CGCCCCTGGGCGAAGGCTTCGCCGAACCAACTGACGAGGACAAACTGGCCAAGGCGCCCCAATCCCCGTTCGGCAGCCCCGAGGGCGCCGACCGCTGGGCGGCCGGCAACATGGCCGATGTCTTGCTGGGCAAGGGCGATTACGGCGAAGCCATCAAGCATTTCCGCACCGACACATCGGCCACCATGCCCTATCTCGCCGCCGTGCACGACCAGATGCGCGACAAGGACCCGATGGCGGCGATGAAGTTCGCCACCCAGATGCGTGACGCCGGCCTGGCCATGGCCGATGCGGCCCCGGAACCGCCGGCCCCCACCTTGCCGCCGGTGACGCAGGCCCCGGTCACCAATCCGCCGGAGACCACCACGCCGGTCCCGACGCAGGAGCCGACGCCCGCTCCCACTCCGACCCAGGATCCAAAGGCGCCGCAGGCGCCTCAGGATACGCGGCAGGTGTCCTCAAATGAGGATAAAGATCAACGCGGTGCACCCACCATCGGCAAAATCTCGTCGCCGGTCCCCAACGCGACAGTCAGAAACGACGATTCAGGCGACGGCAGCTTTGGCGCATCGCGTGATGATGACAAGCGGAAGCACAAAGGCGTGGACCTTGAGGCCGAAGCGGGAACCCAGGTAACCAGTCCCATCAAGGGCAAAGTGGAGCATATTGGCCCCGCATATAAGGACCCCAATGCCTATGGTGGTGAGTACCAGGCCGTCCATATCCGTGGCGAAGACGGCCGCCTGTATACGATGCGGTACGTTACGCCGAATGGAGAAGACGGCGCCCCCATCATCAAGAAAGGGCAATCCGTGGAAGAGGGACAGTCCATCGGACGCGTACAGGACCGGGCCAGCAAGGATAGGATAGGAAAGATGAAGAACCACGTCCACCTTGAGATCAAGGGGAGTGATGGGAAGCACGTCGATCCGGAGAGGGAGGTGGGAGCCAAACGTAAGAACCGTTAGACCCCAGGAGGGAGGGGGAATCCTCCCTCCTAATCCGCAAAGTCCTCGTCATCGGCCGCCGAATTCCAGCTGACGACGATCCACTTACCATTTTTCTCAGAAACTAAAACGGTGTACCGCTCAAATGGGCTGCAAGTGCCATCCTTGAAACAAGAACTCGTCTGGAGAACGATGGACACCGTGCCCGGTTTGGCCCACTCAGCCCGGTCAACCCTTTGGTAGTCCTCTTTTGTAAGCACACGGGAAGCGACGAACTTGTACTTTTCGGCAATCGCCTTCCTCGGACCGAAAGGGCCAGCCCCCACAAGATCGCACATTGCCTCGTCATTCCTCAGCGAGCAGGCAAGGAAGGTTTCCGCGGCACAAAGGGGCGTGCGGGGAACGCCGATGCAGGTGCTCGTCGCTTCGGTCATGGTGATGACCCGCACGCCGCTGAACCCGTTCTCCGCAGCAAGGGCGGGCAGAGCCATGGCCAATACCGCGATTGTTGCTGGGCAGAAGGCCACCTTCTTCATAAGATTCCCTCGTCAGATCACCCTGCATCGCCGCATGCGGAGCAAGGGTTCTGATATTCCACGCTTTGGTTGCCGCCATCAACCGCTCTCATGACGGCTGGGCCAAGGCGCTGCCGCGCAATTCCGACCCGGCCCATACCGCCCGCGTGCTGAACCCCGGTCGCCAATCCGCCGGAACCATCCGCCCCCAAGCCGGAACGCCCGCCGGTGGACGGCCATGTCGCCACCAAAAGCATCGAAGAGATCGAAAAGGAGGCCAAGGCCAACAAAGGATACCTCAACACCCAGCAGGACCGTGACCGTGGGAACGGCCAGCAGTGCACTGCGATGGTCAAGCACGCCACGGCGCCAACGCCGCCCAGTTCGAAGGCGAGCTGGCCAACCTGGCGCCCTTGTCGCAAGACGGGCTGGTGGTGGTCGATGGCCGACGCATCACCGTCACCGACGAGGGCCGGACCCTGGTGCGCGCCGCGGCGGCCGTGTTCGACCGCTATCTGAAGAAGGGCGAACAGCGCCATTCCCGGGCGGTTTGAGCGGGGCTATTCGTCGCCGAAGCTGACCTTACGGGTTTCATCGACGACGAAGCCGCCTTGCATCTTCAAGAAGGCCTCGGCGGTCAGGATGGCGTCCAGCAGGGCGCCGTGATGTTGGAAGCGATCGGATCGGTCGATCCACAGCCGGTCGCACAGCACATCCAGCGACCCCGGCACGCCGGGAAAGAACGAGCGGGAAAGTTGCTGGGTGCAGATGAAGTCGTCCTCGCCGAAGATCACCTGATCGAAGCCGCAGCGCCCGACCCGGGCATATTCGAAATTCAGGAAGTCGATCTCGTTGGTGGCGCTATGGGCCAGCAAGACGTCCTGGCCGATGAAATCCTCGAACTCGTCCAGGATGTCGCCGAAGGTGGGCGCGCCCTTGAGGTCGGCGATATTGATGCCGTGCACCGCCACCGAGGCCTTGGCGATCGGACCATTCGGCTGGATGCGGCGCTGCCATTCCCGCCCGGGCCGCCAGCTGTCGCCGTCGCGGGTCAGTTCCAGGCAGCCGATCTCGATGACGATGCCGGGCAGCCGCATCCCCTTGGGCATCCGCTTGATCTCGGCGGCGGCGGGAATGCGAAAACCGGTGGTCTCGGCGTCGATGGCGACGATGCGCTCGACCTCGTCCAGGTCATCCAAAGTCAGCATGGCGCCCCTCTCTTGTGAAGCGCCGCCTTGTCAGCCCTGGCGCGATGCCACCATGAACAGGCGGCGGAACAAAAACAGCGTACGGCCATCGGCGCGGCGTGGATAGGCCAAGCCGATGCGCCGGGTGTATTCGCCCAGGAACTCGGCCCGGGCCTCGCCCTCCAGCGCGTCCAGAAGCGGCTTCAAGGCGGTGCCCATGGTCCACTTGACCACCGGGTCGTCACCGTCCAGCACGTGCAGATATTCGGTTTCCCAGATATCCACATGGGCGGCGTGCGGCGCCAGAAGGTCATAATAGAAATCGCCATCGCCGACGGGGAAGCGCCGGGCCAGCGGACGCAGCAGCGGCGCCCACGGGCCGGCCTCGACGGTTTCGGTCATCACCGCGTGCGACGCGGCATAATGGTTGTGCGGCATCTGCACCGCCAGCACGCCGCCGGGGGCGACCCGATCCATCAGTCGGGGAAACAGGCTGTGGTGATCGTCCAGCCATTGCAGGGCGGCGTTCGAGAACAAAAGGTCCAGCGGCGCCTCGGGCTGCCAGCTTGCCGCGTCGGACGCCACCCAGGTCACCGACGACGGTTCGGCGGCGGCGGCCCGCAACATTTCAGGCGAGGAATCGACGCCCCACACCCGGGCCTCGGGCCAGCGTTCGGCCAGCAACCGCGTGACGTTGCCGGTGCCGCAGCCCAGATCGGCGATGCGGGCCGGGCGATCAAGATCGACGCGCCCCAAAAGATCCAGCGCCGGGCGCAGGCGCGGCGCGGCGAAGGCGGAATAGAGTTTCGGGTCCCACGGCATGCTGAACGGCTCCCCCAACGCGAACAGGGTACCGCACGGCACTAACCGGTCAACCCAGGAAAATGCCGGGTCAGACCGGGATCGGGACCAAGGACCAATTGTGGATGGTCAGCCCGGCGGCCAGCCCCATCACCACGCCCAAAAGCACCAACGCCGCCGCCACCGCCAGCTTCCAGCCCCATCCCGGAGCCATGGCCAGCGGCAATCCGGCGGGAATCTCCTCGGTCCAGCCCGGAGCCGGCGGATCGCCCGGCTCGGGGACCGCCCGGCGGCCCTGGCCGCTTTGGGCGACCGCTCCGGCCCATTCGGCCAGCCGGTCGGCGCCGAAATCACGATCGGCGGAACCCGCGCCCTCGTCACCCTCGGCCAGCGCCGCCATGCGCGACACCCGGTTCAGCAGCAATTCGGCCAGGCGCAGATAGGCCCGGGCCGGCGGCGATTGCGGTGCCATCGTCACCACCGGCAGATCGCGCGCGGCGGCCTCGATCACCACCGGATCGCGCGGGATCAGCACCGGCACCACCCGGGCGCCGAACTCGGCGATGATGTCCTCGGTCAGACGGCCGGTCATCTCGCCGTCCTCGGTCATGGTCAGCAGGATGTAGACGGTGTGCAGGTCGTGGTTGAAGTGCCCGCGCACCCGGTTGACGTTCCACCACGCCTTGTGCAGGCCGTCCAGCGCGTGCGGGCTGGGCATCACCGGCATCACCACCGCGTCGGCGGCGACCAGCGCGTTGACCGAGACGATGCCCGGGGCCGGCGGACAATCGATCACCACGATCTCGACGTCACTGGGCAGCCGCTCGAAGGCGCGCTGGATAGCCAATTGGCAATCGTCCTGCAGGGCCAGCTCGATGTCGGCCCAGGCCAGCTCGTCCGAGCCGGCGACCAGGCGCAAATTCTCGTAAGGGGTCGGCTTCAGGCATTCCGAGCACGTCGCCCGGCCGGTGATCAGGTGATAGGCCCCGGTCGGCACCGGCGCCGTCACGCTCATGGAGGTGGTGGCGTTGCTTTGGCTGTCGAGATCGACCAGCACCACGCGGCGGCCCAAGGCCGCCAGGCACACCGCCAGATTGACGCTGGTGGTGGTCTTGCCGACACCGCCCTTCTGGTTGAAGACGGTAATGACGATCGGCTTGGCGGCGACTTGCCCGTCGGTCATGCGCAAAACCCCGGTTCGCAACAGATGGCAGGCAGAATATCCCCTGAACCAGCGGGCGACAATCTCAAGCTTGGTGCGATTTTCCCTGTTGGCGGACACAATTCTTAAATCTATACTCGCCGCCCATGGGCCAGCCGTACTTCGAAATCATCCGTCTGATCGAAAGACTGCACCGTCACTTCCTTGACGTGCTGCGGACCGAACTGCGCCGCAAGGGGATCGAGGACATCAACGCCGTCCAGGCCCTGCTGCTTTACAATATCGGCGAGAACGACGTGGTCATCCGCGACCTCAAGGACCGCGGCTACTACCAGGGCTCGAACGTGTCGTACAACATCAAGGGCCTGACCGAGTACGGCTACCTGACCCAGGAACGTTCCGCGCATGACCGCCGCTCGGTCCGCCTGAAGCTGACCGACAAGGGCCTGGAATTGTGCGCCACCGTGCGCACCCTGCAAAACGACCTGGCCAACGCCATGGGCACCGACGACGACACCAAGAAGTCGCTGGACGACACCGTCTCGACCATGCTGCGCCTGGAGCGTACTTGGTCCGACTTCATCCATTACGGCCGCATCCGGGTGTAAGCACCCCTTTGCAAGCGCGGGCTTTTTTGCCATAACCCCACTTCACCGTTCGCGCCGCTTTCGCCGCAGGGGTTTCCCATGTCCATCACCCGCTATTCCCGTCCGCAGATGTCCGCCATTTGGGACGCCGCCAACAAGTTCCGCATCTGGTATCAGATCGAGGCGCATGCCTGCGACGCCCTGGCCGAGATCGGCATCATCCCCAAGGAATCGGCGGCGGTGGTGTGGGCCAAGGGCGACCTGCCCTACACGCCCGAGCGCATCTCCCGCATCGATGCCATCGAGGCCGAGACCAAGCATGACGTCATCGCCTTCCTGACCGAGCTGGCCGAGCATATCGGCGCCGAATCGCGCTTCGTGCACCAGGGCATGACCTCGTCGGACGTTCTGGACACTTGCCTGAACGTGCAGTTGACCCAGGCCGCCGACATATTGCTGGAAGACCTGGACAAGCTGCTGGCCGCCCTCGAGCGTCGCTCGTTCGAGTTCAAGGATCTGGTGTGCATGGGCCGCAGCCACGGCATCCACGCCGAGCCGGTGACCATCGGCCTGAAGTTCGCCGGCTTCCACGCCGAGTTCCAGCGCGCCAAGACCCGCCTGATCGCCGCCCGGGCCGACATCGCCACCTGCGCCATCTCGGGCGCGGTCGGCACCTTCGCCAACATCGACCCCCGGGTCGAGGAACATGTCGCCGCCAAGCTGGGCCTGGCCCCCGAGCCGCTGTCGACCCAGGTCATCCCGCGCGACCGCCATGCCCAGTTCTTCGCCACCCTGGGCGTGATCGCCAGCTCGATCGAGCGCGTCGCCGTGGAAATCCGCCACATGCAGCGCACCGAAGTCCGCGAGGCCGAGGAATATTTCTCGCCCGGCCAGAAGGGCAGCTCGGCGATGCCGCACAAGCGCAACCCGGTCCTGACCGAGAACCTGACCGGCCTGGCCCGCATGGTCCGCGCCTATGCCATGCCGGCGATGGAGAACGTCGCCCTGTGGCACGAGCGCGACATCTCGCATTCCTCGGTCGAGCGCTATATCGGCCCCGACGCCACCATCACCCTGGATTTCGCCCTGGCGCGGCTGACCAACGTGGTCGACAAGCTGGTGGTCTATCCCGACGCGGTCGAGCGCAACCTGAACCAGCTGGGCGGCCTGGTGTTCTCGCAGCGCGTTCTGCTGGCCCTGACCCAGGCCGGCACCAGCCGCGAGGACGCCTATCGCCTGGTCCAGCGCAACGCCATGAAGGTGTGGGACGCCGCCGGCGAAGGCCAGGACACCACCGGCCAGTTCCTGGCCAACCTGAAGGGCGACGGGGACGTCACCCGCGCCTTAAGCGTCACCCAGATCGAGGAATTGTTCGACCTGGGCTATCACACCAAGCACGTCGACACCATCTTCCGCCGGGTGTTCGGCCGCGCCTGACGGACAGACATGATCGACCGGATCGACCACTTCGTCCTGACCGTCGCCGACATCGAGGTGACGTGCGATTTCTACGCCAGGGCATTGGGGTTCCAGGTGGTGACCTTCGGCCAGGGCCGCAAAGCCCTGGCCTTCGGCCGCCACAAGATCAACCTGCACCAGAAGGGCCGCGAGTTCGAGCCCAAGGCCCATTGCCCGACGCCGGGGTCGGCCGATTTCTGCCTGATCACCGAACGCCCATTGGACGAGGTGGCGGCGCGCCTGCACCGTGAAGGCATCGTCATCGAGGAAGGGCCGGTGGCCAGAACCGGGGCCACCGGCCCCATCACCTCGCTTTACTTCCGCGATCCCGACGGCAATCTGGTGGAAGTGGCGCGCTACTAGGGTCGCCCCGGCCTGACCGCCGCTATTGGGCGCCCCCGCCCTGCCCCGTATGGCAGTCCAGTTCCGCGCTCATCGCCACCTGGCCCTGATGGTCAAGCGCCCACAACAACGCTCCGCCCGGGCGCGGCGCCCCGCAGACGGTCAGCGGATGACTATCGAATAGCGGCCTCAATGCGCGGAAGCGAAAGCCGCTGACGACCGCGCCGGGATTTTCGCGCAAGAACAGATCGACCAGCAAGGTCGCGGTCAGCGGCCCATGGACCACCAGGCCGAGATAGTTCTCGACCTCACGGCAATAATCGCGGTCGTAATGGATGCGGTGGCCGTTGAAGGTCAGCGCCGAATAGCGAAATAGCAACACGATGTCGGGAACCACACGGCGCTGCCATTGCGCCGCCGACGGTGCCGCGGCCGGGGCCGGCGGCGCTTCTCCTTTCCTGGGCGCCTCGCGGTAGACGATGTCGTGGTGCTCCACCACAGCCAGTCCCTGCGGGCTCGACACGTCGTGACGAACGGTCACGAACACCATCTGGCCGCTGCGGCCCTGCTTTGGCACCACAGATTCGATGGTCGAGCGGCGGCTGATGGCTTCGCCGACCCGGATGGGATGGTGGAACGAGACTTTGCCGCCAGCCCACATCCGGCGCGGCAACTCGACCGGCGGCAGGAAGCCGCCCTTGTGCGGGTGGCCGTCATGGGCGATGTCGCGCTGGAGCGCACGGGGCAGGAAGTAAAGCCAGTGGCCCAGCGGCGGGACCTGTCCCGCCGGCCACGGGGGCACCTCGTGGTCCAGCGTGGCGGCCAGACCGACCAACGGCGCCGCCGTCACGACGTCGGCGACGGTCTCGGTTCGCCCAATCCAGGTGGCAAGATGCAGCGGATCCATGTCCGCCACTTTACCCCGGAATCAGATCCTGGATATAGCGCGGCAGCGCAAAGGCCGCCCGATGCAGGTCGGGGGTGTAATAGCGGGTCGTGACCGGCGCGGCAGCGAAGCGGGCGTGGATTTGGTCAAGACCCTCGGTGCGCGGCCGGGTGGAATGCGAGGCCCAGCCCAATGCCATGAAGCCACCGACATAGGTCGGCACGGCCGCGACATAGAAGCCGACATCGGCGAAATGCGGACGACGGCGGCGCCAGGTGTCGGTGATTTCCTCGCCCTGCAGGAAGGGCACGCCGTTCTGGTTGACGACGATGCCCTCCGCAGTCAGACAACGGGCGCAATCCTGGTAGAATTCCTCGGTGAACAGCACGCCGCCGGGACCGATCGGGTCGGTCGAATCGATGACGATCAGGTCGAACTTGCGGTCGGTCTCGGCCATGAATTTCAGTCCGTCGGCGATGACGATCTCGCAGCGGGGATCGTCAAAGGCGCCGGCCGACACCGTCGGCATATGGCGTCGGCAGAAATCGACCACGGCGGCATCGATTTCCACCAGGACTGCGTGTTCGACCGAGCGATGCTTCAGCACCTCGCGCAGCATGCCGCCGTCGCCGCCGCCGACCACGCACACCGAGCGCACCGCGCCATGGGCATAGATCGGCACATGGGCCAGCATCTCGTGATAGATGAATTCGTCGCCGGTGGTAACCTGGATGATGCCGTCCAGCGTCAGCACCCGGCCGAAGCCGGGCGTCTCGAACAGGGCGATGTCCTGCATGCCGCCCTGCGAGCGGTACAGTTCGCGGCTGATCAGGAAACTTTGGCTCCAATGGTCGTACAGGCTCTCGCGGAACCAGTCGCTCACGGGACCAAGCCCCGCTTGTTCTCGGCCAGGGTCACGGTGACAGGCGAAAAGGCCTCTTTCAGGATCGGGATGGCCTTGTAGGGGTCGCAGTCGCCGCACATGAAGATATCAAGCGCCGCATAGCCGCGCTCGGGCCAGGAATGGATCGAGATATGGCTTTCCGCCAGGACCAGCACGCCGGAAATGCCGCCATTGGGCTGGAAGTGGTGCAGATGGCAATGCAGGATGGTCGCCCCGCCTTCGATGGCCGAGCGGCGCAGCGCCTCTTCCACCAATTCGATGTCATCCAGACGCGACGCCCCCCACAGATCGATCAGCAGGTGGGTACCGGCGTATTTCACGCCGTTGCGCGAGACGTAATAATCCTTGCCATTGTCAGCCTCGGGCCAGACCGGGCGGTCTTCGTTGGCGACTTGCGTGGTGCCTTGGGTATTCCTCGGATCCAGGCCCGAGTTCATCCCCAGTTGGGCAAGAGCCTGAGCCATTGCTCCCCTCCAAACCAGTAGATGGACCAGAAGGGGCGGGTTATCCCCCAAACCGACCGCCGATGCAAGGGAAAATAACCCCAAGGCAACCCGGGGCTAATTCACCGAGGACAATCCTTGGCTTTGAACCCGGTTTTTCCAGTCGGCCATGAAGCCGTGGAAGCTTTCCACCTGCTTGATTTTGTCGGCGACGCGGCGGTAATCGATGATGCCGCGCTCGGCTTCGCTGGTCAGCAGATCAAAGGCCTCGCGGTATTCGGTCTTGGCCATCTTGGCGCCGAAATCGCGCCGAAGCCGCTGCAGGCCGCGCTCGTCACGGGCCAAGGTCAGGGCGGTGGCCAAGTCCGTCAGCCGCTTGGCGGTCAGGGGCGGAATGGCCATGGCGCCTTCGGGCTTCTCGATCAGGGTTTCCAGGGCCTTGGCCGCCTCGGGCCAGTTCTTGAGGTCCCAATAGATCTCGGCCCGCAGCTGGTTGGCCTTTTCCGAATGGTCGTTGACGATCAGGGCCAGTGCTTCCGCCACCCGGCCCAGATCGGCCAAGGCGCGGACCCGCAGATAGCGCCGCTGATTGTAAAGCTCGGGCGGTTGGCCTTCGACCTCGCTCTGGTCCAGGCTGTCGAGCGCCAGGCCGGGCCGGCGGTCGGACATATCCAGAAAGGCGAGACGGGCGCCGATACGGGCCTTCTCCACCCCTTGGGTACGGAACTGGACCTGATGGCGCAGCAATTCGGCCGAACGTTCCAGCAGATCGACGGCGGCCAGCCGGTCGGCCAGCTTGCGGATCATTTCGTCGCCCTTGGTCCCCGACGGCGTCAGCTCCTGGAACTCGTCGTAAAGGCCGATGGCGGCGATGGGCGACAAGCCGTCGGCGGCACCGCCCAGGAACAGCTTGTCGAAGCTGTCCGACATCATCTTCTGAATGGTGCCGATGTCGGGGTGGTCGGAATAGGTTTCCGACAGCGAACGGGCCAGACGCAAACCGTCAGCCCAACGGTTGTCGGCCAGGATCAGCTCGGTCAGGCGCTTCAGCAGATAATATTCGTAATCGCCCTCGCGCCAGGCGAAACGCAGTTTCTCGAGCTGGCGGGCGGCGTCGGACGCATTGATCATGCCCCGGCGCAATTGCAGTTCGATGCGGGCGCGGCCGGCATAGGCGCGCGCGGGACGCGATTCGCTTTCCTCGGCCTCGCGATAACGCGAGATGGCCTGGTCATAACTTTTCGCCGCCTCGGCGGCCATGCCTTGCAGATAGCTGATCTCGCCGGCGTCGCGACGCGACAGGCCGGGGCCGTTGATGGCCTCGAGGATACGGTTGGCAGCCTTGGGGTCGCCGCCTTGCGCGGCGGCAGTGGCGGCGATCTGGCCCAGCGCCATCCGCAGACGCGGGCTGAGGCCCTTGATGTCCTCGTGGGCCAGACGCAGGATCAGGGCCTGCTTGCCCGGCTCGCCGCTGGTCCGCGCCCTGACGGCGGCCAGCCACATCTGGGCCTGCGGGTCCTTGGCCAGGGACGGATGCGACAGATCCTCCAGCGCCTCGGCGTCGCGGCGCATCAGGAACTGGGCGACGCCGCGCGGGGCGCGGAAGTTGGGATTGTCCAGCATCGCCGGATCGGCCGCCGCGACGATCTTCAACTCGCCCAGTGTTTCCGCCGCCATGCCGTTGGCCAGGAAGTGCCGGGCGATTTCCAGACGCTGGGCGTTCTTGTCCTCGGGCTTCACCAGGGCGAAGCGCTGCAGCAGCTTTTGATGTTCCGGCACGAATTTGTCGTGACCGCCCCGCATCCAGCGCGGCAGATCAAGCGGGCCGCCGGCCGAGACCATCGCCTCGCCGGTGCCGACCGGAGAACCGGCCGTCCCGCCGCCGCCGCCCGCCGGCAGGTCGCGCGACAAATAAAGGCCGCCCGGCATCGACACCTCGACCGCCGCCCGCGCGCTGTCGAGCCGGACGCCGTCGGCCTGGGGCACCAGGGCCACGCCCTGCGCCGTCGCCAGCAATTCGGCGCCGGGAACCACGGTCTCCACCGGAATGCCCGCGCCGATATTGGTCACCGCCATCACCTGGATCAGGTCGCCGACTTCCGGGTCGCGGAAGACCAGCGCCTGACCGGGGGATTCGCCGATGGGAATCAGCAACCGGCCGCGATCCTCGAAATCGAACTGGCGTTCGACCGTCAGGGGCATACGGGGCGCCAACGGCTGTTCCGACAGGTCGAACACCCACAATTGGCCTTCCTTGCGGATCGACGGATTGTAACCCGGCCGGGTGATCAGTCGGATGGCGGTCCCGTTCTTGATGTTGGGAACCTGCTCGGCGAACTGCACCACCTCGCCGCCGGTGCGGCGCAGCAGCTTGGTATCGACCTCCTGCTTGCGATCGAATACCAGCCACAGCCAACCGGCGCGGCGGAACACGGCGGCCCCGGTGGGCTGGTCGAAGCCGACGCCCAGGCTGACCGACATTCCCGCCGGCTTGGGCGGTTCGACCGCCACCGGCGGCGCGGGCGGCGGCGCCGGTGCCGGTGCGGGCGCGGCCGCTGTCGGGGCGGGAGCAGTTGTGGCGGCTGGCACGGGTGCCGGCGGCGGAGCCGGCTGGTCGGTGGCCCCCGGAGCCGGGGCCAGCGGCGGCGGCGCCACGCCGTTGGTGCGAGGCGGCGGCGGACTGCCGACGGCGCGGACCAGATCGATCGCCACCTTGGGGCCGCTGGTGAAATGGCGCACCCGCATGCCCGGCGGCAAGGCCAGGACGATGGCGGTCCCCTTGCCCTGGGGCCGGGCCTCGGCGAACTTGACGTCGGCCGGCAATGACGCTTCCAGGGCGTTGGTGTTGACGTTGGCCGGACGTTCAAAGGCGATGACCGCCTGACCCTCGGTGGCGTTGACCGCATAGCCGACCGGCTTGGGCCAGTCGAACACCAGACGGTTGAAACCCGTATGTTCCCCACCGCGCACCATCAGGTCGGTCACCGGTTCGGCCTTGGCGGCCTCGGGCTTGGGCGGCTCGGGCTTGGCCGGCTCGGGCTTGGCCGGTTGGGGCGGAGGCACCGCAGCCTCGGCCTTGACCTCTTGCAGGTCGATCACCGCCGAATTGCCCGAGGTGAAGGTCTTCAGTTGAATCGGTCGGGTCAGGGTGAAGGTGGCCATGCGGCGATCGGCCGACAGGCTGACGCCCTTCAGGTATTTGTCCAAGGACTTCAACAGCACCTTGGGATCGCCGGCGATCGGCTTTTCGAACCTGATCACCAACTGACCGTTGGTCAGGTCGGCGGTCCAGCGCACCGGCTGGTCCCAATCGAACACCATGCGGCCGAAACCGTCATGTTCGGCGCCGCGCGGACTGGTCTGCGCCACGGCCGGCAATGAAAGGAGGATAGCGAAAGTCAGGAAAAGCGCGCGGCACGATGCCGACACGAAGACGGTCAGCGGTGTGCGGCGGCGTGGGTTGCCGTGCACCGCCATTCGACTCAATCGAAGCTCGCCAGCAGCCTGTCGATCTCCGCCTGATCGGCGGCGCCAGCCGGAAGCTGCGGGCCGTTCAACAGATCCTCGTCGGTGATGACGTTGGGATCCTTGGTCGATTTCGAGGGGGCATCGGCCACCTCGCCCCCGAAGGCCTTGACCAAGCTATCGACCCGGCCTTCGATTTCCTTGAGCATCCGCACCACCTTGGTAATGCGCTGGCCGGTGATGTCCTGGAAGGTGCAGGCTTCGAAGATGCGGGTGGTGATCTCGGTCAACCTGGCCGCCACCTGCTCGTCCATCATCGGCGACAGGGTTTCCAGATGCTCGGCGGCATCCATGATCTCGTTGGTCGCCGCCTCGGTCGCGCCGACGATGGCATCCAATTCGTCGGTCGCCGAAGCAATGAACTCGTCCTTGATCTCACCGGGGCGAAGGGCGGCGATCTCGGCCTTGGCGGCGTGGATGTACGACGCCAAGGATTCGACTTCCTGAAAAAGCTTCAGGTCCTTGCCGTCGATGTCGCCGGTCATGGTTTCCAGAAGGGCGCGGACCACCGCGCCGATTTCTTCGACGCGAACGGTATCGCCGTGCTGCTGGCGGATGGCTTCAAGCCGCAAGGCCAAGTCCCGATCCACGCCTTTCCCAACCATGATACGGCCCCCCGTAAAGGACGTTTACGCGAAGTCGCCGATCACGCTGACCATCTTGGTCTTCAACGTTTCGGCGTTGAAGGGCTTGACGATGTAGTTGGAAACGCCGGCTTCCTTGGCGGCGATGACGTTCTCCGACTTCGACTCGGCGGTCACCATGATGAAGGGAATGGCCTTCAGCTTGGGATCGGCGCGCACTTCGCGCAGCAACTGCAGGCCGGTCATCGGCTCCATGTTCCAGTCCGAGATGATCAGACCGTAATTACCGACGCGCAACATCTGCAGCGCCATCGAGCCGTCGGTGGCTTCGTCGACGTTGTTGAAACCCAACTGCTTCAACAGGTTGCGGATGATTCGCAGCATCGTCTTGTAGTCATCGACGATGAGCACGTTCATATTCTTGTCGACAGCCATCCGTTACGCTCCTCCGAAACACTCGCGGTCCACTCAGAAAAAACGAACCCCCCACCGCGAGTTTTCCTAGTTAAGATAGGGGGCATACCCTGTGCAAGGCATTTTTCTCGGATTTCCCTAGCATTTGGTAAATCAGCCGCCCTGCATCGGTCGCGGCAGCGGCATCTGCCGACGCTGCGCCAATTCCAATGTGAGCGTCCGGGCCTTGCCAGGATCCATTTCTGCCAGGATTGGAGCCACTTTGGCCTCCTTCATCCGCTCGACGACTTCCAGCATCACGGCCATATCCAGCTGCTCGAAAATCTTTGCGGCTTCCTTCGGCTTCATGTTCTCGTAGATTTTGACCAGGGACCGCATTTTTTGATCTTCCTGGTCGTTATATTGCCGAAGAAGGCTTTCGATGGTGTTCTGCAGTGTTTTCATTTCGGAAATTTTGCGTTCGATCTGGTTTTCGGCCGCCTTCTGCAAAGCCTCGCGCCGTTCGATATCCTTCTCGCGCACGTCCAGCGTGCCGCGCCGTTCCTGCAGCTTTTGCAGCACGTCCATTTCGGTCTGGCTCAGGCTGGCGGTTTCCCCCAGCGAGGCCGGCCGAGCCGGTGCCGAGGGGGCCGGGGCCGGGGCCGGGGCCTGGGCCGGGGCCTGCGCGGCCGGCTGCGGCTCGGGCGCCGGGGCGGCCGGCTTCGCCGGCTCGGGCTGCTGGGCCTGCAACTCGCCAGCGACGCGCACCGAGGCGACGTCCAGGAAACCCTTGCGGATGTCGTTGACGCGCACCGACAGCATCAGCGCCGCCACGGCGATCAACACCGGCAGCAGGCGGACGAAGGGGGTGCGTTGCGTCTTCTTTGGCTTGGGTTTGCTGGCCATCGCTCAATTACCTCATGGATTGCAGCGCGCGCAACAGCTCGCGCTCCGCTTCCGAGCGGTCGTCAAATTCCATCTCGGCACTGGCCGCTGCCGCCACGGTAGCCGCCCGCGCCCCTTGCGGGGCCGGCGCCGCCATCGGCGGGGGCGCCATGCCGCCGCCCTGGCGCACCTGCGCCGTCACCTGCGGGCGGACGTCGGTCCTGGCCGTCTTGACGGCGTTTTCCAGCCGGTTGGCCATGGTGTCGGCCCGCTCGATCATGAAGGCCAGGTCGTCGCGCAACGATTGGGCCTTTTCGACCCGTTCCTGCAGTGCCGCACCCGAATCCTCGGCCGCCTTCTTGAGCTTGGGAATCGAGGATTCGGCCCTGACGGTGGCTTCGTTGAACGACACGATGATCTTGGCCATGTCGTCGCGGTTCTTGCGCAACTGGGTCAGACGCTGGTTCAGCATCACCGCATAGCCGATGGTGGCGATCAGCAGAACCGAGACGAGAAGGTCGAGGACGATTTTCCAGTCCATGCCGGTCTACCCTTTGAACTTGCTGGTTTTGTCATCGACGCGGATGGCGATGTGCGGGCCCTTGCGCCCCATGCGCCCCTTGAACATCGCGAAGTCGCCGCAGCGCAGCTCGATGGGGGAATTGGGCGTGGCGTTCAGCATGATCTTCGAGCCGGGCTTCCAGGCCAGCACCTCGCGCAGGTTCATCACCTGCTCGTCCAGCACGGCTTCCAGCTCGACCTCGGTCAGCCACAATTCTTCCGCCAAGTGGGTTTCCCAGATCGAGTCGCGACCGAACTTTTCACCCATGAACATCTGCAGCAGCAGCTCGCGGACGGGTTCCAGGGTGGCGTAGGGCAGCAACAGTTCCAGGCGGCCGCCGCGGTCTTCCATGTCGATGCGCAGCTTGGCGACGATGGCGGCGTTGCTGGGGCGCGAGATGGTGGCGAAACGCGGGTTGGTTTCCAGGCGGTCGAAGCGGAAGGTGACCGGGCTCAAGGGGTCGAAGGCCGCCGACAGGTCGGACAGCACCACGTGGACCATGCGCTCGACCAGATTGCGTTCGATGGTGGTGTAGGGACGGCCTTCGATGCGCATCGCCGCCGTGCCGCGACGGCCGCCCAGCAGCACGTCGACGATGGAATAGATCAGCGACGAATCGACGGTCAACAGGCCGTAATTGTCCCATTCCTCGGCCTTGAACACGGCCAGCATGGCCGGCAGCGGGATCGAGTTCAAATAGTCGCCGAAACGCAGGGACAGAATGTTGTCCAGCGACACTTCGACGTTGTCCGAGGTGAAGTTACGCATCGAGGTCGACATCATGCGCACCAGGCGGTCGAACACCACCTCGAGCATCGGCAGGCGTTCATAGGACACCAGCGCCGAATTCAGGATCGCCTGGATGCCCGACTTGTCGTCGCCGCGACCATGGTCGTCGTCGAAGCCCAACAGCGAGTCGATTTCGTCCTGGTTCAGGACGCGGGTGGTGTCCTTGGGGGCGTCACCGCCGCCGCCGCCGCCGGCATCGTCGTCGCCGCCGCCCAGCATGGCTTCCCATTCGGCGGCCATGGCATCGCCGCCGTCGTCACCACCGCCACCATCGCCGGCATCGTTGCCGGCCATGGCGGCCCATTCCTTCATCAGGGCCTCTTCGTCCTCACCGGACCGACCTGCCCCGCCTTCCTCGTCCATCGCCATGTCGATTAAGCCTATTGGACCAGCATTTCTTTGAACAACACGTCATTGACCTTGACCGGCTTGACCACCGCCTGAATGCGGGTCAGCAATTCCTCGCGCAGCAGATGCATGCCTGCGGCACCTTGCAGATCCTCGGGCCGCAACTCGCGCAGATAGACCTGGAAGGTGTCGATCAGGCGCACCTGCACCGCCTCGACCTTGGGCTGATCCAGAACCGATTCCAGCTCGATGGCCACCTTGATCTTCAAGAAGGCCTGCTTGCGCCCCT
Organism: Magnetospirillum sp. LM-5; assembly: GCF_902729445.1. Classification (NCBI taxonomy): domain Bacteria; kingdom Pseudomonadati; phylum Pseudomonadota; class Alphaproteobacteria; order Rhodospirillales; family Rhodospirillaceae; genus Magnetospirillum; species Magnetospirillum sp. LM-5. Next base: position 182,848 of record NZ_CACVCE010000056.1, on the reverse strand, counting down.
GGGTCTGCAAATTGACCAGCATCTCGGGCAGATCCATGAAGACCGCCGGGCCGACCACCTTGGGGGCTTCCTTCGGCGCCTCGGAATGCTCGGCGGCTTTCGGCTCGCCCTTGCCCAGAAGCTTGTCGATGATGCCGGTGAAATATAGACCCGCGCCGATGCCGACCAGCAACAGGATCGGCAGGACGATGATCAGAATCTTCTTAATGGGAAGCTTGCGTTTCGGCGAATCGGAAGAATCATCAGAGCCTTCGCCTTCGTCGAAATCTTCTTCCAGATCTTCAGCCATGATCCCCCGCGCGCAAAAATTGGGGCTGGCGCGCGCGAGACGACAGGGCGCGGCCACACCTGCTCAATGTCCAAAGGTACAGGGCCGCGGTTAACAGAACGTTGAGCGGGAAGGCGCGGCGTGACCGGGCGGCAAATCCTGCCCGGCAGACCCTGCCCGAACCAACCATCCTGTTTTCTGGAATGGCTGAATTCCGCCATTTCTGCCGCCATGATGATGTTGGCACGGCACATGCAAGATTGTTGGCGTCGAATTTGTCACGCTAGGCACCGATCGATGGAAAACACATCTTACATCGCCCTGTCCCGCCAGAACGCTCTGTGGCGCCAGTTGGATGTCATCGCCAACAACATGGCGAACGCCAACACGCCCGGCTTCAAGGCCGAGCAGATGATGTTCCGCGAGTTTCTGGTCGATACCAAGTCCAGCGACCGGGCCACCGGCACCAAGTTGGCCTATGTGCAAGACAGCGGCACGCTGCGCGACACCCGCGAAGGCCCGCTGACCAAGACCGACAACCCGCTGGACATCGCCATTCACGGCGACGGCTACTTCCAGATCGAGACCGAGTCCGGCATGCGCTATAGCCGCAACGGCCATTTCCGTCTGGACGAGGCCGGCATGCTGGTCAACAGCCAGGGCTTCGCGGTGATGGACAAGAGTGACCGCCCGGTCATCTTCGCGCCCAACGAAACCAAGATCTCGATTGCTCCGGACGGCACCGTCTCGACCGAGAACGGAATCGTCGCCACCTTGAAGGTTGTCCGCTTCGAGAACGAGCAGGAACTGCGCAAGGCCGGCGACTCGCTGTTCGAGACCGGCCAGACCCCGACCGCCATCGAGCGCCCCAGCATCGTCCAGGGGATGATGGAGGAATCCAACGTCCAGCCGGTGGTGGAAATCACCCGGATGACCGAGGTGCTGCGCCAGTACCAGGCGGTCCAGAACATGATCGAGAAGGAACACGAGCGGCAGATGAAGGCCATCGAAACCTTCGTTTCCCGTATGTAAGCCCGAGGAAGGAACTTAGCCATGCGTTCGCTGAATATCGCCGCCACGGGCATGCTGGCCCAACAGACCAACGTCGAAGTCATCTCGAACAACATCGCGAACATGAACACCACCGCCTATACCCGGCGGCGGCCCGAGTTCAGCGATCTTCTGTACCAGAACCTGCGCCGCGTCGGCGCCGCCTCGTCGGATGCCGGCACCATTGTTCCGACCGGCGTGCAGCTGGGCCTGGGCGTCAAGACCACCGCCGTCTACCGCATCACCGAGCAAGGCTCGGTCCAGAACACCGACAACCCGCTGGACCTGGCCATCCAGGGCAAGGGCTACTTCCAGGTCAAGCTGCCCTCGGGCGAGACCGCCTACACCCGCGACGGCTCGTTCCAGCTGTCCGACAAGGGCGAGATCGTCACCCACGAAGGCTATCAGGTGATGCCCGGCATCACCGTGCCGAAGGACGCCGTCGGCGTCTCGGTCAACGCCTCGGGCCAGGTCCTGTACAAGAAGGACGGCTCGATCGAAAGCCAGGAAGCCGGCACCTTCAAGATGGCGATCTTCCCCAACGAGGCCGGCCTGGAAGCCCGCGGCGACAATCTGTTCATGGAGACCCCGGCGTCGGGTGCCGCCACCGAAGGCAATGCCGGTTCCACTGGCTTCGGCACGCTGCTGCAGGGCTTCCTGGAAACCTCGAACGTCAACGTGGTGGCCGAGGTGACCAACCTGATCAGCGCGCAGCGCGCCTATGAAATGAACTCGAAGGTCATCTCGACCTCGGACGAGATGATGTCGACCATCAATCAGATGAAGTGATGAGGCCATCATGAAGCGCTTCCTCGCCATCCTGACCATCGCCCTGGCCGCCGCCGCCCCGGCTCTGGCCGAGCGCCTGCCGGTGACCCTGAAGCAGTCGGCCATGATCGAAGGCGACATGGTCAAGCTGGGCGACCTGTGGGACAATCTGGGCACCAAGGGCGACACCCTGCTGGCCCCGGCGCCGCAGCCCGGCAAGCGCATCGTCGCCGACGCCCGCTGGCTGGTCGCCGTCGCCCAGTCCTATGCCGTCGATTGGCAGCCCGCTTCCAATTTCGACCGCATCGTCATCGAACGCTCGGGCCAGATGATCGACCCGCGACTGATCGAGACCGAACTGCGCGAAGCCCTGGCCATGGAAGGCGTGAGCGGCAATTTCAGCCTGGAAGTGGCCAATCGCCAGGCCCTGGCGGTGATGGTGCCGGCCGGCCAATCGACCGAGGTCGCCATCCGCGACCTGGTGTGGGACGCCCGCAACAGCCGCTTCGCCGCCACCGTCGAGGTGCCGGCCGGATCGCCGACCGCCATCCGCCAGCGCGTCAGCGGCCGCATCTTCACCGTCACCCGCATTCCGGTCCTGACCCACGCCATGACCCGCGGCGACGTCATCACCGAAAAGGACGTCCAGTGGGCCGAGGTCCGCGAGGAAATCGCCCATCGCTCGGTCGCCACCGACCCCCGCGAGTTGATCGGCCAGGAGCCCCGCTTCCAGGTCCGCGCCGGCCAGCCGGTCCGTCTGGCCGACCTGCAGCGCCCGGTCCTGGTGACCAAGAATTCCCTGGTGACCATTTCGCTCAAGACCCCGTTCATGACGCTGACCTCGCAAGGACGGGCAGTGGAAGACGGCGGCAAGGGCGATGTCATCCGCATCACCAACCTGCAGACCAAGCGGACCATCGAAGCCATCGTCGACGGCCCCGGCATGGTCGCCGTCACCCCCGGCGGCACCCGCCAGCTGTCCCATTGATTAGTCACCCGAGGAGCCAGCCATGACCTCGCGCACCGTCTCCACCGCCCTTCGCGCCGCCACCATTCTGGTCGCCGTCGGCACCCTGTCGGCCTGCAACGCCTTGTCGCGCATGTCCGAGATCGGGTCGGGGCCGCAATTGTCGAAGATCGAGAACCCGACCCAGAAGAACGGCTATCAGGCGGTCAGCCTGCCGATGCCGCAGGCCTCGCCGCCGCCCCAGAACGCCAACTCGCTGTGGCGGCCGGGCTCGCGGGCGTTCTTCAAGGACCAGCGCGCCAAGGAAATCGGCGACATCCTGACCGTCGCGGTGTCCATCGACGAAAGCGCGTCTCTCAACGCCACTCTGACCCGGTCGCGCAACGCGGCGGAGACCGATGGCATCACCAGCATGCTGGGCTTCGAGAACAGCCTGAAGAAGATCCTGCCCGACTCTGTCGTGCCCTCGACCTTGGTCGGCGCCACCGGGGTCAGCACCAACACCAATTCCGGCACCACGGCACGGACCGAAACCATGACCGCCAACCTGGCGGCGGTGATCACCCAGGTCCTGCCCAACGGCAACCTGGTCATTTCGGGCAAGCAGGAAATCCGCGTGAACTACGAACTGCGCGAATTGTCGATCCAGGGCATCATCCGGCCGGAAGACATTTCGTCGTCGAACTCGGTGACCTACGACAAGATCGCCGAGGCTCGCATCTCGCTGGGCGGCCGCGGCATCAATTCCGACCTGACCCAGCCCCGCTACGGCCAGCAGATCCTGGACGTGATCCTGCCCTTCTAACGGCATGACACCGACGGGCCGGTAGGCAAGAACAGCCTACCGGCCCGTCGCCGTGCGCGCTCGGCAAACCTTGCCGGGTGGGATCAATGCAGCGTTTGACCGCCGGTCAGGCGCCTTTGGATGGCGGCGAAGTCGGCCGGGTGATGGTCGAACCAATCGGCCGAGGCGGCGCGGTGGCTTTCCTTGGCCGAGGCGGCGTAGATGCCGGCCTGCAGGGAATCGTCGATCTCGGGCTCGCCCAGGCGCTCGACCAGGCCGGCGATGATCAGCGACAATTCGGTCGGCGCGTCCATCGGCGGATCGACCCGCTCCAGCGAGGCCCATATGCTGGCCAGGTAGGCGCGGCGCACTTCCCAGTCGGAATCGGCGGTCAGCACCACCATCTGGTCGACCAGCGCCTGATAGGGCGGAATCAGATAATCGTAGGCGGTCATCGGCTTATCCTTTCGCCAGATCGCGATGGCTGCCGTCGCAGCGCGGCTTGTCATGGGTGCGCTTGCAGGCACACAGCCACATGGTCTCGGTCGCCCCGGCGGTGAAGGCCGTGGGAGAGATGCCGGTTCCCTTGTGGGCACCGTCGCAGAAGGGCTGCTGCTTGCTGCGCCCGCAGGCGCACCAGTAATAGGTCTTGCCCTCTTTGACCTCGACCTCGATGGGCTGGGTTCCGGCGATTTCCGCTTCCATGGATCTGGTCCTTTCGGTGGTTTGGTCAGATGTGGGAACGCCGGGCGTTGCCGCCAACCGCCCTGGCGCTATATTGGTCCGATGTTGGCAAGCCTTCTCTTGATCGTCGGCGCCTTGCTGGCCGTGTGGCTGGCGCGCGACTGGCTGGGCCGGACCGGCCCGGGCGCATTGAAGCGCCTGGGCGTCGGGCTGGGCCTGGCTGGCCTGGTGGTGGCCGGCATCTGGCTGGTGGCGACCGGCAAGCTGGCCGGCCTGCTCGCCATTGGGGCGGGCCTGGCGCCGTGGATCGGGCGGGCGATGAAACTGCACGCTTTCTGGCGCTGGCTATCGACCGTTCGCCGCCCGGCGGAACCGTCCCCTGCCCCGTCACCGCCGGCCACGGCCATGAGCGCCGACGAGGCTCGCGCCGTCCTGGGCGTCGCCCCCGACGCCGATGCCGACGCCATCCGCGCCGCCCATCGCCGGCTGATGCTGGCCAACCACCCCGACCATGGCGGCTCGACCTGGATCGCGGCGCGCCTCAACCAAGCCCGCGATGTCTTGTTGGGATAAGCTCTGCCGTTGCATCCCAGGCCCCGGCATGGCAAAACAACGGCCGGCCACGCCGTTCGGCGCGGCAGCGATTCTCTTCAGCAGGAGTTTCCTCGAATGGCTCGACGCGTTCGCAAGGCCGTGTTTCCCGTTGGCGGCATGGGCACCCGTTTCCTGCCCGCCACCAAGGCGATGCCCAAGGAAATGCTGCCGGTGGTCGATAAGCCGCTGATCCAGTACGCCGTCGAGGAAGCCGCCGCCGCCGGCTGCGAGCATTTCATCTTCGTCACCGGCCGCGGCAAGAACGCGCTGGAAGACCATTTCGACAACAACCCGGAACTGGTGCGCACCCTGCGTGAGCGCGGCAAGCTGGATCTGGTCGAATCGGTCACCAGCTGGATGCCGAAGTCGGGCCAGATCAGCTATACCCGCCAAAGCGAGCCGCTGGGCCTGGGCCACGCCGTGTGGTGTGCCCGCGACCTGGTCGGCGACGAGCCCTTCGCCGTGCTGCTGCCCGACGATCTGATCCTGGCCAAGACCGCCTGCCTGAAGCAGATGGCCGCCGTCCACACCGAAGTCGGCGGCCATGTCGTCGCCGTGTCGGACGTGCCGCGCGAACACACCAAGCGCTACGGCATCCTGGATGTCGAGTTCGACAATGGCCGTCTGGCCAAGGCCAAGGGTCTGGTGGAAAAGCCCGACCCCGAGGTGGCGCCCTCGACCCTGTCGATCATCGGCCGCTACATCCTGCACCCGGCGGTGTTCGAGGTGCTGGACAAGAAGGAAAAGGGCGCCGGCGGCGAGATCCAGCTGACCGACGCCATCGCCCAGACCATCGGCATGGTGCCGTTCCACGGCCTGCGCTTCGAGGGCAAGCGGTTCGATTGCGGCGACAAGGTCGGCTGGCTGGAAGCCAATGTCGCCTTCGCCCTGGCCCGCGAGGATATGGCCGATGCCGCCCGCGAGGTCCTGCGCCAGTTCCAGGTTTGATATTAAGCAAGGATAAAGTCCCATGCGTATCGCGATGATCGGCACCGGCTATGTCGGCTTGGTGTCGGGAACCTGCTTCTCGGAATTCGGCATCGATGTCGTTTGCGTCGACAAGGACGCCGCCAAGATCGAGAAGCTGCATCAGAACGTCATGCCCATCTACGAGCCGGGTCTGGATGATCTGGTCGCCGACAACGTCAAGGCCGGCCGCCTGTCCTTCACCACCGACCTCAAGAGCGCGGTCAAGGACGCCGACGCGGTGTTCATCGCCGTCGGCACCCCCAGCCGCCGCGGCGATGGCCATGCCGACCTGTCCTATGTCTATGCCGCCGCCGAGGAAATCGCCGACGCCATGACCGGCTATACCGTCATCGTCACCAAATCGACCGTGCCGGTCGGCACCGGCGACGAGGTCGAGGCGATCATCAAGAAGCGTCGCCCCGATGCCGAATTCGACGTGGTGTCCAACCCGGAATTCCTGCGCGAAGGCTCGGCCATCAACGATTTCATGCGGCCCGACCGCGTGGTGATCGGTACCGAATCCGACCGCGCCCGCCACGTGATGAAGCAGCTTTATCGCGTGCTGTATCTGATCGAGACCCCGATCGTGTTCACCAGCCGGCGGACCTCGGAACTGATCAAGTATGCCGGCAACACCTTCCTGGCCACCAAGATCACCTTCATCAACGAGATCGCCGATCTGTGCGAGAAGGTGGGCGCCGACGTCCATGACGTCGCCAAGGGCATCGGGCTGGACGGCCGCATCGGCAAGAAGTTCCTGCATCCCGGCCCGGGCTATGGCGGATCGTGCTTCCCCAAGGACACCCTGGCCCTGGTCAAGACCGCCCGCGACTATGACGCCCCCTTGCGCATCGTCGAGACCGTGGTCGATGTCAACGACAAGCGCAAGAAGGCCATGGCCGAGCGCGTGGTCAACGCCTGTGGCGGCTCGGTCACGGGCAAGACCGTCGGCGTGCTGGGCCTGACCTTCAAGCCCAACACCGACGACATGCGCGATTCGCCGTCGCTGGACATCGTCCCCGCCCTGGTCGAGGCCGGAGCCACCGTGCGCGCCTTCGATCCGGAAGGCATGCACGAGGCCAAGAAGATGCTGCCGGCCATCACCTATTGCGACGATGCCCAGTCGACCTTGAAGGATGCCGACGTCCTGGTGCTGATCACCGAGTGGAACGAGTTCCGCGCCCTTGGCACCGACCGCCTGAAGAAACTTCTGAAGGCGCCGGTGGTGGTCGATCTGCGCAATGTGTGGGACCCGGCCGAAATGCGCGAGGCCGGCTTCACCTATATCAGCATCGGCCGGCCGTAATCCAGGCACGCCCCCATGTTCGACCGCCGCCCCGGCCTTCGGGGCGGCGGTTTTCTTTGCCCGCCATTCCGCCAGTGATGACTTTATTTTCCTCCAGCACTTGAAATATTTTTTACAATAACCATGTGTTCGCGCCGATTTGTTTTACTTTGCGCACACGCGGTACGCATGGTATTATTTATCCGATTACGCGATTTACCTTGCGGCTCCCACTCAAGCTTGGGCCAGGGCCTATCGTTTGGCCCCAACGGGGAGGCGCCCGATGTTCAAGACACAAGAAGACATGTCGCGCGGCATCGCCGCCGCCTTCGCCATCCTGGACCGCTGGCGCCTGAGCCAGGCCGAGGTCAACGGCGTGCTGGGTTTTCCCTTCGGCACCCAGGTCGCCGAATGGCGGCGCGGCGAATTGTCCAGCATGCCGTCCGACGTGGTGCGCCGCTTCGGCTATGTGGTGGCGATCTATCGGGTGATCCAGAAACTTCCCACCGGCATCGACTGGCTGCGCCAGCCGATTCCCGATCTCGACAACCAGTCGCCGCTGGTCCGCATGTCGTCGGGCGACGTCGAGGACCTGAGAATCGTCCGCGACCGCTTCGAGCGTATTTTGAAAAGGCAGCAAGCATGACCGAAATCAGCGATTTCCAGCTCAGCCGGATCTATGCCAGCGGCTGGAATGCCGGCCGCAAACATCCGTTCGACGACAACACCGCCGTCGCCGACCTGGCCCAAAGCCTGAACCCGCATGGCGAGGAACCGGAACGCGCCCGCTGGTCGCAAGGCTTCTCTGACGCCGCCAACCGTCAGATCAGCACCGTCTCGGGCCTGCGCAAGCGCTGACCATCAGCCGGATTCTTTTCATCCGCACTGCGCCGGATTCTTTTCATCCGCACTGCGCGCGGTGACGCAGCAGATGATCGGCCAGGGTGACGGCCATCATCGCCTCGGCCACCGGCACGGCGCGGATGGCGACGCAGGGGTCGTGACGGCCCTTGGTGATCACCTCGATCTCGGCGCCGTGGCGATCGATGCTTTTGGTCGGAATCAGGATCGAACTGGTCGGCTTGACCGCAATGCGCACCACCACATCCTGCCCGGTCGAGATGCCGCCCAGGATGCCGCCGGCATTGTTGGACAGAAACCGCACGCGGCCATCGGCGCCCATGCGCATCTCGTCGGCATTGTCCTGGCCCGACAGGGACGCCGCCAGGAAACCGGCGCCGATCTCGACGCCCTTGACGGCGTTGATGCTCATCATCGCCTTGGCCAGATCGGCATCCAGCTTGTCATAGACCGGAGCCCCCAGCCCGGCCGGCACGCCCGAGGCCACCACCTCGACCACCCCGCCGGTGGACGAGCCCGACTTGCGCACGCCGTCCAGGAAGGCTTCCCACCCCTTGGCCGCGTCGCTGTCCGGGCACCAGAACGGGTTTTCGGTCCGCTGATCCCAATCCCACCGATCGGGGTCGATGGCGTGCGGCCCCATCTGCACCATGGCGCCGCGAATTTGGATGCCCGGCGCCAGATGATCCAGCACCACCCGGGCCACCGCGCCGGCCGCCACCCGCATGGCGGTTTCGCGCGCACTGGACCGACCGCCGCCGCGATAATCGCGCAGGCCGTATTTCTGCTCATAGACCCAGTCGGCATGGCCGGGCCGGAAGGTGTCCTTGATGTCGCCGTAATCCTTCGAGCGCTGGTCGGTATTCTCGATCAGCAGCCCGATCGAGGTGCCGGTGGTGACGCCCTCGAACACGCCGGACAGGATGCGGACCTGATCCGCTTCCTGGCGTTGTGTGGTGAAACGGTTCTGGCCGGGCTTACGGGCATCCAGCCACGGCTGGATGTCGGCTTCCGCCAAGGGCAGCCTGGGCGGCACGCCATCGATCACGCAACCGATGGCGGGGCCGTGGCTTTCCCCGAAGGTGGTGAAGCGGAAGGTGTGGCCGAAGCCGTTGCCCGACACCTTGGCCTCAATCCTTGGCGACGGTGATGTCGGGGGCGTCGACCGCCTTCATGCCGACGACGTGATAGCCGCAATCGACATGGTGGCACTCGCCCGACACGCCCGACGACAGGTCCGACAGCAGGTAAAGGCCCGAGCCGCCGATATCTTCCAAGGTGACGTTGCGCTTCAGGGGGCTGTTATACTCGTTCCACTTCAGGATATAGCGGAAGTCGCCGATGCCCGAGGCGGCCAGGGTCTTGATCGGACCGGCCGACAACGAGTTGACGCGGATGTTCTGCTTGCCCAGATCGACGGCCAGATAGCGCACGCTGGCTTCCAGCGCCGCCTTGGCCACACCCATGACGTTGTAATGGGGCATCACCCGCTCGGCGCCGTAATAGGTCAGCGTCAGCAGCGAGCCGCCGTCGGGCATCATCGCCGAGGCGCGCCGCGCGACCGAGGTGAACGAGAACACCGAGATATGCATGGTCTTGGTGAAGTTTTCCAAGGTGGTGTCGGCATAGCGGCCGCGCAGCTGTTCCTTGTCGGAATAGCCGATGGCGTGGACGACGAAATCCAGCTTGCCCCACTTGGCCTGCAACGCGTCGAACACGGCATCGATCGAGGCTTCGTCCGAGACGTCGCAGGGCAGCACGATGTCGGAGCCGACCTGTTCGGCCAAAGGACGAACGCGCTTTTCCAGGGCGTCGCCCTGATAGGTGAAGGCCAGCTCCGCGCCCTGGGCCCGGGCCGCCTGGGCGATGCCCCACGCGATCGAGCGGTCGTTGGCGACGCCCATGATCAGACCCTTCTTACCTTGCATCAGGGGAGCCGGAACCGACATTCAAACCTCTCTGGAAACTGTGGATATTTCTGCGGCGGGCATCCTACACGAAGAAGGGCTTGAGGCAAAAGGGATCGCTAGATTTCCTCGCCCGCGTGCGGGAGAGGGTGGCTCGGCGCAGCCGAGACGGGAGAGGGCTTGCCGGCCAGCGCCCCGGCCCGTGGAAAAAGGCCCTCTCCCCGCCCCTCTCCCGCCAGCGGGAGAGGGAGTAAGGTGCGCCTCCCCAGGTCATTCCTTTCTGATGACGCCATCACCACCAAAGTCCAAGGTCGTGCCTGGGGCCGATCCTCACAGCCCCGGCGGCATCGGCGGGTCGTCGTCGCAGAAGACCTGGTTGCCGTTGGCGGCGATCACCTCGACGCAGGCCGCCACCACGTCCGGATCGTATTTGGAACCGGCGAAGCGGGTGATTTCCGCCAGCGCCGCGTCGATGCCTAGGGACGGGCGATAGGGTCGGTGGCTGCTGATGGCCTCGACCACGTCGGCGACGGCCAGGATGCGGGCCTCGGGGATGATGGCATCCCCCGTCAGCCCGGCCGGATAGCCGGTGCCGTCGATGCGTTCGTGGTGCTGGCGGATCATCTGCGCCACCGGCCAGGGGAAATCGATGCCGTCGACGATCTCGGCCCCCACCTCGGCATGCGAGCGCACCACGTCGAACGCCGCCGCCGACAAGGCGCCCGGCCGGGTCAGGAAGTCCGATGGCACGTTGATCTTGCCCAGATCGTGGATCAGGGCGCCGGTATGCAGGCCCTCGATGACATGCTCGGCCAGGCCCAGGCGCTGGCCGATCGCCACCGCCAACTGCGCCACCCGGCGCTGGTGGCCGGCGGTATAGGGGTCGCGGATCTCCAGCGTCAGCGACACCGCGCGGACCGTCTGCAGCAGCACCTTCTTCATCTGCGCCGTCGCCTGCAGGCGCTCGCGCTCGATGGCCTTGCGCTCGATGGCGTAAAGGATGGTGCGCCCGATCAATTGCGCGTCGCACGACCCCTTGATCAGGTAATCCTGGCAGCCATGCTTGACCGCCTTCATGCCGACCTCTTCATCGTTCAGGCCGGTATTGACGATCAGCGGAACGTCGGGGGCAGCGGCGCGCATCGAATCGACGGTCGCCATGCCGGTACCGTCGGGCAAGGACAGGTCCAGCAGTACGACATCGACGCCGTTTTCCGCCAGCCATGTCTTCGCCGACGCCAAGGAATTGCGCCAGGTAATGTCGAAGCCGCCATATTCGGCCAGCAGCGTTTCAATCAATCGGGCGTCGCCGGGATTGTCTTCTACCAGCAACAGCCTGATCGGGGGCGCGTGGGGGTCGCGCATGATGGTCGCCTACACCTAATAAGTTAATACTAAAGTGTAACACTTCAGCGCACAGGCAGGCAAATCTGATGCGGAAGGGCAGCCATGCGATCGGCGCAGGGGGTGTGTTATGCTGTCGGGGCAACTGGAAGGCCCGTTCGCCCGTGACCCCAAAGACACGCCTGCTGATCGGCGGATTGAGCGCCTGCGCCGTGGCCCTGGGGCTGGGGCGCTTCGCCTTCACCCCGATCCTGCCCTTGATGCAGGCCGCCCACGGGCTGGACACCCAGTCGGCCGGCTGGCTGGCGGCATCCAACAATCTGGGCTATCTGGCCGGTGCGGTATGGGCCGGGCTGATCGCCACCGACCGCGGACGCCATCTGGCCTTCACCGCCTGCCTGGTGGTGGTGGCGGCATCGCTGGCGGCCATGTCCCTGACCTCGGTCGAATGGGTGTGGAACCTGATCCGGCTGGTGGCCGGCATCGCCTCGGCCCTGGTGTTCGTGCTGGGTGCGGCGCTAGTGGTCCCGGCCTTGGCCGGCCTGGGGGCTGCCCGGCTGACCGGAGTGCATTTCTCGGGCGTCGGGCTGGGCATCATCTTGTCCGGTTCGGTGATCGCCTGGGCCGGCGGATGGGGCGGCGACAATGCCGCCTGGCTGACCGCAGCCGCCTTGTGCGGCGTGCTGTCGGCGGCCTCGGCCTGGGGCTTGCGCCATGTCCACGGCAGCGGCGCCGCCGGGGTCAGCCATCCGGCGCCGGCCCCTTTCTCGCTGGGGTGGTTGTCGGCGGCCTATTTCTGCGCCGGGCTGGCCTATATCGTGACCGGCACCTTCCTGGTGGTGGTGGTCCGCGCCACCCCGGGACTGGAACCCATCGCCAACCTGTCCTGGATCGTGGTCGGACTGGCGGCGATGCCGTCTTCCGCCGCCTGGGCGCTGTTCGCCGCCCGATTCGGCTTCCGCCTGGCCCTGATCTTCGCCCATCTGCTGATGGCGGCCGGGGCCGGCCTGCTGGCCATCACCGACAGCGCCATCGGCGCCATGGTCTCGGCCTTGTTGTATGGCGGCACCTTCTTGGGGATCGCCGGCATGGCCATGGCCTTCGGCCGGGCCATCGCGCCGGCGCACCCGGCCCGGGCGATGGGCATGCTGACGGCGGCTTTTTCGGTCGGACAGATGATCGGCCCGGTCGCCGCCGCCTTCCTGGCCGATTGGGGCGGCTGGATGCCGGCGCTGCTGATGGCCGCCCTGGTCACCCTGGCCGGCGTGCCGATGCTGATGGCGGGAAAGCGCTGACCCTTCCCGAACCGATATCGCTTGCGGTATATTCTTACCAGATGTCGATCGATGGAATGCCGGTCATGAGCAACCGCGATACCGCGACCTTGTCGTCCAAGTACCAGATTTCCATTCCCAAGGCGGTCCGCGTGGCGAAGCACTGGAATGCGGGTCAGCGATTCGCCTTCATTCCCAAGGGCGACGGCGTGCTGCTGGTGCCGGTCCCCGACCGCGACACTCTGGCCGGTCTGGCCGAGGGCGCCCGGGCGGAAGATTTCCGCGACCGGCAAGACCGCACCTGATGCGGCTGATCGACACGTCGGCGTGGATCGAGTGGCTGATCGGGTCGCCGACCGGTACCGAGGTGGCAGGCCTTCTGCCCGACAGCGCGTCGTGGCTGGTGCCGACCATCGTTCAACTGGAATTGATGAAGTGGCTGACTCGGGAAGTGGGCGAAGACAAGGCCGATCAGGTGATCGCCTTCACCCACACCTGCCAAGTCGCCGCCCTGGACACCGCCCTGGCCCTTGCCGCCGCCGAAATGGCCCGCACGCATAAGCTGGCGACCGCCGATGCGATCGTCTATGCCACGTCATTGGCCTTCGACGCCGAATTGGTGACCTGCGACCAGCATTTCGCCGGGCTGCCCGGCGTGACGCTGGTGCGAAAAAGGCCCTGATCAGCCCTTCTTCTGGCCGATCCTAGGTTCCTCGCCCTTCAGCAGGCGGCGGATATTGGCATGGTGGCGGATGAAGCCCAGCACCGCCAGACCGGCGGCCATGGCCGCATGTTCCGGCCCCGACAGGAAATACGCCATCACCGGCGCGGCGGCCAAGGCCACCAACGCCGACAGCGACGAAATCTTGAAGATGCGCGCGACCACCAGCCACACCAGACAGGCGCCCAACCCGGCGAACGGCGAGGCGGCGATCAAGGTGCCCAGCGTGGTCGCTACGCCCTTGCCGCCCTTGAAGCCCAGCCAGATCGGGAAATTGTGGCCCAGCACGGCCGCGAAGCCGGCCACCAGCAGGGCCTGCTCGCCGGCCAGATACAGGGCCGCCAGGGCGGCGATGGCGCCCTTGCCGCCGTCCAGCAGCAAGGTGGCCAGGGCCAGCCCCTTGCGGCCGGTGCGCAAGACGTTGGTGGCGCCGATATTGCCCGAGCCGATGGCGCGGATGTCGCCCAATCCGGCGGCCATGGTCAGCACCAGCCCGAACGGGATGGAACCCAGCAGATAGCCGCCCAGCGCGGCGAGGGCGAGATCAAACGTCACGGCGAAACACCGTGCGGCCATCGACGATGGTCCTGAGCACCAATCCCTGCACCGGACGGGCGTCGAACGGCGAGTTCTTCGATTTCGAGCGGAAGCGATCGGGTTCGATCTTCCAGCCGCGCGCGGGATCGAACAGCACCAGATCGGCGGCGGCGCCGACCTTCAGGCGGCCGCCGGCCAGCCCCAGGATGTCGGCCGGCCCCGAGGTCACCCGGCGCAAGGCGTCCAGCAGGCCCAGATGGCCGTCATGCACCAGTTCCAGGGTGATGGGCAGCAGGGTTTCCAGCCCGACGCCCCCGAACTCGGCCTGGGCGAAGGGCTGGCGCTTGGAATCGGCGTCCTGCGGCGCGTGGTCCGAGGCGATGGCGTCGATGGTGCCGTCCTTCAGGCCGTCGACCACGGCGCGGCGGTCTTCCTCGGCGCGCAAGGGCGGCGAAAGCTTGGCGAAGGTGCGGTAATCCTTCACCGCCAGCTCGTTCAGGGCGAAATAAGGCGGCGCGGTGTCGCAGGTCACCGGCAGGCCGGCCTGCTTGGCCTTGCGGATGATGGCGACGCCGTCGGCGGTCGAGACGTGGGCGGCGTGATAGCGCCCGCCGGTCATCGCCACCAGGCGCATGTCGCGTTCCAGCATGATCGCCTCGGCGGCGGCCGGGATGCCCGACAGGCCCATGCGGGTGGCCAGTTCGCCGGCATTCATCGCGCCGCCCGAGGCCAGCGACGGATCTTCCGGGTGCTGGACGATCAGGGCGCCGAAGGTCGCGGCATAGGACAGCGCCCGACGCATGGTCTGGGAATCGCCGATGGCCTTGACGCCGTCGGTGAAGGCCAGGGCGCCGGCTTCCATCAGGAAGCCCATCTCGGCCAGTTCCTTGCCTTCCAGCCCCTTGGTGGCGGCGGCATAGGGATAGACCTTGGCCAGGCCGATCTTGCGGGCGCGGCGCGCCACGAATTCCACCGTCGCCACCTCGTCGATGACCGGGTCGGTGTTGGGCAGGCACACCATGGCGGTCACGCCGCCGGCCACCGCCGCCTCGCCGGCCGAGCGCAGGGTTTCCTTGTGTTCCTCGCCGGGCTCGCGCAATTGCACCCGCATGTCGATCAGGCCGGGGGCCAGGCAATGGCCGGAGCAATCGACCACCTCGATACCCGACGGAACGCCGCCCTGGAACAGGCCGGGTCCGACGTCGGCGATGGTCTCGCCATTGGTCAGAAGGGCGCCGGGCCGGTCCAGGCCCGAGGCGGGATCAAGCAGGCGGGCGTTGACATAGGCCACCAGGCCGGCAGGCGCAGGCTTCGACATCACACGGCCACCTGATTGGGAATGTTGCGGGTCAACAGGTCGAGGCAGGCCATGCGCACCGCCACGCCCATTTCGACCTGCTCGCGGATCAGCGAGCGCTCGACATCGTCGGCGACGTCGGAATCGATCTCGACGCCGCGATTCATCGGGCCGGGATGCATGATCACCGCGTCGGGCTTGGCCATGGCCAGCTTCTCGCGGTCCAGACCGAAGAAGTGGAAATATTCGCGAATCGACGGAATGAAGTTGCCCTTCATCCGCTCGTTCTGGATGCGCAGCATCATCACCACATCGACGCCGTCCAGGCCCTTGCGCATGTCGTGATAGACATCGACACCCATGCGATCGACCGCTGTCGGCATCAGGGTCTTCGGCCCGATCAGACGGACCTGGGCGCCCATGGTGTTCAACAGATAGATGTTCGAACGCGCCACCCGCGAATGCACCACGTCGCCGCAGATGGCCACCGTCAGCCCGGCCAGCCGGCCCTTGTGGCGGCGGATGGTCAGCGCGTCCAGCAGCGCCTGGGTCGGGTGCTCGTGGCTGCCGTCGCCGCCGTTGATCACCGCGCAATTGACCTTTTCCGACAACAGCTTGACCGCGCCGGAATCAGGGTGACGGACCACCAGAGCGTCCAGGTGCATGGCGTTCAGGGTCATCGCCGTGTCGATCAGCGTCTCGCCCTTGGCGACCGAACTGGCCTGGGTCTGCATGTTGATGACGTCGGCCCCCAAGCGCTTGCCGGCCAGTTCGAAGCTGGTCCGCGTCCGGGTCGAGTTCTCGAAGAACAGGTTGACCAGGGTGCGGCCGCGCAACAGGCTCTTGCGCTTGTCGATGGACCGGTTCTGATCGACATAGCCGTCGGCCAGATCCAGGATGGCGGTGATCTCCTGCGGCCCCAAGCCCTGGATGCCGAGGAGATGGCGATGCGGAAAGCGTTGGTCGGTCATGGGGCCGAACTATAGGGCGGCTCGCGTGGGGCTGCAAGCGCACCCATCATATCTGCCATGGCTTTTGGTCTGGTGACGGGAGGTGTGCGCTTCGGGTATGTTTTGACGGAAATCAAGACTGGACGCCCCAAGATTGTCTCAATCCTTCGAGAATGTCCGACTGGTCCTGGCGGAGCCCAATCCCGACATCCGCATTGGCCTGCGTGCGGCGCTGACGGCTGCGGGGTTTCGTGCCATCACCGAAACCGCAAGCTATGTCAGGGTTCACGATCTGCTGGCCCATGACAGCGTCGATCTTCTGATCTCGGCCGCCGAACTGGAAGGTAACGACGTCGGCTTCCTGATCTCGGAAAACCGCAATCAGCGCCTTGGCCCCAATCCGTTCCCGCTAGCCATCACATTGCTGGGCAACCGAGGCCCCGCCCGCGTGCGCCAGGTCATCGATTCCGGCACCGACGACCTGCTGCTGACGCCGGTGGCCGCCGACCAGTTGCTGGGGCGCATTCGCCGGCTGTATCACCGCCGCAAGCCGTTCGTGGTCACCCACGATTATACCGGCCCCGACCGCCGCAACCAGGCCCGCGCCTTCGGGACCCACCAGGCCCCGATGATCGAGGTTCCCAACCCATTGCGCCTGCGCGCCGAGAACGGGATCGACGGCACGCGGATGGAATTGCTGATTCGCGAGCAGGCGACCTTGTTGAACCGCATCAAGATCGAGCGCCATGCGGTGCAGATCAACTGGCTGGCTGACCATGTCCACGCCACCATTCGCGACGGAATGTCCAGCCACGCGGTCAACCTGATGCCGTTCACCAACAAGTTGCTGTCGGTGGCCGAGGATCTGATCCGGCGCATGAAGAACACTCCGGCCGAGGCTCATGTCGCCCCGGTGGCCGAACTGCGCGAGCTGGCCCACCGCCTGGACGGCGCGCCCGATTCCATCCCCTATAGCGAGCTCGAGCGGCTGAACGGCCTGGCCAAGGCGATCGGCCGCAGCCTGGCAGCCGTCAGCCCGCCGGCTCAGGTTGCCTGACCGCTGCGGCGGGCAGCGTGAAGAGGAAAGTGCTGCCCTGACCGGGCGTCGATTCGATCCAGATCCTGCCGCCATGGTGCTGGACGATCTTGCGGCAGACCGCCAGCCCAATGCCGGTTCCCTCGACAGAGTCCTTTTGCACCAGACGCTGGAAGATCCCAAACGCCCGATCAAAGTCGTCGGCGGCGATGCCCGTGCCGTTATCGGCGACACTGACCTGCCAGAAGCCGTCCCCGACGTCTTGCCACGCCACATCGATGACCGGAGCCCGATCGGGTGAGCGATACTTGATGGCGTTGCCGATCAAATTCTGGAACAACCGCGTCAGCTCGATATGGTCGCCCGCCACTTCGGCAGGCCGATCGGGGATCGTGATCCGCGCCTGGCCTTCGTTGATGGCCGGCGCCAGATTTTCCATAGCGTCGGCCAAGGGCGCTGCCAGATCGATCGGCAACAGCGTGCCTTCGCCGCGACCGACGCGGGAATATTCCAACAGGCCCAGGATCAGCGCATCCATTCGCTTGGCGCCGCCGACGGCGAAATTCAGGAAATCCCTGATTTCGGCGGGCAGGTCGGGGCCCAACTTGCGTTCGACCAGGGCCAGATAGCTGCTGATCATCCGCAAGGGCTGGCGCAGGTCGTGGCTGGCGACATAGGCGAATTGTTCAAGCTCGGCATTGGACCGGGCCAGGTCGTCCATGGCCTTCTCGATGGCACGGACAGCCGAACGTTGTTCGGTGATATCGCGGGAAAACACCGCGACCTGGCGGACCTTGCCGTTATCGTCGGCGACCGGATGGATCCGATTGTCGAAGATTCTTCCCTGCCGCTCGTCAATGTCGTGCTGCGGCTGCCCGCTGGTCCACACCTGTTCCAGTAGCTGCCGTCGCGACTCCGCCAGGGATGGCGGCAACAGCGCGAAGAAGTTGGTTCCGACCAGGTCCTTTGGTTCCTTGCCGAATCTGGCGGCCAGGGATTCGTTGACCGCCAGCAGGTTGCCGTCACGGTCGAACAGCATGGCGGCGTCGATGGTGGCGTTCATCAGGGCCTTGGCCAGGGCCTCGCTTTCCTGCAAGGTCTGCTCGGCCCGCTTGCGCATGATAATGCCGGCCAGGGTGTCGGCGAACATCTCGAGGAAACGCTGTTCCTTGGCATCTTGGCGATGTCCGGGGGCGACATAGGTGTTCAACACCCCCAGCACCTCGCCTTCGGCGTGAATCGGCACGCAATAATGGCCGTGATCGCCCATGCCGTCGAAACCGAAGGTGTGCCGATGGTCGAGGTGATCGGCGAACACCACCGTTCCGGTCGCCGCCGTGCCGCACAGACATTGGCCGATGGCGACGCGTTGGCACCCTTGGCAGATTTGATCGGGCAGATTGCGTTGCGCGACCATCGTCAGCGAGGCGCCGTCACGGACGAACACCGCACCGCGCGCCTCAAGCGACAGCCAGGGCAAATCCAGCAGTTCGGCCAGCGCCGCGTCCAGCACCTGGGCCAAGGACTGTCCGCCCAGGGAATGGCGCAAGCAATTGGCCAACGCTTCGGTGGTGGCAAGGTTCCATTCCATCATCGCCTGGGCGGCGCGGCGTTCGCTGATGTCGCGGAAAATGTTGACCGCGCCGACGACTCGGCCCCGCTCGATCAACGGCGCAGTGGAATATTCGACGGGAAAATTGCTGCCGTCGGCGCGCCAATAGACCTCGTCCTCGACGCGCAGCACCAGACTGCCGCCCTTGTTGTCCATCACCTGTCGGATAGGACAGGTCTCGATCGGGTAAGGAGTGCCGTCGGCGTGGTGATGGTGGGTCTGCTCGTGCAGGACCTCGCCGATCCCGAAATCGTCGGCCCAGCCCAGCATCCGCCGGGCGCCGGCGTTGATGAAGGTCACCTTGCCGTCCAGATCGATCCCGCAAATGCCTTCGCCCACCGAGGCCAGCACCAGGTCGCTGCGACGCCGGGCTTGCTCGGCGTCGATGCGCAAACGCACCAGCTCCATCATGGTCCGATGGATGATCAGGCTGGCCCCCACCGACGCCACCAGGAAGACGAACGCCAGGCCAAACAGATAGTTGGCCTCGCGGTTCCAGCCCGCCAGATAATCCTTGGACGAAACGCCGACGACCAGGTGAAGCGGCCAATGGGCCACCTTGCGGTAGAAGAAAAGGCGCGTCAGGCCGTCGACCCCCGACACCGTCTCGTAATATTGCGGCCGGGCGTTGGTCGCGATCAGATCGCGCAGGGCCTGAGACGGCGTGTTGATCCCGCTGGTCGGCCCGCTCAGCGGCGAGTGCCGCGCCACCAGGGTCAGCCGGTCGTTCCACAGCCCGACGCTGCCATTTTCGCCGATGTCGATCGACGCGAACATCCGAGACAGCGATTCGACGGTCAAAGCCACGTGGACGGTGCCGGCGAACTTGCCGTTCACCGGCAGTCGTGGCGGGCCAGGATGATCATCGGCGCCGAGACCAGCCGCCCGACGATGGGCGACGAGATGTAAAGGCCTTGTTCCGGATGGTCGCGGGGGGTGATGAAATGCTCGCGGTCGGCGATGCTGACGCGGGCGCTGGAACCGGCATTGGTCACCGCATGGACGACGATGCCGTCGGCATCGATGACCCTCAGGCCCAAGGCCTCGGGCAGACGGGCATCGTGGCGGGCGAGAAAGAGGTCGAGCGTGGCACGGTCGATGCCACCGGCCACTTCCTGGCGGTGAATCTCGTCGATCACCGCCAGCAAGGTCAGATCGACCTTTTCGATGAAGCGGGCCATGTTCTCTTCGAGAACCCGGCCGTAATTGTCGGCAATCATGATCGCCTTGGCGCGTTCATGCTGATGGTTCCAGCTCAGAACCATGCCGACAAGGCCGAACACCAGCAGATTGAGCACCACGACGACGCCGAGAAGCCGGGCAAACCCCGGCAACACGCCGTTCCTGTCCATTGACACGACCATTCGCGCCCCTGTGAGCTAGGCTGGCCCCGACACCCTTTGGTATAATAGACCAAGGTATCGGGACCGACAAGGCACTGGGGCTAGGCCTTGGCGGACTTCTTGGCCGGGGCCTTCTTGGCGGCGGTCTTTTTCGCGGCTGCTTTCTTGGCCGGGGCTTTCTTGGCGGGGGAAGACGTCTCGGCCTTGGGTGCGGCGGCCTTGGCCTTGCGGCCCGTCTTCTTGGCCGGTGCCTTGGCAGCCTTGGCGGCGATCAGCGGCAGGGCCGCTTCCAGCGTCACCGTCAGCGGGTCGGTGCCCTTGGGCAGGGTGGCATGGATGCCGTCGCGGCTGACATAGGGGCCATAACGCCCCTCATGCACCGTCACCGGCTTGCCGTCATGCTCGCCCAGGGTGCGCAACGGGCCGGCGGCCTTGCCGCGCGCCTGGGACAGCAGTTCCATGGCGCGGTTCATGCCGATGGTCAGCACGTCGTCGTCCTTGGTCAACGACTTGTAGACGCCGTCATGCAGCAGATAGGGACCGAAACGGCCGACACCGGCGGCGATGTTCTTGCCGGTCTCGGGGTGGGTGCCGACCGGACGCGGCAGATCCAGAAGCTTCAGGCCGATCTCGAGGCCGACATCGGCCGGTTCCAGCCCCTTATACAGCGACACCCTCTTGGGCTTGGGGCCGTCGCCGCGCTGGACGTACCAGCCATAGGGCCCCTTGCGCAGGGAGATGAGCTCGCCGGTGGCCGGGTCGGTCCCCAGTTCGCGGGTGGTGTCGCCGCCCTCGGGCGCGCCGTCGCCGTCGGTGCCCACCGTCAGCGGCCGGGTGAAGCGGCATTCGGGATAGCTGGAACAGCCGATGAAGGCGCCGAACTTGCCCAGCTTCAACGACAGCCGGCCGGAATTGCAGCCCGGGCACAGGCGCGGGTCGTGACCGCCCGGCTGTTCGGGGAAGAAATGCGGCCCCAGTTCGCGGTCCAGCGTCTCGATGACTTCCGAGACGCGCAGTTCCTTGGTGCCCTCGACGGCCCCCAGGAAGTCGCGCCAGAACGCCTCGAGCACCTTGCGCCAGTCGATCTTGCCGTCGGACACCTCGTCCAACTGATTTTCCAGATCGGCGGTGAAATTATATTCGACGTAGCGGCCGAAATAGCTTTCCAGGAAGGCGGTGACCAGGCGGCCGCGATCTTCCGGGATGAACCGACGCTGGTCCAGACGGACGTAATTGCGTTCCTGCAGCACCGTCAGGATCGAGGCATAGGTCGAGGGCCGGCCGATGCCCAGCTCTTCCAGACGCTTGACCAGGCTGGCTTCGGAATAGCGCGGCGGCGGCTGGGTGAAATGCTGTTCGGGGGTGACCTTCTGGCGGCTCATCGCCTCGCCTTCGGTGACGTCGGGCAGCAGCCGTTCGGATTCGTCCTCGTCGGGGCTGGCCGGCGCGTCGTCGCGATCCTCGCGATAGACCTTCAAGAAACCCTCGAACACCACCACCGAGCCGGTGGCGCGAAGCACGGTCTTCTTGCCCTCGCCGGCGATGTCCACCGCCACCTGATCCAGCTCGGCCGCGGCCATCTGGCTGGCCACGGTGCGCTTCCAGATCAGCTCGTACAGGCGCAGCTGGTCACGATCGAGATACTTGGCCACCTGATCGGGCCGCCGGAACATGTCGGTCGGGCGGATACATTCGTGCGCTTCCTGGGCGTTCTTGGCCTTGGCCTTGTAAAGCCGGGGCGAGGCCGGCACATAGGCCTTGCCGAAATCCTTGCCGATCAGGTCGCGGGCCGCCGCGATCGCCTCGGCGGCCATCTGCACGCCATCGGTACGCATATAGGTGATCAGACCGACCGTCTCGCCGCCGATATCGACGCCTTCGTACAGGCGCTGGGCCAATTGCATGGTGCGGCTGGCGCCCAGATGCAGCTTGCGGCTGGCTTCCTGCTGCAGGGTCGAGGTGGTGAAGGGCGCATAGGGGTTGCGCTTGGCCTTCTTGCGCTCGACCTTGTCGATATGGAACCGGTCGGACTCGATGGCCAGCTTGGCCGACTGGGCCGCCGCCTCGTCGCCCAGCGAGAACTTGTCGAGCTTGATCCCATTCAGATGGGTCAGGTTGGCGGTCAGCGCCTGGCCCTTGGCGGTCAGGAAATCCACCGCCACCGACCAATATTCCTGGGTCTTGAAGCGCTCGATCTCGGTCTCGCGCTCGCAGATCAGCCTGAGCGCCACCGACTGCACGCGACCCGCAGAACGCGAGCCCGGCAGCTTGCGCCACAGAACCGGCGACAAGGTGAAACCGACCAGATAATCCAGGGCGCGGCGCGCCAGATAGGCATCGACCAGATCCTGATGGATGTCCCTGGGATTCTTCATGGCGTCCAGGACGGCACTCTTGGTGATCTCGTTGAACACCACGCGCTTGACGTCCTTGCCCTTCAGGGCGCCCTTTTCCTCGAGCACCTGGCGGACATGCCACGAAATCGCCTCGCCCTCGCGATCCGGATCGGTGGCCAGGAACAGTTTGTCGGCCTTCTTGACGGCGGCGGCGATTTCCTTGATCTGGCGTTCCGACTTGCCGTCGGCCACCCAATCCATGGCGAAGCCGTCATCGGGGCGCACGCTGCCGTCCTTGGCCGGCAGGTCACGGATATGGCCGTACGAGGCCAGGACCTGGAAATCAGGGCCAAGATACTTGTTGATGGTCTTGGCCTTGGCAGGCGATTCGACGACGACGACCTTCATCCGGCCCCGATCAGGTACGAGAAAATGCTTCAGATGCCAGCCAGCAGCGCCACCTGATTTCCAGGCAGCCGCTCCAGGCGACCGGCCAGCTCGAGCTCGAGCAGGACCAGGGACACCACGGAAGCAGACAATTGGCATTCGCGGATCAGCAAGTCAACCGTCACCGGAGCAGGACCCAAGCTTTCCAGCAAAAGAGTCCGGGCGTGCGCCAGCTCGGATTCATCGACAATCGCTTGGGGAGCGGCGGCGAACACAGCCTTGCGACCCTCGGCCAACGGCCGGCGCAGCATGTCGTTCAAGACCGCCAGGACGTCGGCGGTCCCTTCGGTCAGAGTGGCGCCATGGCGGATCAGGTCGTTGGGCCCCTGGGCGCGCGGGTCCATGGGATGCCCCGGAACGGCGAACACCTCGCGGCCCTGGTCGGCAGCCATGCGCGCCGTGATCAGCGACCCCGACTTCAACGAGGCCTCGACCACCACCACGCCTAAGGACAGGCCCGAGACGATGCGGTTGCGCCTGGGAAAATGGCTGGCTTGCGGCTGGGTGCCGGGCGGCATTTCCGACACCGCGCAGCCCATGGCGACGATGTCGTCGTAAAGCCGGGCGTTTTCCGGCGGATAGACCACGTCGATCCCGCCCGCCATCACCGCCACGGTGCCGCCCGACAGCGCACCTTCATGGGCGGCGGTGTCGATGCCGCGCGCCAGCCCCGACGCCACCACCAGCCCGTCGCCGGCCAGTTCGGCCGCCATGCGCCGGGTCAAGCTGCGGCCGTTGACCGAGGCGTTGCGCGCGCCGACCATCGCCACCATCGGCCGGGTCAGAAGCGAGGCGTTGCCCCGGGCATAAAGGATCGGCGGGCCATCGTCGATGGCGGCCAGATAGCGCGGATAGCCCGGCTCGCACGCCGCCAGCACGGTGCAGCCCAGATCCAGCGCCGCCGCCATTTCGCGTTCGGCGGTTTCCTTGGGGCAGATGACGATCGGCCTGGCCCGGCCGCCGCGCTTGGCCAGTTCGGGCAGGGCCGCCAGCGCGGCCGAAGCCGAGCCGAACCGTTCCAGCAGGCGAATGAAGGTGCGCGGCCCGACATTCTCGCTGCGGATCAGGCGCAGCCAGTCAAGACGCTCTTGCGGCGAAAGGGTTCGTGTCGCCTCGCTCATGGCGCGCAGAGTGGGCCATTGCATGCAAGGCGTCAATGGGAAGCAGCACGCCCCTACTCTACGGCCACGTTCCAGATCTCGCGGGCATATTCGGCCACCGTACGGTCCGACGAGAACTTGCCCATGCGGGCGACGTTCAAGATCGCCCGGCGGTTCCATTCGTCGGGATCGCGGTACAGTTGGTCGACCCGTTCCTGCGCCGCCAGATAAAGCGGGAAGTCGGCGGTCAGCAGGTAATGGTCGCCGTGGGTCAGCACATCGGCGATCCCCTGGAAGCGATCGGTCTGGTCGGGCGAGAAATAGCCGGTGGAAATCAGCTCGATCGCCTTCTTCAGGCATTCGTCGGAATTGATCGCCCGGGCCGGGTCATAGCCATCGACGCGAATGCGGGCCACTTCCTGGGCGGTCAGGCCGAACAGGAACATGTTTTCCTCGCCCACTTCCTCGCAGATCTCGACATTGGCACCGTCCCAGGTGCCGATGGTCAGGGCGCCGTTCATGCTCATTTTCATGTTGCCGGTGCCCGAGGCCTCGGTGCCGGCGGTCGAGATCTGCTCCGACAATTCCGCCGCCGGCATCACCAGTTCGGCGGTCGAGACGTTGTAGTTGGGGACGAACACCACCTTCAGCTTGTCGCCGACCAGGGGGTCGTTGTTGACCACGTCGGCGACGTCGTTGACCAGCTTGATGATCAGCTTGGCCAGCGCATAGCCCGGCGCCGCCTTGCCGCCGATGATGATGGTGCGCGGCACCAGATCGATCATCGGGTTCGAGCGGATGCGGTTGTAACGGCTGATGACGTGCAACAGGTTCAGCAATTGGCGCTTGTATTCATGGATACGCTTGATCTGCACGTCGAACAGCGAATCGGCGGTCAGGTCGATGCCCAGACGCTGGCCGATGACGTCGGTCAGATGTTCCTTGTTGGCGCGTTTGACGGCGGCGAATTCGGCCCTGAACCCCTTGTCGGCGGCGAAGGGTTCAAGCTTCTTCAACTCGTGCAGGTGGGTGACCCAGCTGTCGCCGATGGCGCCGCTGATCAGCTTGGCCAGGCCGGGATTGGCGCCCAAAAGCCAGCGCCTGGGGGTGACGCCGTTGGTCTTGTTGGTGATCTTGCCCGGGCTTAAATGGTCGAAATCGGAAAAGATCGTGCTTTTCATCAGGCCGGTATGGATGGCGGCGACGCCGTTGACCTTGTGGCTGCCGACCACCGCCAGATGGGCCATGCGGATGCGGCGCTCGTCGCCTTCGGCTACCACCGAGACCCGCCGCAGCAACTCGGAATCGCCCGGATGGCGATGGCGAACTTCCTGCAGGAACTCGTGGTTGATCTGATAGACGATTTCCAGGTGCCGGGGCAGGATGCGGCCGAACAGATCGACCGGCCAGGTCTCCAAGGCTTCCGACATGAGCGTGTGATTGGTATAGGCGCAGCAGCGCCGGGTCAGGCTCCAGGCGCGGTGCCAATCCAGCTGGTGCTCGTCCACCAGCACGCGCTGCAGTTCGGCCACCACCATGGCCGGATGGGTGTCGTTCAACTGGATGGCGACCCGCTCGGGCAGCATGTCCCAGTTGTCGTGCGACTTGCGGAAACGGGCCAGGATGTCCTGGATCGAGGCGGCGACGAAGAAATATTCCTGCTTGAAGCGCAGTTCCTTGCCCCGCTCGGTCATGTCGGACGGATAGAGCACCTTGGACAGGGTCTCGGACTCGTTCTTGTCGCGCACCGCCTCGATGTAATTGCCGGCATTGAAATATTTCAGATCGAATTCGCGGGTCGATTTGGCCGACCACAGGCGCAGATTGTTGACGGTCCGCCCACCATGGCCGGGGATCGGCACGTCATAGGCCATGGCCATGACCTCTTCGGCGTCCATCCACTGGGCGCGGGTGTGGCCCATCACGTCCTTGTAATGGATGACCCGGCCGCCGAAACGGACCGGATAGATCACGCCGGGCCGGGCGAATTCCCACGGATTGCCATAGCGCAGCCAGTTTTCCGGGCTTTCCACCTGCCAGCCATGTTCGACATGCTGGGTGAACATGCCGTAATCGTAGCGGATGCCATAGCCGAAGCCGGCGATGTTCAGGGCCGCCATGGAATCCAGCAGGCAGGCGGCCAGACGGCCCAGGCCGCCATTGCCCAGCGCCGCTTCCACTTCCCAGCCGACCACTTCGTCGAAATCCAGGCCCAATTGGCCGACCGCTTCCCGCACCTGATCGTAGATGCCCAGATTGATCATGGCGTTGGTCAGCGTGCGGCCGATCAGGAATTCCATGCTCATGTAATAGACGCGCTTCTGATCCTGCTCGTAATAGCGGTTCAGCGTCGGCATCCAGCGTTCGGTGACGCGGTCGCGCACGGCATAGGCGGCCGCCATGAACCAATCGCGCGCGGTGGCGTTGATCGGCTCTTTGCCCACCGAATAAAGCAGGTGGCTGGCAAGCGAGTACTTGATGCTCTCGACGTCGTCGTCGAGCAACTTGACGACCGGTGGCCCAACTCGGCGCATGACCTGCCCTTCCCGCCTGAAGCAATCCCAAAGAAATGGAGTGGCCTGCCCCTACCCTGCTGTCAAGGAACTTTCGGTGATGACCGCAAATTCCGTAGGGCTTTCATCCGGGCGTCACCGTCCAGCCCGGCGACGTCCAAAGCGAAGCGCCGGCGCCAGTTGGGATGCTGATCGACGGTCCCCGGCAGGTTCATCTGGCTGTCCTCGGCCAGGACGTCCTCGATCTGGACCATCATCAGGGCGGCGCTGGACCGGGCCAGATAGTGGTGGCCGGCGGCGGTCAGCGCCTGGCCCTGGGCGGCGTCCAACGGCCCGGAGGTGGGGAAGTCGGCCGGCAACAAACCTTCTGCCGCCAGGGCCTCGACCATCAGGCGGCGGTCGGTGGCGCGGGACTCTTGTTCCTCGGCCGCCATGCCGTCGCGGGGATAGAGGTTCAGGCGGGCGCGCGCCTTGATGTCGGCCTCGTTCCACCAGCCCAGGATGCTGGGCAGGTCGTGGGTGGCGAAGATCGCCAGGGCCTGGGGCGAGAATTCGTCGGGGCGCTTGAAGCGGCCGTCGGTCTTTTCGAACACCATCACCCGATAGGCGAACAAGGACGCGCAATCCATGCGCTCGCGGAAACCGTCGGGAACGGTGCCCAGATCCTCGCCGATCACCAGGCAGCGATTGCGCGCCGATTCCAGCGCCACCAGCCGGAACAGGTCATCGACCGGATAGCGGACATAGGCGCCCTGATCGGCGTCCACCCCCGGCGGCACCCAATAAAGCCGCTGGAGCAGCATGGCGTGATCCAGGCGCAGCGCGCCGGCATGGCGCATGTTGGCGGCCAGGATTTCGGTGAAGGGGCGATAGGCGGCTTCCCTCAGTGCCATGGGATTGAACGGCAGCAGCCCCCAATCCTGGCCCTTCAGCGCCAGCGGGTCCGGCGGCGCGCCGACCGACAGGCCCAACGCCAACAAATCCTGGTCGCCCCAGGAATCGGCGCCGTCGCCGGCGATGCCGACGCCCAGATCGCGGTAAAGCCCGATGGTCGCCCCGGAATCGCGCGCCGCCTGGTGGGCGGCGCCCAGCTGGCGGTCGGCCTCGAATTGCAGCCAGGCATAGAACTCGACGCGAAGCGCATTGTCGGCGGCGAAGCGCGCGACGGCGGGATTGGCGGGATGGCGGAATTCCTCGGGCCAGTGGCGCCACCAGCCGTTCCCGTCCTTCAGGAAGCGCTCGTGCAGGGCCTCGAAGGTGGCGAACTGGGCAAGGGCCGCGCCGCCTGTCCGCTGGAAGGCGCGAAAGGCCTGGGCACGCTCGTCGTTCTCGGCCAGGTGCTCCGAGCGGAACCAGGCGTAAAGTGCTTCGAGCACCGGGCGCTGGACCCGGGCGACCTCGGCGTAATCGACCAGCGGATAGCCCTTGACCCGGGCCAGCGTCGCCTGGAACCCCGGCGAGGCGAAAGTGCGCTTGGCCTCGCGGCAGTGCCTGAATTCCGGGATGGCCTCGATGTCGAGATAGGTGACGTTGAGAAAACGCCGCGAAGACGGCGCATAGGGGCTGTAGCGCTCGGCGCAATTGGGGAACAAGGCGTGCAACGGATTGACGCCGACGGTCTTGGCCCCCAGCCGGCCGGCCATCCGCCCCAGTTCGGCCAGGGCGCCGTAATGGCCGACACCCCAGTCGCTGCCGGTACGAAGCGCATAGATCTGCGTCGCCAGGCCCCAGGCCCGCGCGCCCCCGGCCACTTCCGGCGGCACGTGGCCCTTGGCCGGGGCGACGATCACCGTCATCTCGGCCGCTTCGGTGCCGATCTCGACCTTCAGGCGGTGATAGCCGGGCGGCGGCAATTCCGGCAGGCGCAGCTTCCAGCGCTTGACCAATTGGCCGTCGATCCAGCGTTCATCGATCCATTCCTGCGTGTCGATGGTGACGAAGGCCGAATGGCCGACGCCCATTTCCTCGGTCAGGGTCCAGCCCGCACTCACCTTGTCCAGGTCGGCCGGCACGGTCAGCGTCACGAACGGATCGGCCTGGCCTGCGGTGAACAGGGCCACAGGCTCCAGCCAGCGGCGCCACGGACGCTCCTCGAGTTGGGCCAGGGTGGCCGCCGCCTGGGATTCGTCGGCGGCGTCCAGCCCCATGGCGGCCAGGAAGGCCCGCTTGGTCGAAGCCGGAACCACCCGCCACTGGCCGTAGAAATCCCACCAGCCATCCTCGATCCCGGCGAATCTGGCCAGCCGGTCCAGCATTTCGGTCTCGCTCATGGCGTTCCCCCTTCCCGACGTCGCAGCACCGCCAGCGAATGCGGCTTGACCGGGAACCGGCTGCCGCCTTCGCACACTTCTTCCGGGCCCACCCGCCCGGGCCGTGCGGTGTCCATCAACACTTCCCAGCTGTCGCCCATCTGCGGCGGCAAGGTGTAGAACAGGATTTCGGTATAGGCGTTCATCAGCACCATGTAGGTCTCGTCTGCATCCAACCGGCCGGCCCGCGAATCGACGACGCAGGATTCGCCGCCCAGCACGAAGCCCAGCGAACGGGCGAACGGCGCCGTCCAGTCGGCATTGGTCATCTCGGTGCCTTCGGGGGTGACCCAGGTGATGTCCTTGAGCTTGCCGCCCGCCACCTGGTCACCCTTGAAGAAATGCGGCCGCCGGAACACCGGATGCTCGCGCCGAAGCTTCAACAACCCCTGGACATAGGCCAGCAAGTCCTCGTCGATCTTGCCCCAATCGACCCAGCCGACATCGTTGTCCTGGCAATAGGCATTGTTGTTGCCGCCCTGGCTGCGGCCGAACTCGTCGCCGGCCAGCAGCATCGGCACCCCTTGCGACAGCAGAAGCGTCGCCAGCATGTTGCGAATCTGGCGCGAGCGCAGCGAATTGATTGCCGGGCTGTCGGTCGGGCCCTCGGCGCCGCAATTCCAGGAATAGTTGGCGTCGGTGCCGTCGCGGTTATCCTCGCCGTTGGCGGCATTCTGCTTCTTTTCATAGGTCACCAGGTCGGCCATGGTGAAGCCGTCATGGCAGGTGACGAAATTCAGCGACGCCCACGGCCGGCGCCCGCCCCAGCCGAACATATCGGACGAGCCGGTCAGCCGTGACGCCATGTCGCCGATCACGCCGCCGTCGCCGCGCCAGAACCGGCGCACGGTATCGCGATAGCGGCCGTTCCATTCCGACCAGCCGGGCGGGAAGCCGCCCAGGCGATAGCCGTCGCCGCCGATGTCCCACGGCTCGGCGATCAGTTTGACCCGCGACAGCACCGGGTCCTGGCGCACCGCGTCCAGAAAGCCCGAGCCGCCGTCGAAGCCCGATTTCTCGCGCGCCAGCGAGGCGGCCAGGTCGAAGCGGAAGCCATCGACATGCATTTCCTCGACCCAATAGCGCAAGGAATCCATCACCATCTGCAGCACGCGCGGATGGGACAGCTGCAGGGTGTTGCCGCAGCCGGAATAATTCTCGTACCACCGCTCGGAGCCCGGCACCAACCGGTAATAGCTGGCATTGTCGATGCCCTTGTAGGACAGCGTCGGCCCCAGATGGTTGCCCTCGGCGGTGTGGTTGTAGACGACGTCCAGGATCACCTCGATGCCCGCCTCGTGCAGGCGGCCGATCATGGTCTTGAAGTCGCCGTGCGGGTTGGCGCCGTAATAGCGCGGCTCGGCGGCGAAATAGGTGATGGGGTTGTAGCCCCAGTAATTGCGCAGGCCCTTTTCCACCAGGTGGCGTTCATCGACGCCGGCCTGGACCGGCAGCAATTCCACCGCCGTCACCCCCAATTTCACCAGATGGTCGATCACCGCCGGGTGGGCCATCCCCAGGAAGGTGCCGCGCACCGCCGGCGGCACCTGCGGATGCTTCATGGTGAAGCCGCGGACATGCAGCTCGTAGATCACGCTGTCGGACCAGGCGGTGTCGGGTCGGCGGTCGGCGCCCCAGGTGAAGGCGGTATCGACCACCTTGCATTTGGGCATGAAACGCGCGTTGTCGCGCCGGTCCATGGCCAGGTCCAGCCTGCTCGAGCCCAGGCGGAAGGCGAAATGGGTGTCCGACCAGATCAGCGAGCCGGTCAGCGCCTTGGCGTAAGGGTCGATCAACAGCTTGTCGGCGTTGAAGCGGTGACCGCGATAGGGATCGTAGGGGCCATGCACCCGGTAGCCGTACAACAGGCCCGGCCGGGCGTCGGGCAGATAGCCGTGCCACACCTCGTCGGTATATTCGGGCAGGGTGATCCGCTCGACCTCGCGGCCATGCGAGTCGAACAGGCACAGTTCGACCTTGGTGGCGTTGGCCGAGAACAGCGCGAAATTGACGCCGTTGCCATCCCAGGTGGCTCCCAGCGGATAGGGCGATCCGGCCCAGATACGGCGGCGGTGGGGCATGAAGGTCGATATCCGTCGTTTCAGGCGGAACCAGGCGGCAAGGTGTCGCCATGGGCCAAGTCAGCAATGATGGCGGACAACTTTTCCACCAGATCCGGCAGGAAGAGCGTGGCGGTATCGTAAATGATCCTTGGATCGGCGCCATCGTAATTGTGGGCCAGGACATTGCGCATGCCGATAATTTCTCGCCATGGGATGGCAAGATAGGAGTTCCGGACATCCTCGGGAACGCGGCGCGCCGCTTCGCCCATAATCTCGATGGCGCGGGCAAGCGCGAAGATCGTCTTGATGTCGGCCTGAAACTCTTCCCACGTCATCGCACCGACAAAGGCCTGGGCCGTCTCGGCATGATCGCGCATATCGTCGAGAAAATCACGCCAGTCGCGGATCACACCGGTCTCACTTCCGCAAGGATGCGCTGGCCGATACGACGCTTCAGCGTCTTCTTGTTGGCGAGATCGACCGTCACGCCCAAGGCGTCGGAAAGCTCCAATTGCAGCCCGACATAATCGATCAAGGTGACACCGTCCCCCAACTCCACCAGCACGTCGAGATCGCTGTCGTCGCGCTGCTCCCCCCGCGCATACGAGCCGAACACGCCCATCTCGCGGATCGGATAGCGGCGCCTCAGATCAGGCTGCATCTCACGGAGCCTGCCGATGATGTCGTCGATCGTGCGCATAAGGACAACCTCTTCCTGATGGCGCGAGTATAGTGTTTCCGGGGCCAAGGCGCTAGAGACGACCAATCACCGTGCCCGTTTGAACACCGCCACCGCCAGCGGCGGCAGGGTCAGGGCCAGCGAATAGGGCTGGCCGTGCCAGGGCTGCGGCTCGGCCTGGCGGCCGCCGTCATTGTGAACGTCCGAGCCGCCATACCAGTGCGAATCGGAATTGAAGATCTCGTGCCAGAAGCCGTCGGCCGGCACGCCAATACGATAACCGTGGCGCACCTGGGGCGTCAGGTTGGCCACCACCAGGCAGATATCGTCGGAATCGATGCCCTTGCGGACAAAGGACAGAACCGAATTGTCGCGGTCGTTGCAATCGATCCAGGCGAAGCCGGCCGCCTCGCAATCCAGTTGGTGCAGGGCGGGCTCGACCCGGTACAGCCGGTTCAGGTCCTTGACCATGCGGCGCACGCCATCATGCTGGTGGTCGTCCAGCAGATGCCAGTCCAGCGAGCCCTCGCAATCCCATTCGCGTTCCTGGCCGAATTCCTGGCCCATGAACAGCAGCTTCTTGCCCGGATGGGTCCACATGAAGGCGTAATAGGCGCGCAGATTGGCGAATTTCTGCCAGCGATCGCCCGGCATGCGGGCCAGGATCGAGCCCTTGCCGTGCACCACCTCGTCATGGGACAGCGGCAGCACGAAATTTTCGTGGAAGGCGTATAGCAGGCCGAAGGTCAAATCGTCGTGATGATAGCGGCGGTGGATCGGGTCCTTCGAGAAATAGCGAAGGGTGTCGTGCATCCAGCCCATGTTCCACTTGAAGCCGAAGCCCAGACCGCCCAGCCAGGTCGGGCGCGACACCGCCGGCCAGGCGGTGGATTCTTCGGCGATGGTCATGGCGCCGGGATGTTCGGCATAGACCACCTCGTTCATGTGGCGCAGGAAGCCGATGGCTTCCAGATTCTCGTTGCCGCCATGTTCGTTGGCGATCCACTCGCCCGGCTGGCGCGAGTAATCCAGGTACAGCATCGAGGCCACCGCATCGACCCTGAGCCCATCGACATGGTACTGCTCCATCCAATAGAGCGCGTTCGAATACAGGAAGTTGCGGACCTCGGTGCGGCCGTAATTGTAGATATGGGTGTCCCAGTCCTTGTGCAGGCCCTTCCTGGGGTCCTCGTGCTCATAAAGATGGGTGCCGTCGAAGCGGTGCAGCCCGTGCGCGTCGCGCGGAAAATGGCCGGCCACCCAATCGACGATCACCCCGATGCCGGCCTGGTGCAGCGCCTCGATCAGGGCGCGGAAATCCTCGGGCGTCCCATAGCGCGACGAGGGCGCGAACAGGCCAACCGGCTGATAGCCCCACGAGCCGGAAAACGGATGTTCGTGCACCGGCAACAGCTCGACATGGGTGAAGCCCATGTCGCGGACGTAATCGACCAGTTGCTCGGCCATCTCGACATAGGTCAGCGGGCGGTTGCCGTCCTCGGGCACGCGGCGCCACGAGCCCAGATGGACTTCCAGGATGCTGATGGGGGCATGGCGGTCATTGCGCGCCGCCTGACCCTGCATCCAGGCGCCGTCGGACCATTCGCGCGGCGCCAGGTCCCACACCACCGAGGCGGTCTTGGGCGGCACCTCGGCGTAATGGCCGTACGGGTCGGCCTTCAAGGGCAGCAGGGCGCCGCCCGCATCGACCAGTTCGAACTTGTAAAGGGTGCCGGCGGCCAGGCCGGGGATGAACAGCTCCCACACCCCGGCGCCGTGGCGCAACCGCATGGGATGGCGCCTGCCGTCCCAATGATTGAAGTCGCCCACCACCGAAACCCGGCTGGCATTGGGCGCCCACAGGGCGAAATGCACGCCGTCGCTTCCCTCGTGACGAACCAGGTGCGCGCCCAGCTTCTCGAAGGTGCGCAGATGGCGTCCCTCGACCAGCAAATGGATGTCCAAATCGCCCAGAACCGGGCCGAAACGATAGGGGTCGTCGATGGTCTGCCCGCCGCCGTCGGGGAATTCCAGCCGCAGGCGATAGGCCGGCTTGTCGGCCGTGCCGATCCGGGCGGCGAATGCCCCGTCGGCATGGACCTTGTCCATCGCGGTCTCGGCGCCATCGACCACCACCCAGGCCTTGGCCGCCTGCGGCGCCAAGGCGCGGACCACCCAGCCCGACTTGGCGGGATGGGCTCCCAGGACCGCGAAGGGATCGCCATGCCGGCCGGCCAGCAAGGCCTGGACGTCGGAAGTTGGGAACAGGTCGGTACCAGCGCGAGCCATGGGGTGATCTCTTCCAATGCTTCGACGTTCTTGGTAGCAGGGTTTGCCCCGACCCGCTACCGGCAACGATTAGCCTTTCCGATTATCCCCAAATCTGGTAGAGGTTTGCGCCGAGGGGACCGGCTGATTCCTAAGCCGGTATTGTTGTCTTAAGGAGCGTGTCCAATGAGCGTCCTTCCCAAGGTTCTGGGTCTGGTTGTCGCCGGCGTCCTGGTGATTGCCCTTTATTTGGCGGTTCCGGTGCTGGGCGCCCTGCTGGGTCCGGCTAGCCCGACCGGCTATGCGATCTATCTGGGCCTGCTGCTCACCGCCGTTTTCACGTCGGGTGTGATGTATCTGGCCTCGACCGGCGGCGGCGAAGAGTAATTTTTCCCGCTTGTTCGGCAGACAAGGATTTCGCCCGGCCCCCGATCAGGGGCCGGGCGATGTCTTTTCAGGGTGTCTTATTCCTTGCGGAAATTGTCGTGGCAGCCCTTGCAGGTCTTGCCGACATCAGCCGCCGCCATCTTGGTGGCGTCGGCGTTGCCCGACGCGGCGGCGGCCTGCAGCTTGACGGCGGCCTCGCCCAACATGACCCAGCCCTTGGCGAAATCGGCCGAGCCGAAGGCTTCCGACTTGGTGTTGGCGCCCGACAGAGATTCGGTGCCCTTGGCCCAGGCCATCGGCGCCATCTTGGCGATGGCGGCGACGTTCTCGGCCTTGGCGGCGGCGTCGGCCGGCAGATCGCCCTTGCCCTGCAGCCATGCCCCGATGGGGCCGAAATTCATCCGCACCGCCTGCATCAGACCCTGACGCATCTTCAGGGCTTCTTCCGGCTTCTGCTGGGCCGAGGCCGGCTGGGCGGCGGCGATGGCCAGGGTGGCGATGATCACGCTCGAACCAATGAAATAACGCATGGAAACTCCTCCGTTCCGGGGTCGAATGAACCGTCTTTTATAAGGCCGGCTCGCAACTCGGATCGGTGATCATGTCACGGATCGCGCTGCGGTTGCCCCCTGATTCCCGATATCATATTGGGAGTTAGAAAAAATTTGTGAAGTCCCTGCCCGTTTCCCATCCCATCGAGTAGCTTTCCGGCTTGCGTTCCACGGCTCGTTTGCTATCGTCCCCGGCTGACCGGCCGCACCACAGAAAATGCGCCTCCAATCGGCGCGCCGGCCGGCGGACATCCATCGATTGGCAGCTACGGGAATCGAACCATGAGCGACGCGAAAATCATCTGGACCCAGGTCGACGAGGCCCCGGCGCTGGCCACCTATTCCCTGTTGCCGATCGTCCAGGCCTTCACCAAGGCCGCCGGCGTGGCGGTCGAGACCCGCGACATCTCGCTGGCCGGCCGCGTCATCGCCACCTTCCCCGAGGTCCTGAAGCCCGAACAGCGCATCGGCGACGAGCTGGCCGAACTGGGCGAACTGACGCTCAAGCCCGAAGCCAACATCATCAAGCTGCCCAACGTGTCGGCCTCGGTGCCGCAGTTGAAGGCGGTGATCAAGGAATTGCAGTCCCAGGGCTACGCCCTGCCCGATTTCCCCGAGGACCCCAAGACCGATTCCGAGAAGGACATCAAGGCCCGCTATGGCAAGGTGCTGGGCTCGGCGGTCAACCCGGTCCTGCGCGAGGGCAATTCGGATCGCCGCGCCGCCGGCGCCGTCAAGCAATATGCCCGCAACAACCCGCATAAGATGGGCGCCTGGGCCGCCTCGTCGCAGTCGCACGTCGCCCACATGCAGGCCGGCGATTTCTATGGCAGCGAGAAGTCGGTGACCGTGGCCGAGCCGACCAATGTGCGCATCGAACTGGTGGCCAAGGACGGCGCCGTCACCGTGCTGAAGGAAAAGACCGTGCTGAAGGCCGGCGAGGTGATCGATTCGGCGGTGATGAGCGTGAAGGCCCTGCGGTCCTTCTTCGCCGAGCAGATCGAGGACGCCAAGTCGCAGCCCGGCCTGCTGCTGTCCTTGCACCTCAAGGCGACCATGATGAAGGTGTCCGACCCCATCATGTTCGGCCATGCCGTCACCGTCTTCTTCAAGGACGTGTTCGAGAAGCATGCCGACGCCATCAAGGAAATCGGCGTCAACGTCAATAACGGCTTCGGCGACCTTTTGGCCAAGCTGGACAAGCTGCCGGCCGACAAGAAGGCCGCCATCGAGGCCGACATCCAGGCCGCCTACAAGGCCGGCCCGCCGCTGGCGATGGTCAATTCCGACAAGGGCATCACCAACCTGCATGTGCCTTCGGACGTCATCGTCGATGCCTCGATGCCGGCGATGATCCGCGATTCGGGCCGCATGTGGGGCACCGACGGCAAGCTGCACGACACCAAGGCGATGATCCCCGACCGCTGCTATGCCGGCATCTATCAGGTGGTGATCGACGATTGCAAGAAGCACGGCGCCTTCGATCCCAAGACCATGGGCAGCGTGCCGAATGTCGGCCTGATGGCCCAGAAGGCCGAGGAATACGGCAGCCACGACAAGACCTTCGAAGTCGCCGCCGATGGCGTGGTCCGCGTGGTCGATGGGGCCGGCAAGGTTTTGATGGAGCAGAAGGTCGAAAAGGGCGACATCTTCCGAGCCTGCCAGACCAAGGACGCGCCGATCCAGGATTGGGTCAAGCTGGCGGTCACCCGCTCGCGTCTGTCCAACACGCCGGCGGTGTTCTGGCTGGATGCCAAGCGCGCCCACGACGCCCAGATCATCGCCAAGGTCCAGAAGTACCTGGCCGATCACGACACCTCGGGTCTGGACATCCGCATCCTCAGCCCGGAAGAGGCCTGCCAGTTCTCGCTGGACCGCATCCGCAAGGGCCAGGACACCATTTCCGTCACCGGCAACGTGCTGCGCGACTATCTGACCGACCTGTTCCCGATCCTGGAGCTGGGCACCAGCGCCAAGATGCTGTCGATCGTGCCCTTGATGGCCGGCGGCGGCCTGTTCGAGACCGGTGCCGGCGGCTCGGCCCCCAAGCACGTCCAGCAGTTCCAGGAAGAAGGCTATCTGCGCTGGGACAGCTTGGGCGAGTTCCTGGCGCTGGCCGTCTCGCTGGAGCATCTGGCCCAGACCTTCAAGAACGCCAAGGCCCAGGTCCTGGCCGACACCCTGGATGCGGCCAACGGCAAGATCCTGGAAAACAACCGCTCGCCGGCCCGCAAGGTGGGCGAACTGGACAATCGCGGCAGCCACTTCTATCTGGCGCTCTACTGGGCCCAGGCCCTGGCCGCCCAGACCAAGGATGCCGAGCTGGCCGCCCGCTTCACCCCCCTGGCCCGGGCCTTGAGCGAGAACGAGGCGAAGATCAACGCCGAGTTGATCGCCGCCCAAGGCAAGCCGGTCGATATGGGCGGCTACTACCATCCCGATTTCGACAAGACGTCGAAGGCCATGCGCCCCAGCGCCACCCTGAACCAGGCGTTGGCGGCCATCTGACCCGAATGTGACGGCGGAAGCTTCGGCTTCCGCCACTTTTTTGAATAAGGATGCCAACAATGAACAAGATCAAGGTCGCCAATCCGGTCGTCGAACTCGATGGCGACGAAATGACTCGGATCATCTGGAAGTTCATCAAGGACAAGCTGATCCTGCCCTATCTCGACATCGACCTGAAGTACTACGACCTCGGCGTCGAGCACCGCGACGCCACCAACGACCAGGTCACCATCGATTCGGCCGAGGCGATCAAGAAGTACGGCGTCGGCGTCAAGTGCGCCACCATCACCCCGGACGAGGCGCGGGTGAAGGAGTTCAACCTCAAGAAGATGTGGAAGTCGCCCAACGGCACCATCCGCAACATTCTGGACGGCACCGTCTTCCGCGAGCCGATCATCTGCAAGAACGTGCCGCGCCTGGTGCCGGGCTGGACCAAGCCGATCGTCATCGGCCGCCACGCCTTCGGCGACCAGTACAAGGCCACCGACTTCAAGGTGCCGGGTGCCGGCAAGCTGACCATCAAGTTCGAGGGTGTCGACGGCCAGGTCATCGAGCACGAAGTGTTCGAGTTCCCCGGCGCCGGCGTCGCCATGGGCATGTACAACCTGGACGAATCCATCGCCGGCTTCGCCCGGGCCTGCTTCAATTACGGCCTGATGAAGAAGTGGCCGGTCTATCTGTCGACCAAGAACACGATCCTGAAGGCCTATGACGGGCGCTTCAAGGACATCTTCCAGGAAATCTACGACCGCGAGTTCAAGGCCGCCTTCGACAAGGAGGGCATGACCTACGAACACCGCCTGATCGACGACATGGTCGCTTCGGCGCTGAAGTGGTCGGGCGAATTCGTGTGGGCCTGTAAGAACTATGACGGCGACGTCCAGTCCGACACGGTGGCCCAGGGCTTCGGCTCGCTGGGTCTGATGACATCCGTGCTGATGAGCCCCGACGGCAAGACCGTCGAGGCCGAGGCCGCCCACGGCACGGTGACGCGCCATTACCGCGAGCACCAGAAGGGCAAGGAAACCTCGACCAATCCGATCGCCTCGATCTTCGCCTGGACGCGGGGTCTGTTCTACCGCGCCCAGTTCGACGGCACGCCGGCGGTGGCCGACTTCGCCCTGGCGCTGGAACAGGTCTGCGTCGAGACGGTGGAATCGGGCTTCATGACCAAGGACCTGGCCATCCTGATCGGCCCCGGCCAGTCGTGGCTGACGACCCAGCAATTCCTGGCCAAGTTGGACGAGAATTTGAAGATCAAGATGGGCATCGCCGCCTGATCGGTCTTCGAACCACGAAACCCCGCCGGAGCGATCCGGCGGGGTTTTGTTTTTGGTGTCACGTGATACCGGTACCGTGGTTTGGGTTAGGAAAGCGCGTTTCTAACCGAGAGCGAGTTGTAAAAGCATCTTGGGGCTGCGAAAATCTGCGCGCAATACCGCAATGAGGGTGCAATGGCGTTCGAGCGCAGCTCCTGTGACGAAACCATCGAAGTCGATCAGTTCCATAGTGATGGGCGTTCACATGCGATGCAGTCCAAGCTTGGGGTGGACATGGTCTGCGGCAAGACATATTTCGCGTATGTCGGCCTGGAGATCATGATCGGTGGCACCGACCACGAACTGATATTCTTTATCCAGGAATTGGATCATGCCACAGGAACGACACGTGATTATTGGTGTGGCCTTGATACCAAGCGGCTGTTTCCCAAACAAACCGACAGGGCTTGGATAGTGCGGGTCGCTTGCGAACTGACATGTCGCCTGCTTCAAATGACCAAGCCAGTGCGAGTATATCGGGTCACCCATGACGACTACCCGCCAGACAAGGCGTTAGACAAACATGAGCGTGTCACCGCCGTGTTCATCGACTGCGGCTATACCGTCACCCGATGCGACAGCTACGAACGCAAGCGCGTATGGTGGGCGGACAAAGGCGAAGATCGGTCATGACCGAATTGGTATTGCAAGCAACGTAACGACAGCGCTAGTTTAGTGAGAGTTAGGCCAGCCTAACTTTTTGCGTACGCACCGACGTGTACGACGAGGTGGATTTAAGGACGAATACGATGATGGACCGCGACCAGCAGATAGAGTTCATGAAGAACGCCGAGGCGCGTGCTCAGGGCTATCTCGACCGCTGGATGGCCAATCCTGAATACCGGGCGGCCTTGTTGCGCCATCTTCCACCGCAGCAGCCGCCGGCCAAGGCGGGCTCGTCCAACGGCTGACCCCAGGCCCCGCTTCGGCGGGGCTTTCGTTTTCTTGACCTGCTGCCACCGCCGACGCATCTTGGCGCTTTGCAACGCCGGGAACGCACGCTTATGACCACCATCTATGTCGCCGCCAGCAAGGCCAACCAGGAATGGGGGGCCGATGTCGGCTTGGGCAAGAACCTCTACAAGGTCGGCGTCACCGACGACGCGCCCGAGGCGGTGCTGGAAGGATTCGCCGGCCAGAGCGACTGGAAGGTGTTGACGTCAGCGCCGTGCGAGATATCTGAGGAAGAGGCCCTGGCCCAGTTGGGGCGCAAGGAAAAGGCGGTCGATCCGCTTTACTATCCCAAGCTGCGGGGCGCCACCGGCCTGTTCAAGGTCACCATCGCCAGCGTCGAGAATTCCATGCTGGTGGCCCTGGCCCTGGATGGCCGCGAGCCGCCGAAGAACTTCAAGGTCAAGCCGGCCGATATCGGCCAGTACCTGATCAATAACGCGGTCAAGTAGGAGGCTGCCCCATGAGCGAGACCTTCGATCTGATCATCCGCGGCGGTGCCATCGTCACCCCCAACGGCACCGCAGAGGCCGATATCGGCGTCGCTGGCGGGCGCATCACCGCCATCGGCGACCTTGCCCAGGCCGAGGCGGCCAACGCCTTCGACGCTTCCGGCCTGACCGTGCTGCCGGGCGTGATCGACACCCAGGTCCATTTCCGCGAGCCGGGGCTGGAACACAAAGAAGATTTGTCCACCGGCACCGCCGCCGCCGCCATGGGCGGCGTGGTGGCGATCTTCGAGATGCCCAACACCAAGCCCGGCACCACCACCGAGACCGAGTTGAAGGACAAGCTGGCCCGCGCCAAGGGCCGCGCCTGGACCGATCACGCCTTCTTCCTGGGGGCCGCCGGCGACAATGTCGATCATCTGGCCCAGTGGGAGCGCA
Source organism: Magnetospirillum sp. LM-5 (assembly GCF_902729445.1). NCBI lineage: Bacteria > Pseudomonadati > Pseudomonadota > Alphaproteobacteria > Rhodospirillales > Rhodospirillaceae > Magnetospirillum > Magnetospirillum sp. LM-5. The sequence continues at coordinate 142,279 of NZ_CACVCE010000056.1, read as the reverse complement.
TTCCCGGCTGCGCCGGCATCAAGGTGTTCATGGGGTCAAGCACCGGCAACCTGCTGGTCGCCGACGATGCCACCTTGGCCCGCGTGCTGGCGCAAGGCACGCGGCGCGTCGCCGTCCATTGCGAGGACGAAGAACGCCTGATCGAACGGAAGGGCCTGGCCGAGGCGGCCGCCCATCCGCGCGCCCACCACATCTGGCGCGACGAGGAAACCGCCCTGAAGGCCACCACCCGGCTGATCCGCCTGGCCGAGGCGGCCCGGCGCCGCGTCCATGTCCTGCATGTCACTACCGCCGAGGAAATGGCCTATCTGGCCGGACACAAGGATCTGGCCACCGTCGAGACCACGCCGCAGCACCTGACCTTGGCCGCGCCGGAATGCTATGAGCAATTGGGCACCCTGGCCCAGATGAACCCGCCGATCCGCGAGGCCCGCCATCGCGACGCCCTGTGGGCGGCCATCAATGACGGCACCGTCGATGTGCTGGGGTCCGACCACGCGCCGCACACCCTGGAGGAGAAGGGCCAGCCCTATCCGAAAAGCCCGTCGGGCATGACCGGGGTGCAGACCCTGGTGCCGATCATGCTGGACCATGTCCATCATGGCCGGCTTAGCCTGCAGCGCTTTGTCGATCTGACCTCGGCGGGACCGTCGCGCATCTACAACCTGGCCGGCAAGGGCCGCATCGCGCTGGGCTACGACGCCGACTTCACCATCGTCGATCTGAAGGCCAAGCGCACCATCACCAACCGTTGGATCGTCAGCCGCTGCGGCTGGACCCCGTTCGACGGCAAGAAGGTCACCGGCTGGCCGCTGGCCACCATCATCCGCGGCCATATCGTCATGCGCGAAGACAGCCTGATCGGCGACCCGCTGGGTGCCCCGGTGCGTTTCCAGGAAGCCTATGCGGGATAAAGCCAGGCCGCCCCGCGCACGCCCGAGGAATCGCCGTGCCGGGGAGGAACCAGCCTCGTCGCCACGCTGTCGGAAAAGACATACGCGCCCCAGCGGGCCGGTACGCTGGAATAAAGCCGGGTCAGATTGCCAACCCCGCCGCCCAGCACGATGACGTGGGGGTCAAGGATGTTGATCACCACCGCCAAAGCCCGGGCCAGCCGATCTTCGTAGCGGGCCAGCGCTGCTGCGGCACCGGGATCACCCGCATCAGCCAGGACAGCGATCTCGGGCACCCGTAGATTTTGCCCGTGGTCGCGCTCGAGCCCCGGACCGGACAGGAAGGTTTCGACGCAGCCGGTCTTTCCGCAATAGCAGGCCGGCCCCGGCCGCTCGTCGTCACGCGGCCACGGCAGCGGGTTGTGGCCCCATTCGCCGGCCACCGCATTGGGACCGGCCACCAGCCGGCCATGCACCACCAGGCCACCGCCGACCCCGGTCCCTAAGATCACCCCGAACACCGTGTCGGCGCCGGTGCCGGCACCATCGGTCGCTTCCGACAAAGCGAAGCAATCGGCGTCGTTGGCCAGCCGCACCGGCCGGCCCAGCGCACTTTCCAGGTCGCGATCGAACGGCTGGCCGATCAGCCAGGTGGAATTGGCGTTCTTGACCAGACCGGTGGCCGGCGAAATGGTCCCGGGAATACCGATACCGACGGTTCCGGCGGCGCCCAAATCGGACTCGAGCCCCGCGACCAGATCGCGAATGGTGGTAATGGTGCCATCATACGAGCCCTGGGCGGTGGCGACACGGCGGCGCGCCAACTCGGCCCCGGTCGCGCGATCCAGCGCGATGGCTTCGGTCTTGGTGCCGCCCAAATCGATGCCGATGCGAAGCGTCTTCATGGCATCGGTCATGCCACAAACCACGCCGCTTGCACACCCGGAGCAAATCGGTAAGCATATGCCGGTTTATCGGAGGACCCATCGTGAGCCACGCCCCTCTGCACTTCCCCTTCCCCACCCCGCCCGAACCCGGCGCGGTCACGGAGGTCGCCCCGGGCATCTGGTGGATTCGCATGACGCTGCCCTTCGCCCTGGACCACATCAATCTGTGGGCGCTGGACGATGGCGATGGCTGGGTGCTGGTCGATACCGGGGTCGGCAATGACGAGACCTGGGAGTGCTGGCAGGCGCTGTTCGCCGGGCCGCTGGCCGCCAAGCCGGTGACCGGCCTGATCTGCACACACTTCCACCCCGACCATATGGGCTTGGCCGGACCGCTGGCGGCCCAATGGTCCGTGCGCATGCGGGCCACCGTCGGCGAATGGACCTTCGGCCGCATGCTGATGCTGGACCAGGGCGCCGACTATGTGGAAAATCAGGTCGAGCATTATCGCCGCTGCGCCTATGACGACGACATGCTGGCCGGCATCCGCGAGCGGGCCGGCACCTATCGTTCCCGCATCCGTCCGCTGCCTGCCGCCATCACCGCCATCCGCCACGGATCGGAACTGGTCATCGGCGGCCGGACCTGGGTCGTGCTGGAAGGCGGCGGCCATTCGCCCGAACATGCCTGCCTGTGGTGCGAGGAAGCCAACGTGCTGATCTCGGGCGACCAGATTCTGCCCAAGATCAGCCCAATCATCGGCGTGTGGCCGCAAGAGCCCGACGCCACGCCGCTGGGCGACTTCCTGGCCGCCCTTGAGCGCCTGAAGCAATTGCCGGCCGACGCCCTGGTGCTGCCGTCGCACAACCTGCCCTTCGTGGGCCTTCACGTCCGCGCCGACCAACTGCAGGCCCACCATGACGATCGCCTGGCCCTGACGCTGGAAGCCTGCTCGGCCCAGGGCGTCACCGCCCGCGATGTTTTGAAGGTGCTGTTCAAGCGGCCGCTGGACGCCCAGCAGACCAGCTTCGCCATCGGCGAAAGCCTGTCGCACCTGCACCATTTGATGGAGCAGGGCGCGATCAGGCGAGGCGACAGAGGCGATGGAGTGTGGATCTACGCCAAGGCGTGATCAGGCCGCAGCGCAGCCGCCGCCCACTTCCTTGGCGCAATAAAGACCATACAGGGTGTTGATCACCGCGCTGGCTTCGTGACCGGCCAGGGAATAATGGATGGTCTGGGCCTGGCGGCGGGTCTGCACCAGATTGTCGCGGCGCAGGCGGGCCAGATGCTGCGACAGGGCGGATTGCGACAGCCCGATCAGGCGCTCAAGCTCGCCCACCGACTTTTCCCCGTGCAGAAGCTGACACAGAATCATCAGCCGATGTTCGTTACTCATGGCCTTCAGCAACGTGCTCGCGCGTCGGGCACTATCCTGAAGCTTTTCTAATTCCATATCCACAGATTCGGCTCCGACTACAAAACCGGAATATACTATACCACTGATTCTCGATACTTCAAGATTGCATGACCAAAATTCCGGAGTTTCCATTGTCTATGCCTCCTGGAACAACGAAATTATCATGTTAATTAGTCTGGCACGTGTTGGTTTCTGCCAGGTAGTATATATTGCTTATTTATGATGTTCTAAATTAGGCAATCGCCGCACTGACCCGCTGCCCCAGCGCATCCAGCACCGTGGCCACGATCTGCGGAGCGTTCAGGCCGGCCTGGTCATACTGGGCCATCGGCGAATCATGCTCGATGAAGCGGTCGGGCAGCGCCATCGGCCGCACCTTCAAGCCCTTGTCCAGCGCACCCGACAGGGCCAACAGATTCAGCACATGGCTGCCGAAACCGCCGATCGAGCCTTCCTCGATGGTGATCAACACTTCGTGCTCGCGGGCCAGGCGCAGGATCAGCTCCTCGTCCAGCGGCTTCATGAAGCGGGCGTCGGCGACGGTGGTGGACAGTCCGCGCGCCGCCAGATCGTCGGCGGCGGCCAGCGCCTCGGCCAGGCGGGTGCCCAGCGACAGCAGCGCCACCCGGTTGCCCTGGCGCAACACCCGCCCCTTGCCGATGGGCAGCACCTGGCCGCGTTCAGGCAGGTCGATGCCGACCCCCTCGCCGCGCGGATAGCGGAAGAAGGACGGACGATCGTCGATGGCGGCGGCGGTGGCCACCGCATGCATCAGCTCGGCCTCGTCCGACGGGCACATGAAGACATGGTCGGGCAGGCAGCCCAGGAAGGCCAGATCGAACGAGCCGGCATGGGTCGCCCCATCGGCGCCGACCAATCCGGCGCGGTCGATGGCGAAACGCACCGGCAGGCCCTGCAGCACCACGTCGTGGACCACCTGATCATAGCCGCGCTGCAGGAACGACGAATAAAGCGCGCAGAACGGCTTGAAGCCCTCGCAGGCCAGACCGGCGGCGAAGGTCACCGCATGCTGTTCGGCGATGCCGACATCGAAGCAGCGTCCCGGATGCTTGTCCGCGAACTTGTCCAGTCCCGTCCCGGCCGGCATGGCGGCGGTGATGGCGACGATGCGGTCGTCGTGGGCGGCCTCGGCCAGCAGGCCGCGGGCGAACACCGAGGTATAGCTGGGCGCGTTGGCCTTGGGCTTGGCCAGCTTGCCGGTCACCACGTCGAAGCGGCCGACGCCATGATACTTGTCGGCGGCTTCCTCGGCCGGCGGATAGCCCCGGCCCTTCTTGGTCACCACATGGATCAAGACCGGCTTGGTCTCGGCCGAATCGCGGACGTTCTTCAAGACCGGCAGCAGGTGATCGAAATTATGGCCATCGATCGGGCCGACATAATAGAAGCCCAGTTCCTCGAACAAGGTGCCGCCGCCCGAGACCATGCCGCGGGCATATTCCTCGGCCCGGCGCGCCGCGCGCTCCAGCGGAGGCGGCAGCATGGCGGCGATGTCCTTGGCGAAGTGACGGATCGACAGATAAGGCCTGGACGACAACAGGCGCGAAAGATAGGCGCTCATGGCGCCCACCGGCGGGGCGATCGACATATCGTTGTCGTTCAGCACCACCACCAGGCGGCTGTCCATCGAGCCGGCATTGTTCATCGCCTCGTAGACCATGCCGGCGCTCATGGCGCCGTCGCCGATCACCGCGACGACGTTGAAATTCGCCCCCTTGAGGTCGCGGCCCACCGCCATGCCCAGCCCGGCCGAGATCGAGGTCGAGGAATGGCCGGCCCCGAAGGGGTCGTACTCGCTTTCGCTTCGCTTGGTGAATCCTGACAGGCCGCCGCCCTGGCGCAGCGTGCGCATGCGGTCGCGCCGACCGGTCAAAATCTTGTGCGGATAGGCCTGGTGGCCGACATCCCAGATCAATTTGTCGGCCGGGGTATCGAAAACGTGATGCAGCGCCACCGTCAGCTCCACCACGCCAAGGCCCGCTCCCAAATGGCCGCCGGTGATCGACACCGATTCGATCATTTCCTGGCGGACCTCGTCGGACAGTTGGCGCAGTTGCTCGACTGAAAAGTCGCGCATGTCGGCCGGAACGTGGACCTGGTCCAGCAGGCGGGTGGACGAGTTGGTCATAATGATCTTCCTTAGGTCCGCCGCTCGACGATATAGAGCGCAGTCGAGCGCAGAAGGTCGGCCTTGTCGCCGAAGGGTTCAAGGTGACGGCAGGCCTGGTCGGCCAACATCTTGGCCTGGGCGCGGGCCCGGTCGATGCCCAGAAGCGAAACAAAGGTGGCCTTGCCGGCCTCGGCATCCTTGCGCAGCGCCTTGCCGACCTGCTTCGCGTCGCCCTCGACATCCAAGATGTCGTCGGCGATCTGGAAGGCCAGACCGATCTCGCGCGCGTAATTCTTCAAGGCCAGCCGCAGGGACGAGGCCGCCTTGCCCAGGATCGCCCCGGCCTCGCAGCCGAAGCTGATCAGGCGGCCGGTCTTCATCTGCTGCAGGCGGGTGATGTCGTTGACGTCCATGGTCAGGCTCGCCGCCTGCAGATCGACCATCTGACCGCCGACCATGCCCTGCCCGCCGGCGGCGTGGGCCAACTCGCCCACCAGCTGGCAGCGGACCAATGGATCGCAATGGGTGGCCTCGCCGGCCAGCACCTCGAAGGCCCGGGTCAGCAGGCCGTCGCCGGCCAACAGCGCCGTGGCCTCGTCGAACTTCTTGTGACAGGTCGGGCGACCACGGCGCAAATCGTCGTCGTCCATGCACGGCAAATCGTCATGGACCAGCGAATAGCAATGGACCATCTCAAGGGCGGCCGCCACCCTGAGCGCCGACGAGGGCGACACGTTGAACAGCGACGCCGACTGAATCACCAGGAACGGCCGCAACCTTTTGCCGCCATCCAGGGTGGCGTAGCGCATGGCTTCATGGACACGCCGTTCCGGGCCCTCGCCGGCCTGCAGCAGCAGATCAAGCTCGGCGTTGACTTGGGCGGCGGCGGCGGCCAGCGCCTCGGACAAGCGGCGGGATTGCGGGGACATACGGGGCATGACGATCCCTATTCCACTGCCGCCGGGGCCACCGAGACCGCCCCATCCGGCCCCAGCACGATCCGTTCGACCCGGGCCTGGGCTTCCTTCAGGCGGGCCTCGCAATGGGCGCGCAGCTTGGCGCCGCGCTCGTAGGCGGCGATGGCATCGTCCAGGCGGGTCGCGCCGGTCTCCAGCCGTTTGACGATCCCTTCGAGTTCGGCCAAGGCCTCCTCGAAGCTGAGCGCGGCGATATCGGGCGGAAGATCGGCCATCGGCGTGAGAACTCGCGGTGGAATGTGAAGCGAAGGGCGGGAGTTTACGGATCGCGCCACCGGAAGGCAAGCCTCGCGCCATTCAGGGTGGGCACGCCCCACCCGCCGCATTTCACGCTCGACAGAAACCGCCCATTCGCCCCACTTTCGGGGAGTTTTTTCGCCACCCATGTAATTGAGCGGGCCACCCCGCCCGGGTGTTTCGGGTGGCTTTGGTCTTTGGCACTGTAGCGACAGTTGAACCCAAGCCTTTAGACATGGGCAGCAAGACCCAACCCGGACGAGGAAAAGAGACGATGGATCAGTCCAAGCGCTACTGCAATTTCGCCCTCAAGGAAGATGAACTGATCGCCGCAGACCGGCATGTGTTGTGCGCTTACCACATCAAGCCAAAGGCAGGGTACGAGCCCATCTTCGTTGCCGCCCATTTCGCCGCCGAATCCTCGACCGGCACCAACGTCGAGGTCTGCACCACCGACGACTTCACCAAGGGCGTCGATGCCCTGGTCTACGAAGTGACCGAGCGCCCCGACGGTGAGTACCTTATGAAAATCGCCTATCCCGTCGATCTGTTCGATCGCAACATGATCGATGGTCGCGCCATGATCGTGTCGTTCCTGACGCTGGCCATCGGCAACAATCAGGGCATGAGCGACGTCGAATACGCCAAGATGATCGATTTCTACATGCCGCGCTCGTTGCTGACGCTGTTCGACGGCCCGGCCATGAACATCACCGACATGTGGCGGGTGCTGGGCCGGCCGCAGGTCAACGGCGGCATGGTGGTCGGCACCATCATCAAGCCGAAGCTGGGCCTTCGCCCCAAGCCGTTCGCCGACGCTTGCTACATGTTCTGGATGGGCGGTGACTTCATCAAGAACGACGAACCGCAGGGCAACCAGGTGTTCGCTCCGACCCGCGAGATCATCCCGTTGGTGGCCGAAGCGATGGAGCGCGCCCAGCAGGAAACCGGCGAGGCGAAAATCTTCTCGGCCAATATCACCGCCGACGACCCCTTCGAGATGATCCGCCGCGGTGAGTTCATCCTGGAAGCCTTCGGCAAGAACGCCAGCCACGTCGCCTTCCTGGTCGATGGCTATGTCGGCGGCCCCTCGGCGGTCACCCTGTGCCGCCGCTACTTTCCCAACCAGTTCCTCCACTATCACCGCGCCGGCCACGGTGCCGTCACCTCAAACCAGTCCAAGCGCGGCTACACCGTGCTGACCCACATGAAAATGAGCCGCTTGCAGGGTGCCTCGGGCATCCATACCGGCACCATGGGCTACGGCAAGATGGAAGGTGACAAGAACGAAAAGATGGTCGCCTACATGATCGAACGCGATGAGGCCATGGGAGTTTACTACAACCAACCCTGGCACGGCATGAAGGCCACCACGCCCATCATCTCGGGCGGCATGAACGCGCTGCGCCTGCCCGGCTTCTTCGACAATCTGGGCCATTCCAACGTCATCCAGACCTCGGGCGGCGGCGCCTTCGGCCACAAGGACGGCGGCACGGTCGGCGCCAAGTCGCTGCGCCTGGCCCACGAAGCCTGGCAGCGCGGAGTCAATCTGGTTGACTTCGCCCTGGAACACCCCGAACTCAAGGGAGCTTTCGAAAGCTTCCAGGCCGACGCCGACAAGATCTATCCCGGCTGGCGCGAAAAGCTGAAGGTGCGCTGAACGTTTTCCAATAAAAACGATAACGCCGACCAAAGAGAGGCAGGCCGTGTCCAGGAAACACCCCATCATCGCCGTCACCGGCTCGTCCGGCGCCGGCACCAGCACCGTCAAGGAAGCCTTCGAGCATATGTTCCGGCGCGAAGGCATCAAGCCGGCCATCGTCGAGGGCGACAGCTTCCACCGCTACAATCGCGTCGACATGAAGAAGGCGATGGGCGAGGCTGAAAAGCAGGGCAACCGCCATTTCAGCCATTTCGGCGCCGACGCCAACCTGTTCGGCGACCTGGAGGAGCTGTTCCAGCGCTATGGGGAAACCGGACGCGGCCGCCGCCGCTTCTATATTCATAATGACGAGGAAGCCGCTCGCTTCGCCGACCTGGGCGTCAAGTCCGGCGAATTCACGCCCTGGGAAGAACTGAACGACGGGACCGACCTGTTGTTCTACGAGGGCCTGCACGGCTGCGTCGTCACCAAGGACTGCAATGTCGCCCAGCATGTCGATCTGAAGATCGGCGTGGTGCCGGTGCTGAACCTCGAATGGATCCAGAAGATCCATCGCGACACCAAGATGCGCGGCTATTCGGAAGAGGCGGTGATGGACACCATCCTGCGCCGCATGCACGACTACGTGCATTACATCGTGCCGCAATTCAAGCTGACCGACATCAACTTCCAGCGGGTGCCGATCGTCGACACCTCGGACCCGATCATCGCCCGCGACATCCCCACCGCCGATGAAAGCCTGGTGGTGATCCGCTTCAGAAAGCCCGACCGCTTCCGCGTCGACTTCCCGTTCCTTCTGCAGATGATCAAGGATTCGTGGATGAGCCGGCGCAACACCATCGTCGTGCCGGGTGGCAAGATGGGCTTGGCGATGGAACTGATTCTGACCCCGATCCTTCGTCGGATCATGGAAGACCGCAAGTCTCTCATGGGATGACGGGGGAGTCACACTAGGCCGGCATCCGTTCCGCGGATGCCGGCCCTTTCTTTGGTTGATTCCCTACTTCCTTTGCAGCAACGCACAGCCCCATCCTTTGTGCTATGATCCGCGTAGGTGTCCGAGGCGACCCGCCAAGAAGGCCGCAGCCGGTACACCGACCGGAGAGGCTGATATCCATTTACACGAACCGACGGGACCGGATGGAACGCGCTTGGCCGCCGCCAGGGAGACGAGTATTCGCTGATCAGCCTTAGCCGGTCTGCCACCGAACGGGCGCATTTCGCCCTCAGGGATGGGAGACATGCCAATGATGGGCTTCCTGCGTATCCAATCGATCATGGTCCGCCTGTTCGGACTGGTCGCTCTGGCCGCTGTCGGCTTGGTGGTCCTGGCCGCCTTCGCCGCCTTCCAGATTCGCGACCAGATGATGGAGGCGGCGATATCCAAGACCCGCATCCTGTCCGAGGCCACCCGCGACATCGCCAAGGCCTTCGATGCCCGCGCCAAGGCCGGCGAGTACGACCAAGCCACCGCGCAGAAACTGGCCAAGGACGCCATCCGCGCGTTGCGCTATGCCGGCGACGAATATTTCTTCGTCTACGATTATGACGGCATCAACGTGGTGCACGGCTCGAAGCCCGACCGCGAGGGCAAGAACTTCATCGATTCGAAGGACACCAACGGCTACGTCTATATTCCCGACATGATCAAGCTGGCCAAGGCCGGCGGCGGCCACCTGTTCTATTGGTTCCCCAAAGCCGGCAGCACCGAGCCCTCCCGCAAGGTTTCGTCGGTGGTGCCCTTCGCGCCCTGGAACTGGCTGGTCGGCACCGGGCTTTATCTCGATGATGTCGATGCCGCGTTCATGTCCGCCTTGAAGAAATTCAGCGTGATCGGGCTTTCCATCCTGGTGGCGGTGTCGGGCATCGCATTCTTGCTGTCGCGCTCGGTGGCGTCGCCGCTGGGGCTTCTGGCCGACGCGACCGAACACATTCGCGCCGGCGACTTCGCCACCGACGTCCCGGCTACCGCCCGCGCCGACGAGATCGGCACCCTGGCCCGGGCCATCCTGGCCTTGCGTGACGAGGCGGCCGAAGCCGAGAGGATGCGCCACCAGCAAGAGCAGGCCAAGCGCGAGGCCGAGCAGGATCGCCACCGCGCCATGCTGGCAATGGCCGATAATTTCGAAAACAGCGTCCAGGGGATGGTCGACCAGATGATCGGCGCCATCAACGGCAACGACAACGCCGCGCAGGAAATGAACGGCGCCGCCCTGGAAGCGCGCACCGACGCAACCCATGTCGCCACCGCCGCCGAGCAGGTCAATGCCAACATCCAGACCGTGGCCGCCGCCACCGAGGAATTGTCGGCCTCGATCCACGAGATCAGCGGGCAGGTCCAGAACTCGACCAGGATATCCCACCAGGCGGTGGATCTGGCCGCCGCCACCACCGGGACCATCAATGGTCTGAACCTTGCCGCCCAGCGAATCGGCGAGGTGGTCAAGCTGATCAATGCCATCGCCAGCCAGACCAATCTTCTGGCCCTGAACGCCACCATCGAGGCCGCGCGTGCGGGCGAAGCGGGCCGCGGCTTCGCGGTGGTGGCGGGCGAGGTGAAGAATCTGGCCAACCAGACCTCGCAGGCCACCGGCGACATCGGCGCCCAGATCGACGGCGTCCAGGCCGCCACCCGCGAGGCGGTGGAAGCGGTGAAGGAGATCACCCGGGTCATCGGCTCGATGAACGAGGTGACGGCCACCATCGCCGCGGCGGTCGAGGAACAGTCGGCGGCAACCAAGGAAATCAGCCGCAACATCAACGAGGCGGCCGGCGGCGCCCACCAGGTGGCGGAATATATCGAGAAGCTGGTCGAGGTCACCACCGGTGTCGGCGATTCGGCCAGCGTGGTGTCGCGATCGAGTTCAGAGCTCAGCGCCCAATCGCAGACCCTGCGAACGGAAATCGAAGGCTTCCTGTCCCGCGTGCGGGCGTGATCGGGCCCAAAATGTAAAAGGGGGACGCCGTTGGGGCGGCGTCCCCCTTCATATTCCGCCCCGGCATCTGGGGTTCGGGGATTGATCCCGCGGCGGAAAGCTACGAGGGAGAGCGTTTTGGGGACCACTCTCCCTCTGGACTGACCAGCGATGCTGGGGTTCGGGGACGTACCGCCGATCAGTCCATTCCTATTCGGTTGAACGAGAGGGACCCCGTTGGGGGACGAGATCCCTCTCTATCGACCCTTGCGCGGCACTGGGGTTCGGGGACGGCCGCGCCGGGGTCGATTCGAAGTCGAAAACTCACGCGGCCTGCGCGTCTCGTCCCTCCTGCTTGCACCGAACGGTCATCGGCAAGGTGAACAAGAAGGTGCTGCCTTCACCCGGGACCGATTCGACCCAGATGTGCCCGCCCAGGTGCTCGACGATCCGCCGCGCCGTTGCCAGGCCGATGCCGGTCCCGTCCTGACCGTCAAGGCCGCGCAGACGATGGAAAATCTCGAACAGACGGATGCGGGCCGATTCCTCGATACCGATGCCGTTGTCGCGCACCGCGAAGGTCGCGACCCGGCCGTCATCCTTGGCCGAGACCTCGATCATCGCCGGCCGACCGGGACAGCTGTAGCGCACCGCGTTGTCCAGCAATTGCGTGAAGATTTCCGTCAGGCTGCGTTCATCGGCGGCCACATCGGGCAGGCGGCCGACCTTGACCATGGCGGACTTTTCCCGCAACGGCTCGGCCAATCGCTCGGTGGCGGCGGTGACGGCGCTTCCGGCCGGCGTCAGGGCATCGACCTCAGGCAGATGGTCCACCGCGACATAGGCTTCCAGGTCACTGACCAGCTTGCGCATGCGTTGGGCGCCGGCGACCACTTGGGCGACATAGTCACGCCCTTCGGCGTCCAGGGCGTTCTCGGCGTGCTTGGCCAACAGCTGGGTGTAGGCGACCACGCGACGCAGCGGTTCTTGCAGATCGTGGGCGGCGACCTCGGCGATTCGCTCCAGATCGGCGACATAACGCTTCAGGCGTTCGCGACTGGCGACCAGTTCGGCCTTCTTGCTGGCAAGAGCGCGGGCGGTCAGTTCCTGGCGGTGCACCAGCCGGTAAAGGATCGCCAAAGCCGCCCCCATGGCGACGGTCAGCAACAATCCCGAAACGACGTCATCGAACAAGGTGTCGGCATGGGATGCCAAGACGTCGTCGATCGAGCGCCCCACCACCACCGCCATCGGCGCCTCTGTCAGCGTCCGGTAGCCGAGCAGACGCACCGTCTCACCCAGGAAGCCGGGGGCCCGGATCGATCCGACCCGGCTGTCGAAGATCTGCTCGATCAAGGCCTGATCGGCGACGCGACCGCCCATCTGCGGCTTGCCGGACGAGATGGCCGCCCGGATCACCCCGTCACGCCCAACCAGCGCCACCGCGCCATTGGGCCCGACATCGATCGAGCGATAGATTTCGGTCAGATAGGACGGGTCCAGCGACACCACCAACACCCCAGCCAGCCCGCCATCGGGACGGTCGAGACGCCGGGTCAGCTGGATCGACCACTTGCCCGAGGTCCGCCCCTGGACCGGCTTGCTGATGAACAGCGTTGAATTGGGCACCAGATGGACCTGGAAATGTTCGCGATCGGCCAGGTTGACCGGGGCAAATCCCGGTGTGGTCGAATCCTTGAGCGTGCCACGGGCGTCCACCAGCGATATCTGCAAGGCGATCCCACGGGCGGCGGTCGCGTAGCCGACGGCGGCATTCAGGCTGAATTTGTCGGGATCACGCTGGTACTCGGCCTTCAGCACCAAGAGCGTCTGGTCCAGGCCGGCAATGGTTCTTTGCAAATGGGCGTCCAGCACCTGCGCCAGATTGGACACCTCTGTCGCGGCATCGGCCAGAACCCTGGTCCGCTCGCGCCCGATATGCCAGGCGATACAGCCCCACAGCACCGCAATCACCGCCAAGCCGAAAACGATGACCGAACGGCCGGCGTCGAACCTGAACACGCTGTTCAGGTGAGGCCGCGATGACGGAGGCTGGGGCGCGATCACGGCAAAGGCCGATACGTGAAGGCCGCCGCCCGGTGCCGAGCCTTGTCGGCACGACACTGCGCCCATCCCAAAGCGGCGGCGGCCAACTCGGAAATATCGATCGACTGAGACACAACCGGTGAGAGGACCGAAGCGAACACTTGCAAACTCTCCTGTATTGGGATTGTTTATACTTCTTGGTGATCAATGGAGTTACGGCTCTAGGTGAAACTTCGACAAACCCACATTGAATGAATTGTAAACAGCTTGCGGGAGTTCCCTTATTGCCCGGTCCCAACAAAGCCCACATCCTGATCGTCGAGGACGAACCGGTCACCCGGACCAAGCTGGCCGCCCAATTGGTCGCCGAGGGGTTCCAGGTCTCGGAGGCGGCCGATGCCCGCGATATGCGCGCGATCGTGTCACGCACGGTTCCCGACGTGGTCTTGCTGGATATCAACCTGCCCGACGAAAGCGGCCTGATCCTGGCCCGCGACCTACGATCGAAATCGTCGGTGGGGATCATCCTGGTCACCGCGCGCCAGGATGAAACCGACCGTATCGTCGGCCTGGAACTGGGCGCCGACGACTACATCACCAAGCCGTTCAATCCGCGGGAATTGGCGGTCAGGGTGCGCAACCTGATCCGCCGGGTCGCGCCCAGCATGGCGGCCGAGCGCCAGGCCACCGGCATCTTCACCTTCGCCGGCTGGAAACTGGATTGCGACGCCCGGCAATTGCTGTCGCCGTCGGGCGAATCGGTCCGGCTGACCCGGGGCGAGTTCGACGTGCTGACCGCGCTGGCCCGCAATGCCGGCCGTGCCCTCAGCCGCGACCAATTGCTCGACCTGACCCAGCATGACGGCGAAGCGGTGATCGACCGCACCATCGACGTGCTGGTCGGACGGTTGCGGCGCAAGATCGAGGCCGACCCCAAGCGGCCGGCGATCATCGTCACCGTTCACGGAATCGGCTATCGCCTGATCAACGGATGATTTCGTCCAGCGCCTGCAGCGATCGCTCCCACAAGCGCGCCAGTTCCCCGACCTGATCCAGCACGCCGGCATCGTCTGCGCGGGCGGCATTTTCCAGGGCGCGGCATCGCTGCGCCAAAGCCGCCATGTGCAGACTCGAGGCGGCCGACGCCATCCGGTGGATCAACTGTCCGACCTGGGCCAACTCGCCCGCTTCGGCAAGGCGGGTGATTTCCGCCAGATCCTTGCCCGACGACGACCGGAACAGATCGACCAGCGACCGCATGCGGTCGGCGCCCAGATCCTTCTGGTCGGCCAGAAATTCGGGAAGATTGACCAAGGCGGTGGCGGCGCCGCGCTCGCCGGTCTGGCGGCGGTGCGTCGTCCCCTCGGCCAGCACGGCGGCGATCTCCTCGACCCGGAACGGCTTGGACAGGCAGCCATCGATACCGGCATCGCGCCACAGCCGGCTGTCTTGCTCTAGGGGATTGGCGGTCAACAGCCAGATCGGCACCTGCTGGCCGGCCTCGCCTTCCGCCCGTATGCCGCGCGCGGTCTCGAGTCCGTCCATCTCGGGCATGTGCATGTCCAGCAAGATCAGGTCCCAGGCGCCCCCCGCGAAGCCCTGGACCGCAGACCAGCCGTCGGGGAAGGCGGTCACGGTGTGGCCGTGGCGTTCCAGCAGCCCGACGGCGACCTCGCGGTTCACCGGATTGTCATCGACCAGCATGATGCGGCGCGGGTCGATCGACACCATCGCCACCTGCGAATTCCGACGATGGTGGTGTTCGTCGCCGGCCAGCTTCAACGGCACGGTGAACCAGAAGGTCGCCCCGGCGCCTTCGGCGCTGTCGAAGCCGATCTCGCCGCCCATCAGCGTGACCAGTTTCTTGCAGATGGCCAGCCCCAACCCGGCGCCGCCGAAGCGCCGGGTGTAGGAGCTGTCGGCCTGGGTGAATTCGACGAACAGGTCCGAATGGGCCGCCTGGGCGATGCCCATGCCGGTGTCGATGACCGACATCCTGAGCCATCGCAAGCCATCGGGCCGGGCCATTTCCGAGTTGACGGCGATGATGACGCTGCCCCGCTCGGTGAACTTGATGGCGTTGCCGACCAGATTGAGCAACACCTGTCGCAGCCGAAGCGGGTCGCCGACCAACAGCGGCGGCAGACCGGCCGGAATGCGACACCCCAAGGTCAACCCCTTCTCGGCCGCGCGCGGCGCCATCATCAGGCGCAATTCCTCGACCATGTCGGTAACGTCGAAGGGCAGTTCCTCGAGGGTCAACCCGTCGGCCTCGAGCCGCGAGAAATCCAGGATGTCGTTGACCAGGCCCAGCAGCAGTTCTGCCGAGGATTCGATGGTCTCGGCAAAGGTGCGCTGGCGCTGGTCGGCGACATTGTCCAACAGCAGCCGGGTCATCCCCAGGATGCCGTTCAGCGGCGTGCGGATCTCGTGACCGATGGTGGCCAGAAACAGCGACTTGGCCCTGACCGCCGCCTCGGCCTTGTCCAGCGCGTCCTTCAATGCCCGCTCGGTCGCCTTGCGCTCGATGGCGTAACGCACCACCCGGGTCAGGATGGCGCCGTCGCTGGTGCCCTTGACCAGATAATCCTGGGCGCCGTATTTCAGCGCCTCGATGGCCTGGCTGTCGTCGTCATTGCCGGTCAGCACCACCACCGGCAGGTCGGGCGCCGCCTGGGTCAGGGCGGTCAGCGTGCCCAGCCCGGCCGAATCGGGCAGCGACAAATCGGCCAGCACCACGACGATGCCGCCCTGGGCGATACGGCCCAGCGCGCCGGCCAGCCGGTCGGTCGTCTCGACCACGAAGGGCTCGCCCGGGGCCAGGCGCAGCATCCGTTCCACCAGGCGGGCATCGGCCGGATCGTCTTCGATCAGCAGCACCCGGATCTGGGTCATGACCCCACCGGTAATTGCGCGACGGTGAACCAGAAGGTTTCGATGGCGTGGATGGCGCGCGAGAATTCGTCGGCGTCCATCGGCTTGGTGACGAAGGTGTTGGCCCCCAGGGCATAGGCCTTCAGCACGTCGCGCTCGGCCTCGGATGTCGACAGCACCACCACCGGGATCGAGTGCAGGTCGTTATCGGCCTTGATCTCTTCCAGGATCTCGTGGCCCGAGCGCCCGGGCAGATTCAGATCCAGCAAGATCAGGTCGGGCCGGCGGGCATCTTCGAAGGCCGGCCCGATGCGGCGCAGGAACGCCATCGCCTCGACCGAATCCTTGACGTGGTGCAACTGGACGGTGAACGGCCCCCGCCGAAGGGCGATCCGAACCAGGCCGGCGTCGCCCAGATCGTCCTCGATCAACAAGATGTCATAGAGTGTTTTCGGTGTGCGCATGCCACCAGGGGATCATGGACCGGCCGGTCAGGGCAAGAGCTAATCGGCGTCCGTATCCTGCCGGCGCAGCTTGGACCAGGTGAAGCGAAACTCGGCACCTTGGCCTTCGACGTGGGCCGCCCAGATGCGACCGCCCTGGCGCTCGACGATCTTTCGGCAAATGGCCAGACCGATGCCGGTGCCCTCGTATTCGTGGCGGGCATGCAGCCGCTGGAAGATGCCGAAGATGCGTTCGGCATGTTCCTCGGGGATGCCGATTCCGTTGTCGCGGATGAAGAATTCCCATTCCCCGGGGCGCTCGGCGCAGCCGATCGTCACCATCGGCCGGCGATCGGCGGCACGGTACTTGACGGCGTTGCCCACCAGATTCTGGAACAAGCGGGTCATCTCGCCGGCCTCGCCGCTGACCACCGGCAAGCGGTCTGGAACCGAGACGACGGCGCCCGCCTCGTCGATTTGCGACTGAAGGTCCAGAAGGGCCAGATCGACGGCGCGGCCGGTATCGACCGGGCCATCCTTGCCGATCCGGCCGACGCGGGAATAGGCCAACAGATCGGTGATCAGCGAATCCATGCGCTTGACGCCGTCACGGATGAAATCCATGAACTCGCGGGTCTCGCCGTCCAGGCGGTCTTCCAGGCTTTCCTCGATCAGGCTGATATAGCTGCGCACCGTGCGCAGCGGCTGACGCAAATCGTGACTGGCGACATAGGCGAACTGTTCCAGTTCCTCGTTCGAGCGCTTCAACTCGCCGACCAGACCGTCCAGACGGCCCTCCAGCCGCTTGCGTTCCGAGATGTCCTGGATGGTGACGTCGATGCGCAACGGCACCCCGTCGGGGCCACGGGCCAATTCCGCGCGCAACTGGGCGATCCGCTCGACACCGTCGGGGCGGATCAGGCGGAAATCCTCGACCACCCGGCCGGTCTCGTCGCCCAAGGCCGCCACCAGGCGGTCGCGATCGTCGGGATGAACACGGGAAAAGAAGGCCGACCGGCACGCTTCCCTTTCGGCCGGATCAAGCCCCAGGACGGCGTAGAACTGATCCGACCACACCTGATGCTCGCCCTCGGGGGACCAGGTGGCGCTGCCGATCTGGGCGACGCGCTCGGTGTTGGACAACAGCGCGCGGCCGCGCGCTTCCATGTCGCGGTAGGCGCGATCCAGCCGTTCGACCGTTCCCGCAAAGGCCTTGCCCAGGCGGGCGATTTCGTCGTCGCCGCCGGTCTCGAATACCGAACGGTCGGTGCTGACGCTGCCGAAACCGGCGGCGGCATCGACCAGCCGGCTCAGGCGGCGGGTCAGCCGGCGGCCGACCACCATCGACAGCACAATCACCGCCAGCGGCGTCGCCCCCGCCAAGGCCAGGAAGAACGCCGTCAGGCGATCGAGCGGATCGCTCAGCAAGGCCGGTTCGGGCGCCAGTTCTAACACCAGGCCGACATCGGCGAACAGACCGGGCAGGGTCAGGCGTTCAGACACCACCATCGACCTGTCCTCGACCGCGCCGTGCTCGGCGATGCGGTAAAGACCCGCCTGGTCCGTCACCGTGACCCGAACCTTGTCGTCACGTTGTCCCAGACGGTCGACCAATCCTTGCAGAGGCAGCCGCAGCAGGACGCCCCAGCCGCCCCCCTCGCCCGGCATCACGGCGTCGAGTACCGGCCCGTCGGCATCGTCGCCCAGGCGGGTGGCGGGACGGTTGCGGGCAATGGCGTCGGCGACCCAGAGGGCCTGCACCGTCACCACCTGATGACGGGGCCCACGGCGCACCGCTCCGGTGCCATCGACCACCGCCAGCCTGGCCGGGATTCCGGCGATCTCGACGGTATTGGTCGCCAGTTCGGCACCACCTTGCGATCGCGCCTGAAGGATCAGCAGGTCCGACGCCGACATGGCCACCAGCGCCGCGCGTTCCTTGGCCAGACTCAACTGCCCCCGCAGCAGCACCGACACCTGCGACCGCAACAATTCGGTGGTGACCAGCCAAGCGCCGAAACCGACCAGCAACACGAAGAACAGAGCCATTCCCGACACGGCCAGGGCAATACGGGTGGCGAGACGATCGCTATAACCGGCCATGAACGATGCCTTGTTGGCGCCAGGAAGGAAGAACGGATCGGCGAACCATAGTGCGGTGCCCCATCACCGGCAAGCCCGGACATCTGTTACACTGCCCCGATGAGCCGAGAATACCCGACCCATCCCCTGCCCGCCGTCCTGGTCGCCCTGGTCCGCGACAACCGCCTATTGCTGGTTCAGCGGGCCAAGGAAGACATCCCGCGCAAATGGGGCTTGCCCGGCGGTCTGATCGAGCTGGGCGAGAGCCCGGCCCAAGCCGCCCAACGCGAATTGTTCGAGGAAACCGGGGTGACCGCCCGGGCCGGGCCGCTGATCGATCAGTTCGACGTGATCGAGGCCGATGACGAGGGCCGCATCCGCCTGCACTATCTGGCCCTGGTGGTCGCGTGCGAATGGGTCGAAGGGGACCCGGTGGCGGCCAGCGACGCCGCCGCCGCCGGCTGGTTCGACGCCGCCGAGATCGCCTCGCTGCACAGCCATCCGAACCTGGCGC
The DNA here is from genome assembly GCF_902729445.1 of Magnetospirillum sp. LM-5. Taxonomy (NCBI): domain Bacteria; kingdom Pseudomonadati; phylum Pseudomonadota; class Alphaproteobacteria; order Rhodospirillales; family Rhodospirillaceae; genus Magnetospirillum; species Magnetospirillum sp. LM-5. Next base: position 123,196 of record NZ_CACVCE010000056.1, on the reverse strand, counting down.
GCCTGGCCGACCTGGTTCTGGGCACCCCTCTTGTCCCAAAGGGATGAGACCTACTCCGATTGCATCATTGCCGACGGAAATTAACCTGAGATAATCAGAGCGTTCGGGGAATAAGGACGCCGGCATGAGTGCTGCGACCAATGTCGTAATCGACCCTATGATTGAAGGTGCCTGGCGCGCGCTTCCCTGCGCGGTCTGCCTGTTGGCCCCTGACGACCACATCGTCTTTTGCAATGATCCGGCAAAGGCGATCCTGGCCGGCGCCGACGACTTTCACCACTTCCCGCCCACCCGGAACTGGCGGAGAATCGACGGCAGCCCCGGGCGGGTCGCCGACCCGATCGCCGCGGTCCGCGCCACGGGCGCCCCCCAGCCACCCAGAATCATGGAGTTCCTGCGCGGAGATGCCTCGCCGCAATGGCTGGAAATCACCGCCGCCCCCTTTGTCGCCGCGCCTGGCTGCGTGGTGCTGACCGTCACCGATGTCTCGGCCCTGATGTCGGTCCACGACCGCATGGTGGAACAGCAGCGGCGCTTCCGCGCCGTCTTCAACCAGACCTTCGAATTCATCGGCGTGCTGACCCCCGACGGTCGGCTGATCGAAGCCAACGCCACCGCGCTTCACTATGCCGACAAGACGATGGACGAGCTTTACGGCCTGCACTTCGCCGACACGCCGTGGTGGTCGCATTCGCCGGAAAGCCAGGACCGCCTGCGCCGGGCCATCGCCGATGCCGCCAGCGGCCACTTCGTCCGCTTCGAGACCACCCATGTCAATCCCGACGGCGAAGAGATCTTCATCGATTTCTCGCTGCGGCCGGCCTTCGACGAGGATGGCAACGTCATCTTCCTGATCCCCGAAGGCCGCGACATGACCGCCCGCAAGATCACCGAGTTGGCCTTGATCCAGGCCAAGGTCGAGGCGGAAGCGGCCAATCGGGCCAAGTCGCAGTTCCTGGCCACCATGAGCCACGAACTGCGGACACCCCTGAACGCGGTGATCGGCTTTTCCGACACCATCCAGAACGAAGTGTTCGGGCCGCTGGGCAATGCCCGTTACCGCGAATATGTCGGGATGATCCATTCGGCCGGCAGCCATCTGCTGGACCTGATCGAGGATATCTTGGACATTTCGCGCATCGACATGGGCAAGACCGAATTGTTCGAGGAGGAAATCACCCCCGGCCCGCTGCTGGATTCGGTGATCACCTTGTTGCGCCCAAAGGCCCAGGACGGGCGCATCACCCTCAAGACCACCATCGCCTCCGGCGACATGCCGAGATTGTGGGCGGATTCCCTTCGGCTGCGCCAGATCGCCTTCAACCTGGTGTCCAACGCCATCAAATACACCCCGACCGGCGGCAAAGTGACGTTGAACGCCAAATCCGACGAGGATGGCTTTCATCTGGTCGTCGCCGACAACGGCATCGGCATTCCCGCCGATCGCATGGAGCAGGTGTGGAACCCGTTCGGCCAGGCCGATCCGCTTTTGGCCCGCACCGTCGGCGGCACCGGGCTGGGCCTGCCGATCGTGCGCCATTACGTCCAGGCGCACGGCGGCACCATCACCTTGAAAAGCGAACCGGGCAAGGGGACCATCGCCCATGTGGTGCTGCCGCCGTCGCGGCTGCGCCCGGCGGCCAGCCTGCCCGGTGGACAAGCCGTCCTCGCCTAGGGCGTAAACTCATAAACCGCTTGGTGCTCTGCACGCCCCGCAAGGCCATATAATCCGCCGGGAAATGCAGGCGATAGCGGGGCTATCGCCAAATTTGACGGCGAGGGTTAGATGGCCTTGCGGGGCGTGCCCTTCGGGTTTGCCTAAGACGCTGTACTGCGACGTCATCTTCGCTTGGCTGTACCGTCAAGGTACAGCCATCGCTCATTTCCCTGCATTACAGTGTCTTAGGCAAACAGAGCACGAAGCGGTTTATGAGTTTACGCCCTAGTGTCCTGCCCCCGAAATTCGCATGGCGAATTACGGGGATAAGCAGGCCACCAACTTTTTGAATTGTGTGGTGATTCCGATGCCCGCATTCTGATGCGAACTTCGGAACCACCACACAAGGCCATCCTGGCCGCATGCAGCACGCGACCCAAACCGACATCGAAGCCTTCCTGGCCGACCCCGCCACCCATGGCGGCATCAAGCCGCGACGCTTCGACACCCACATCTCGACGATCTTCCTGGCCGGGACGTTGGCGTGGAAGATGAAGAAGGCGGTCAAGCTGCCGTTTCTGGATTTTTCGACCCTTGAAGCGCGACGGGCGGCCTGCGAAGCCGAGCAGGCGGTCAATTACCGCGCCGCGCCCGCCTTGTATCAGGGCGTGGTCGCCGTCACCCGTGATTCGGGCGGCAATCTGCGGCTGGGCGGCGACGGGCAACCGCTGGAGTGGCTGGTCAAGATGCGCCGCTTCGACCAGAAAGGCCTGTTCAGCCGCCAGGCCGCGACCGGCCGTCTGGACCGCGCCGCCATTCACGGCCTGACCGAGGCGGTGTGGGCCTTCCACCGCGAAGCACCCAAACGGCCCGACCATGGCGGGGCCAAGGGATTGGCCTGGACCATCGACACCAACGACACCTGCTTCGCCGGCCTGACGGCGGAACTGGAGCGCGCGCGCACCATCGCCCTGACCCGGGCCAGCCTTGATTGGCTGGCCCGGCTGACCCCCCGTCTCGAGGAGCGCCGCGCCGCCGGCCTGGTGCGGGCCTGCCACGGCGATTTGCATCTGGGCAACATCTGCCTGTTCGACGGACGCCCGACCTTGTTCGACGCCATCGAATTCTCGGATGACATCGCCAGCATCGACGTCTTTTACGATTTGGCCTTCCTGTTGATGGATCTGGAACGCCGGGCCGGCCGGACGCTGGCCAGCTACGCCCTGAACCATTATCTCGACCTGTCGGGCGATTATGGCGGGGTGGGATGTCTGCCGCTGCTGCTGTCGCTTCGCGCCGCCATCCGCGCCCATGTCAGCGCCACCATCGCGCGCGGCCACCGCAATCCCAAGCGCCGCGGCCTGGTGGCCGAGGCCAACGCCTATCTCGACCAGGCCTTGGCCTATCTGTCGCCCATGCCACCCCGCCTGCTGGCGGTCGGCGGCCTGTCGGGCAGCGGCAAGTCCCGCATGGGACGCGAACTGGCGCCGTTCCTGGCGGTGCCGGGCGCGGCGGTGGTGCGCTCGGACAGCCTGCGCAAGCAGATCATGGGGGTCGGCCTGCTCGACCGCCTGGGACCCGAGGGCTATGGCCCCGAGATGACCGAACGCACCTACCAGGCGCTTTACGACACCTGCGCCGCCATCTTGAAGGATGGCCACGCGGTGGTGGCCGACGCGGTGTTCGCCAAGCCCGAACAGCGCGAGCGCATTGAAGCGGTGGCCCGGGCCGCCGGGGTGCGCTTCGACGGCTTGTGGCTGCAAGCCGACCCCGAGGTGACGGTCGAACGCATCGCCACCCGCAAGGCCAATGTTTCCGACGCCACGCCAGAAGTTTTTCAACGTCAGCGCGATTACGACCTGGGCGACATTCGCTGGCAGGTCATCGATACCTCGGGCTCCAAGGAAGCGGCTCTTGCGGCAGGTCTAAAGTGCGTTTTGGCGGGTTGAATTCCTGCCAAATTGGAGGATGATGGCTTTGCCCCCCCGAATCGAGGATGATGGGTGCCGTGAGCTTCCGCATTCTTCTTGTTGAGGATTCAGCGTTTTTCGCCGCAGCGGTGCGTCGCCAGCTCGAGACCATCGAGGGGGTGACGGTCGATCAGGCCGGCACGCTGGCCGAGACCAAGGCGCTGATCGAGGCCAATCCCGGCCGCTACTCGCTGGCGGTGCTTGACGTCATCTTGCCCGATTCCACCGACGCCGAGGCGGTGGAACTGTGCGCCAAGCTGAAAATCCCCTCGCTGGTCTTCACCAGCATCGTGTCCGAGGATTTTCGCGAGCGGCTGATGTCGATGAACGTCATCGACTACATCATCAAGGACAACCCGGCCAGCCTGTCGATCCTGGCCCAGGTCATCGGCCGCATCCTCAAGAACCGCAACACCAAGGCGATGATCGTCGATGATTCCTCGACGGCGCGCCATTATGTCGGCGACCTGTTGGCCCACTACCAGTTCCAGGTCTTCAAGGCGGCCGGCGGCAAGGAAGCGTTGGAAACCCTGAGCGAGCATCCCGACATCCGCCTGGTGGTCACCGATTTCCACATGCCCAACATGAACGGCGTCGAGATGATCCGCGCCATCCGCCAGAACCACCCGCGCGAGGAATTGTCGATCGTCGGCATCTCGTCGGGCGGCGGCAGCGCCACGGCGGCGATGTTCATCAAGCACGGTGCCAACGACTACATCACCAAGCCGTTCCTGCGCGAGGAATTCTTCTTCCGCATCAACCAGAACATGGACACGCTGGACCTGCTGGGGGCCTATAAGAAGGCGGCCAACCACGACTTCCTGACCGGGCTTTACAACCGCCGCCATCTGACCGAGATCGGCAACAAGCTGTATGCCAGCCAACGGCGCGGCAAGCTGACCCTGGCGTCGATCCTTCTGGACCTCGATTTCTTCAAGGCGGTCAACGACGAGTACGGCCACGACCTGGGCGACGCCGTTCTGGTGGCGGTAGCCGACAAGCTGCGCCAGACCACCCGCGAGACCGACATCGTCGCCCGCATGGGCGGCGAGGAGTTCGGCATCCTGGCGGTCAACCTGGCGCCCGACCACGAGGAAGCCTATTTCGATCGCCTGCGCCAGGCGGTGGCCGAGCTGGCCATCCCGGCCGACGGCAAGATCATCACCATCACCGCCAGTCTAGGCGTGTGCACCAAGCCGTTCGACGCCCTGAAGGACATGCTGCACGCCGCCGACAAGGCGCTTTACCAAGCCAAGGCGCGCGGGCGCAACTGCGTCGTCCGCGCCGATTGAACCCGCCAATCCGAGGAGGAAGCCATGACCGCCTTCAAGACCATTCTGGTCCCCTTGGACGAGCCGTCATCCGCACCGGCTCCGCTGGAAGCGGCGTTCCTGTTGGCCACCCGCTTCAACGCCCACGTCACCGCGCTGCACGTCCGCCCCGACCCCACCTTGATGGTCCCCCTGGTCGGCGAGGGCATGTCGGGCGCGATGGTCGAGGAGATGCTGGGCATGGCCGAGCGTCAGGCCGGCGAGCGGGCCGGCGAGGTTCGCGCCATCTACGATTCGGTCCGCCTGGGCCACCCGCTGCCCGAGGCCACCCGGCCGCCGACCGACGCCGCCTCGTGCGGGTGGCGTGAAATGACCGGGCGCGAGGACGACATCGTCACCCGCCAGGCCAGACTGCACGATCTGATCGTCATGGCCCGCCCGATCGACCACGATTCGGCGGCCGGCAATTCGCTCAACACCGTGCTGCTGGATAGCGGCAAGCCGATCTTGCTGGTGCCGTCGGACAAGCGCACCGACATCGCCAGCCACATTGCCATTGCCTGGAACGGCAGCACCGAGGCGGCCCGCGCCGTCGCCTACGCCCTGCCATTGCTGGCGGTCGCCGCCAAGGTGACCATCCTGACGGCTGCGGAAAAGGGGGGCGAGGCGAGCGCCGGCCAGGAACTGGCGGACCAGTTGGCCTGGCACGGCCTGACGGCCAATGTCCACACCGTCGATGCCGCCCACCATGCCGGGCCGGCCCTGCTGGACAGTGCGCACGCCGTGGGGGCGGACATGCTGATCATGGGCGCCTACACCCACTCGCGCCTGCGCCAACTGATCCTGGGCGGCGTCACCCGCCACGTCATCGGCCACGCCACATTGCCGGTGCTGTTGTGCCATTGACGGCAACGCGATGAAAAAAGGCCGTCCCGGGAAACCGAGACGGCCTTATTTCTTCGGCTTTTGAAACGTCAGGCGGTGGCCGGATTGCCTTCCTCGCCCTCGGGCGCGCCTTCAGCGTCGGACTCGGACTCGCCCTCGCCTTCGCCGTCACCCTCGCCCTGCTGGCCCTCGCCGTTCTCGTCGTCCTCGCCGGTCATTTCCTGCTGGTCGCCCGCCGGGGTCGGCAGGTTCTGCGGGCGGCGCTGGCCGTTGCTCTGGTTGTAGGCGTTGATCAGCCGGAAATAATGCTCGGCATGCTGATAGAAATTCTCGGCGGCGACGCGGTCGCCCTGCGACGAGGCGTCACGCGCCAGCGCCAGGTACTTTTCCATCACCTGATGGGCGTTGCCGCGGATACGGCCCTCGGGACCGTTGGAATCGAAAACCTGGGTGCGGACGTTGATGTGCCGGGGCGCGCCGCCCGAATGGCCGCCGCCACCGGTATGGGTACGATTGGGATTGCCGCCATTGCCGCGGCCGCGGGAGCGTTGCTTGGGATTCACGTGTCCTGCCTTTTCAAATTCAACGTCATGATCTTGCTCATGCGACCACCCCAGCGGACGTCATCGTCCGGAAGGGTCGACAATCCTCGATTTACCGATCGGGAACGTCTGGATCGGCGAAGGCGGAGCGGTAAGCTCGACGCCTGCGGCCTTCAACCGCAGGCACCCTAGCGGGAGTAGGGCTTCTTTCCAATCATTTTTTTACGCAACCGCAATAACGCAGCGGCCGATCCCGGCAAGGTCGGCGACCACATTCGCTCCGCACAGGCCGGCCTGTTCCATCAAAAGGGCGACGGCGCCATCCTGACCCTGGCCGACCTCGAAGGCGACGATGCCGCCGGGGACCACCAAAGCCGCCGTTTGCGGCGCCAGCAGGCGGTAGCAATCCAATCCGTCGGCACCTCCGGCCAAGGCGCCGCGCGGTTCAAAGCGGGCCACTTCCGGTTCCAGCCCGTCGATATCGCCATCGGGGATATAGGGCGGATTCGAGACGATGACGTCGAACGGCCCGACCAGGCCTTCGGTCCAGTTGCCCAGTTGGAAACTGGCGCGGCGGTCAAGATCGTTGGCGCGGGCGTTGGCGGTCGCCACCGCCAGCGCGCCGGCCGAACGGTCGATTCCTAAGCCGGTGGCGTTGAGCAGCTCGCTGAGCAGCGCCAGCAGGATGCAGCCGGTGCCGGTGCCAAGATCCAGCAGTCGCAGCGGCGCCGTGCGATCGTCGATGCGGGCCAGCACCGCCTCGACCAGGGTTTCGGTGTCCGGGCGCGGCGCCAGCGTATCCTTGGTGACCGCCAAATCCAGGGTCCAGAAGCCGCGATGACCCAGCACATGGCTCATCGGTTCGCGCGCCTCGCGCCGGGCGGCCAGTTCCTCCAGCCGGACGGCCTGGACAGGGCTTACCACGGTTTCGGGAAAGGCGGTCAGCCGGCCGGGGGTGACGCCCAGCACTTCGGCCACCAGCAAGCGGGCGTCGAAGCGGGGATCGGATATGCCGGCGGCGGCGAAGCGCTCGGCCAGGGCAGCGACCCAGGCGCCGGCCTGGATCAATCGCCCATCTCCGCCATCCGCTCGGCCTGGTCGGCGGCGATCAGGGCCTCGACCACCTCGTCGAGGGCGGTGCCGTTCATCACCTCGTCGATCTTGTAAAGCGTCAGGTTGATGCGATGGTCGGTGACACGGCCTTGCGGGAAATTATAGGTGCGGATGCGTTCCGAGCGGTCACCCGACCCGACCTGGCTCTTGCGGTTGGCGGCGCGTTCGGCGTCCTTGGCCTCGCGCTCCATCTCGTAAAGGCGGGACCGGAGCAGCTTCAAGGCGGTGGCCTTGTTCTTGTGCTGGCTTTTTTCCTGCTGGCAGGCCACCGCCAGGCCGGTGGGAATGTGGGTGACGCGCACCGCCGAATCGGTGGTGTTGACCGACTGCCCGCCCGAGCCCTGGGACCGGTAGACGTCGAAGCGCAGGTCTTTTTCGTCCAACTGGATATCGACATCCTCGGCTTCCGGCAGCACCGCCACGGTGGCGGCCGAGGTGTGGATGCGCCCGCCCGATTCGGTGGCCGGCACGCGCTGGACCCGGTGGACGCCGGATTCGAACTTCAACCGGGCGAACACGCCGCGCCCGGTGATGGTGGCGGTGGCTTCCTTCATGCCGCCGATACCGGTGTCGTTGGAATCCATCACCTCGAAACGCCACCCCCGGCCCGAGGCATAGCGCTCGTACATGCGAAACAGCTCGGCGGCGAACAGGGCCGCTTCCTCGCCGCCGGTTCCGGCGCGGACTTCCAGGATGGCGTTCTTTTCGTCGGCCTCGTCCTTGGGCAGCAGCATCAGCTGCACCTCGCGCTCGAGCCCGGGCAGGCTTTCCTTCAGGGCGTAATATTCCTCGGCGGCCAACTCCTTCATGTCGGGATCGGCCATCATCTGCTCGGCCTCGGCCATGTCGGCCCGAGCCTTCTTGAGCGCACGCACCGCGTTCGCCACCGGTTCCAGATCCGACAATTCCTTCGACAGCTTGGCGAACGAGGCGCCGTCGCCGGCCGCCAGCATGGCGTGCAGTTCGTCGTGGCGGTAAAGGACCTTGTCCAGTTGGGCTTCCAGGTTCATCTCGTCTCAATCCAATCGGAACAGGGCTTTCAGCGTCTTTTCCATCGCCTTCCACTCGGCGCCTTCGGCCGCCGCCCCCTTCATCGCCTCGGTGGGCGCATGCAGCAGGCGGTTGACCAGCAGGCGGGTGGCGAGCGCAGCATCGGTGCCGGCCTCGGCCAGCACCGCCTCGCGGCTTTCCTCGAAGCGCTGGCGCAGGGCCACGATGGCCGGCACCGCGGCGCGGCCGGCCCGGCCCTTCAGGAAGCCGTTGATTTCATTGTCCAGCACGGTGCGCGCCGCGCGCGCCGCCTGCTCGCGGCCCGAGCGGCCCTCGAGCGCCACCCGTTCCAGGTCGGACAGATCGTACAGGAAGGCGCCGTCCAGGCGGTTGACCGCCGGTTCGATGTCGCCGGGAATGCCGGCATCGACCAGGAAGACCGGCTTGCGACGGCGCTTCTTCAGAGCGGCGCCGATCATGTCGGTGGTCAGTTGGACGGTGCGCCCGCCCATGGAACAGACGACGATGTCGGCCTCGGCCAGCGCCTCGCGCAAGGATTCGAACGGCATGACGTGGGCGTTCAGCGTTTCGGCCAGCGACTCGGCCCGGCTGGCCCGGGGGGCGGTGACCGCCAGCCACGACAAGCCGGCCGCCAACAGGCTTTCCGCCACCAGTTCGCCCATGTCGCCGGCCCCGACCAGCAATCCCTTGGCCCGGCCCAGTTCGCCATGGACTTCGCGCGCCATCTGCACGGCGGCCGCGGCGATCGACACCGGTCCTTCGCCGATGCGGGTCTCGCTGCGCACGATCTTGGCGGCGCCATAGGCGGCCTGCAGCACGGTTTCCAGTTCCGGGCCGACGGTGCCGGCATCGCGGGCCAGGCGGTGGGCGGTCTTGACCTGTCCCAGCACGTGGGGTTCGCCGATCACCAGCGAATCCAGCGAGGCGGTGACGGTGAAGACATGGCGGACCGCGTCGGGACCGGCCCAATCGTAAAGCTGGCCGGACAGCGCCGCCGGGGGCAGCCCGGTGCGGGCGCCGAAGGCCTCGGCCACCAGGCGGGCGCACAGATCGTCGTCGTGATGCGACGCCCACACCTCGACCCGGTCGCAGGTGGACAGCACCAGCGCCTCGTGCAGGCCAGCCGCCTTCAGCCCCCCCAGGAAGGCGCCCACCATGGCATCGTCGATGAACATCTGGTCGCGCAACGACAGTGACGCCGACCGATGGTTGGCGCCCACGACAAGCAGACGGGGGGCGTGGGCCTCGCTCATCGGGCCTGCAGATGCTCCGTCAGACGGTCCAGCGCCACCTCGGTCTGGCTGCCGCTGTCCAGGTCGCGCACGGTGGCGGCGCCGCGCGCCATCTCGTCCTCGCCCAGAATCACCACGGCCCTGGCGCCGGCCTTGTCGGCGCGGGCCATGCGCTTCTTCATATTGCCGGAAAAGCCCAGTTCGACACTGATTCCCGCCGCGCGCAGGCGGTCGGCCAGCACCATCGCCTGGGGCGCGTTGCCCATGGGAACGATGGCCACCGGACGGTCGGTGGCGGCGATGTCGCCCCCCAGCATCGACAGGCGCTCGACGCCCGCGGCCCAACCGATCCCCGGGGTGGCCGGGCCGCCCATCTGGCCGATCAAGCCGTCATAGCGGCCGCCCGCCAGCACGGTTCCTTGGGCGCCCAGCGCGGTGGTGGTGAACTCGAAGGCGGTGTGACAGTAATAATCCAGACCGCGCACCAGCCGGGGATTGACGGTGAACGGCACGCCGATGTCGGTCAGACCCTGGCACAATTGATCGAAATAATCCTTGGCCGACGGCGTCAGGCAATCGGTCATCAAGGGGGCGGCGGCGACGATTTTCTTGTCGCCCTCATCCTTGGAATCCAGAACCCGAAGCGGGTTCTTGTCCAGCCGGTTGCGGCTTTCCTCGGACAGGCCCGAGCGAAACGGGTCCAGATAGGCGATCAGGGCGTTGCGATAGGCCTCGCGGCTTTCCTGGTCGCCCAGGGTGTTCAGTTCCAGCGTCACCTTGTCGCCCAGCCCCAGCGCTTCCAGGAAGCGGAAGCCCATCGACACCGTCTCGATGTCGGCCAGGGGGTCGGCGACGCCCAGGAACTCGACGCCGACCTGATGGAACTGGCGCTGGCGGCCCTTTTGCGGGCGCTCGTGGCGGAACATCGGGCCGCGATAGAACAGCTTCAGCGGCAGCGACTGGGCCAACCCGTTCGAGATGAAGGCCCGGGCCACGCCGGCGGTGCCCTCGGGCCGAAGCGTGATGGATTCGCCCTCCTTCATCGAGAAGGTGTACATCTCCTTGGTGACGACGTCCGAGGTTTCCCCCAGGGTGCGGGCGAAGACTTCGGTGAATTCGAAGATGGGGGTGACGATCTCGCCATAGCCGTAACGGCGGACCAGCTGAAAGGCGGTGTCCTCGACGTGGCGGTGGCGCCGGGAATCGTCGGGCAGCAGGTCGTGGGTTCCGCGAACGGGTTGCAGGCCAGCCAAGATGTCACCCCTTTTGTTTCGCCGCGTCCAGGGACGCCGCCTTACGTTCCACCAATTCGACGATGTGGTCCAGCATCGCCGGACTGTCGATCTTATGATCGGGCGTACCGGCGACATAGACCATGTGGGCCTCGCCGCCGCCGCCGGTCAGGCCGATATCGGTCTCGCGCGCCTCGCCGGGGCCGTTGACGACGCAACCGATGATCGACAGCGTCACCGGGGCGGTGACGTGGGCCAGGCGCTTTTCCAGCGCCTCGACCGTCGAGACCACGTCGAAGCCCTGGCGCGCGCAGGACGGACACGAGACGATGCGCACGCCCCTGGCCCTGATGCCTAAGCTTTTCAGGATTTCATAGCCGACCTTGACCTCTTCCTCGACCGGGGCCGACAGCGACACCCGGATGGTGTCGCCGATGCCGGCCCACAGCAGGTTGCCGATGCCGATGGCCGACTTGACGGTGCCGCCGATCAGGCCGCCGGCCTCGGTGATGCCCAGGTGCAGCGGATAGTCGCAGGCCGCCGCCAGACCCTGATAGGCCGCCACCGCCAGGAACACATCCGACGCCTTGACCGAGATCTTGAACTCGAAGAAATCGTTGTCTTCCAGGATGCGGGCATGTTCCAGCGCGCTTTCCACCAGCGCTTCCGGGCAGGGCTCGCCGAATTTCTCCAACAGATGCTTTTCCAGCGAACCGGCATTGACGCCGATGCGCATCGAACAGCCATGATCCTTGGCCGCGCTGACCACCTCGCGCACCCGGTCGGCGCTGCCGATATTGCCGGGATTGATGCGCAGGCAGGCCGCCCCGGCCTGGGCCGCCTCGATGGCGCGGCGATAATGGAAATGGATGTCGGCCACCACCGGCACATGGACCTGGCGGATGATGTCGGCCAGGGCCTTGGTGGAATCCTCGTCCGGGCACGAGACGCGGACGATATCGACGCCGGCCGCTTCCGCCCGATGGATCTGGGCGACGGTGCCGGCGACGTCGGTGGTCAGCGTGTTGGTCATGGTCTGGACGGTGATGGGCGAATCGCCGCCCACCGGCACCGAGCCGACATGGATCAGACGTGATTTGCGACGGGCGATATGGCGATAGGGACGGGCGGACATCTTGTTCGGGCACCAGGGGTTAGACCGGGCGCCTGATATACCGCATTTGCCCCTGGAAAGTCACCCCGCCGCTGGCAGGTCGAAGGTGAAGCGGCTGCCTTGGCCCACTTCGCTCTCCACCGTGATGGCGCCGCCATGGCGTTCGACGATGCGCTTGACGATGGCCAGGCCGACACCGGTCCCGGAATAGACCTCGCCGTCGCAGGCGCGCTGGAAGATCACGAAGATGCGCTGATGGTTGTCAGGCGCGATGCCGATGCCGTTGTCGGCCACGCTATAGGTGCAGCGGCCGTCGTCCTGATGGCCCGAGATCACCACCCGGGCCGGCTGCCCCGGCTGGCGATATTTCAGGGCGTTGCCGACCAGATTCTGCATCAGTCGGATCAACTGGCCGCGATCGCCGATGGCCGGCGGCAGCGTCCCTTCGATGCTGACCTGCGCGCATTCCTCCTCGATCGCCAAGGACAGCACCACCAAGACTTCGGCGACCAGTTCGTTCATATCGACCGGGGCGAACTCGCCGCCCCTGGTCTCGACACGGGACAAATCCACCAGATCGGAAATCATCCGGCTCATGCGCTGGGCGCCATCGACGGCAAAGCTCATGAAATCCACCCCGTCCTTGTCCAGACGGTCGGAATAACGCCGTTTGATCAGGCCGAGATAGGCGCTGACCATGCGCAACGGTTCTTGCAGGTCATGGGACACCACATAGGCGAAGTCCTGCAGATCGCGGTTCGAGCGGGTCAGGCGTTCCATCAATTCCCCGGTCAGACGCTCGCTTTCCAGCCGTTCCGAAATGTCGTCGAACACCACCACCGCACCAAGGATCTCGCCATCCTCGACGACCGGGGTGGTGCGCAGGCTGACCGCCAATTCGCGACCGTCGGCGCACAGCAGCCGCTCGGTCGAGGTCTGGCGGGCCTTGCCGGAATGAATGGTGGCGCACCCCTTGCCGTCGCCGGGACAGAAATGGCCCCCCCCGTCGCCGCAAAACAGCAACTTGGTCAGCCTTTGGCCGCGCACCTGGTCGGCCGACCAGCCCAGCAGACGCTCGGCGGCGGGATTGAAGAACGTGATGACGCAATTGGGATCGATGCCGACGATGCCCTCGCCGACCGATTGCAGGATCAACTCGTTGTGATGCGACAGGCGCCGGAACTGGCGGTCTTCCTCGACCTCGTCCTGCAGGCGGCGGCGGGTGCGGCGGGCTGCAAACGCGATCCCGACCACCCCCACCACCCAGATGGCCCCATGGGTGGTGAATTGGGCGCGCTCGGCCTTCGCCTGGATGGCGTAGAACCCGTCCAACGGCAGATTGACGCCGATGCCGCCCCTGATATCGCCGGTCTGATAGCCTTGGTCGGCATGGCACTTCAGGCAACCGGGCTCGGTCACCATCGCCCGCATCAGCCGCAATTGCGGCTGGCCGTCGATGGTGACCAACTCGAACACCTCGTCGGTCTCGGAACGCGCGAATTTCTCGAGCGCGGCCTGTTCCCACGGATCGGGCGCATTGTTGGGGTTCAAGGGCTTCAAGCTGGTGATGCGGCCGCGCACGCCATAGGCGTCCGAGAACTCGTCCATCATCTGGCGGACCATATAGGCCGGATTCATCAAGGTCAGCATCCGCCCGGACGGCAAGCTCACCTCGCGGTCGGGCATGTCGGGCAGGTACGGATTGGGGGGCGTGCGTTCGTCGATGGGCACATAGACGCCGCCATGGCGCGTGCCCCAGCGGCGGAAGGAATAATCCTTGTTGAAATGGACACGGGCCTCGCGGGTGGCCAGATCCAGGGTCTGACGCGCCTCGTTGTGCAGGTTCCACGCCAACGAACCGCCAACCAGCGCCGACCACCCGGCCAACAGGCTGAAGATCAGCGCCCGCAAGCGCCGCAGCCCAGGCCCTCCCTGCCGTTCATCGAGCGAAGCCATCGCGCCCCCCTGCTACGCCCCCCATTTCAGTCAGATTACGCCTTTTGTATGCGTTTAGAAAGGGGCATCGACCCTAGACGGCGACAGCAAGCGCAGCCATTACAGCGGCCAACAATCAACCGACAATAATAATATTGATGAGAAATTGGATAAAATTTTATATTATTGTCTTTTTAAATAAAGCTTCGTTGCGTATTAATTCGTACATTACTTATTCATTTATATTTTTGTTGCAACACATTTACCAATGCCATATTTTCAATATCACGGTAGTCATGAGTACAGGGAATTACCCAAGTTATTCACGACGCACCACCGGGGGATGGGCCTCAATTCCGAGCCCTCCGTAGAAAAGGAGAAAAGCCATGTTCATGTTCCGCAAGATCCAGAAGGACGAGTCGGGCGCCACCGCCATCGAGTACGGCCTGATCGCCGCCCTGATCAGCGTTGTCATCGTCACTGCCGTCACGGCCGTCGGCGGCGGATTGAACACCGCTTTCACCGCCATCCAGACCGCCTTGGGCGGCTGATGGCCGGGACGGGCGAAGCCGGCGGCGCGATACCCCGCGCCGCCGCCGCCCGCGAGTAGGACAGACCCTTCTGATCCTCAACTCCCCGGCCTTGGGCTTGCTCGGGGAGTTTTCTTTTTGTGAGATGGAAGCTTAGGGATGGGCGATCTCCTCACAATCGGCGCGGAAGGCGCCTTCGTGGCCATGATGCTGGCCGCGGCGTTCATCGACGGATGCAGCTTCCGGCTGCCCAATCCGCTGACCGCCGGGGTGGCGCTGGCCTTCCTGCCGTGGGCGCTGGGCCGCTTCGACGACCCGTGGCTGCTGCTGGCGCACCTGGCCGCCGGTCTGGTGATCATGGCGGTGGCCGCCCTGGCGTTCGCCCGCAACATCCTGGGCGGCGGCGACGCCAAATTGCTGGCTGCCTGCGCCCTGTGGACCGGTTTCGACGAATTGAGCCGGTTCCTGGTCACCACCAGCCTGGCCGGGGGCGTTCTTGCCCTGGCCGTCTTGTGCCTGCGCCCGGCCGGAGAATCCCGCCGGCTGCCCTACGGCATCGCCATTGCGGCGGGCGGGCTTGATTTCTGGCTGCGCAACAGCGCGGTCCTGTAGCGGGAGGAAGCCATGCGCCCCGTCACCTTGTTCCTGGTCGTCTTCGCCCTGGCGGTGGCCGGCCTGACCGCCTTCCTGGCCAAGCGCTTCCTGGACCAGAACAACCGCCCGGTCGCCGCCGAACGGGTGCTTGAGCCGGCCAAGTCGGTTCTGGTCGCCGCCCGCGACATCGCCGCCGGCACAGCCTTGGCCTCGGCCGACGTGAAATGGCAATCCTGGCCGGTCGACAGCGACGCGTCGCGCTTCCTGGTCAAGGCCGAAGGCTCGGCCGACCCGCTGGCCGCCGCCATCGGCCAGCATGTCCGCCGGCCGCTGGCCGCGGGCGAGCCGATCCGCCGCGAGTTGCTGTTCAAGCCCGGCCAGGCCGGGGTGATGGCCGGCATGCTGACGCCCGGAGCCCGCGCCGTCGCCATCTCGATCGGCGCCAACAACGCCGCGTCCGGCTTCATCTTGCCGGGCGACCGCGTCGATGTGGTGCTGACCGCCGACTTGTCGCGCCTGACCGGGGCCACCCAGCCGCAGCCCGGCATCGCCGCCAAGTTCGCCGCCGAGACCATCCTGACCGACATCCGCGTCCTGGCCATCGACCAGGCGGTCAAGCCCGGCCAGGCCACCGACACCGCCCTGGTCGGCAAGATCGCCCTGCTGGAAGTCACCCCGGATCAGGCCGAGCAACTGGCCACCGCCGGCATGATGGGCGCGCTGAGCCTGTCGCTGCGCAGCCTGGCGGTCGCCCAGGAATCCGCTCCGGCGACGGGGCGCCATTACACCTCGGACACCAGCCTTTCCAAGGCGCTTTCCGCCTATGCCGGCGGCCGCCCGCAACAATCGGGTGGCGGCAGTGGAATCCGCGTCAATCGCGGCGGCAAGCTTTCGGTCGAAGGGAACTGACCATGACCCGCACGCTTCCCCTGATGGCGTTGGCCCTGCTTCTGAGCCTGCCGGCTTCGGCCTCGGAACAGCCGCCCGCCCCCCTTGCCGCGCCCCGCCCCCAGGTCCATCAGGCGCCCTTGTCGGTCATCGCCCTGAAGCCCGGCCAAAAGACACCCAGCGGCCCGGCCCGCCAGGCCCCGGAAGTGATCGGCGTCGCGCTGAACAAGACCACCCAGATCGACCTGCCGGCCGCCGTGCGCGACATCGTCGTCGGCAATCCCGAAGTGGCCGAGGTGCTGGTCCGCTCGAACACCCAATTGTTCCTGCAAGGGCGCAAGATCGGCGACACCAACCTGTTCGTGATGGATTCCGCCGGCCACCTGATCCGCCGGATCGAGGTCAACGTCCATCCCGACACCGACGCCGTCAAGGACGCCCTGGCCCGCCTGCTGCCCGACGACCGCCTGGACGTGGCGGGCACCGGCGACACCCTGGTCCTGTCGGGCTCGGTGCGGTCGGACGGCGTCGCCGCCCAGGCCCGCGCCATCGCCCGGCGCTTCGTGTCGGCCGACGACAAGGTGATCAGCATGATCAAGGTCGCCGCAGACCAGCAAGTGCTGCTGCAGGTCCGCGTCGCCGAGATGCAGAAATCGGTGCTGAAGGAACTGGGCATGACCAACACGCTGACCTCGACCGGTCTGGGCGGCGGCTTGGCCGGCTCCTTGGCGCTGTCGACCACCCCCGTCGGCCTGGGTACCGAGATCGCCGGCGTGGTCACCGCCTCGGCCCTGAACAACCTGACCAACTCGTTGCGCATGCTGGAAAAGCAGGGCCTGGTCAAGAATCTGGCCGAGCCCAACCTGATGGCGGTGTCGGGCGAATCGGCCTCGATGCTGGCCGGCGGCGAATATCCGATCCCGGTCCCCGACAAGGACACCATCAAGATCGAGTACAAGCCGTTCGGCGTGTCGCTGTCCTTCCTGCCGGTGGTGCTGGATTCCGGCGCCATCTCGCTGAAGATCGCCACCGAGGTCTCGGCCCTGTCCTCGACCAACTCGGTCCAGGTGCCGTTCAGCACCGGCACCATCACCATCAAGGCCTTCACCGTGCGCCGGGCCAATTCCACCGTGGAATTGCCGTCGGGCGGCAGCGTGATGATCGCCGGCATGCTGCAAAACGACATCGTCAGCGGCCTGAACGGCATGCCGGGCGCCATGGACATCCCGATCATCGGCTCGCTGCTCCGGTCGTCCAGCTTCCAGCGCGCCGAGACCGAGCTGGTGGTGATGGTGTCGGCCATGCTGGCCAAGCCGGTCGATCCCAAGCAGATCGCCTTGCCCACCGACGGCTTCGCGCCGGCGTCCGACATGGATCAGATATTCCTCGGCAAACTGCACGAGGTCTACGTCAAGCGTCCGCTCGACACCCGCGGCGGCAATCCGCTGCAGGGTCCGGTCGGCTATATCGTGGAGTGACCGTCATGAAGCGCTTCCTTGTCCCGCTCGCCGCCCTGACGCTCGCCGCCTGCGCCCAGCCGGTCGATCTGGCCGATTTCGACACCCGCCTGGCCCACCCGACCAGCGTCCACCGCACCGAGGCCCGCCTGGTGGTCCAGACCCCGCTGCCGGTCGATGATGCCCGCCGCCTGTCGGCCTTTGCCGCCGATTACCTGCGCCGCGGCGCCGGCCCCTTGGAACTGGCGGTGGTGGCGACCGGCGAAGACGATGCCCAGGCCCGCGACAACGCCGAAAAGCTGGCCCAGGAGCTGATGGCGCGCGGCGTGCGCCCCGCCGAGATCAAGGCCCGGCTGGTGTGGGATTCCAAGCCCGGTGATACCGGCATGGCGGTGCTGTCCTATCCGCACCATGTGGCCAAGGCGCCCGAATGCGGCAATTGGACGAATCCGTTGAACTGGAACAACGGCAACCGCAACACCGACAATTTCGGCTGCGCCGTCCAGCGCAACATCGCCCTGATGGCCGCCGACCCGCGCGACCTGGAAACGGCCCGGCCGGTCTCGGGCCGCGACGGCGAGCGCGCCGCCGACATCCTGGGCAAGTACCAGAAGGGCCAGACCATCGCCGCGCCCAAGGAAGTGGGGTCCTACACCACCACCACCACCCAGACCGGCAACACCACCAGCGGCAAGTGACGAGGTTCGCCATGATCCCCAAGCTCACCCTTGACGCCTTCGCCCTTTCGCCCGCGACATCGGCCGCGCTGGAACATTTGCCGGGCGACCGCGCCTTCCTGCGCACCACCCTGGCGATCCAGACCGGCGGCATCCGGGCCGCCACCGCCCATTACGGCCGCCACCCCTCGCCCGATATCCTGGTGGTCGAATCGGATTCCGATGCCGAGGGCTTGATGGCCGAGCTCGAGGCCTTGGCCGAAATGGTCGAGCCCGGCCTGAAGGTCGTGGTCATCGGCACCGTCAACGACATCGCCATCTATCGCCGCCTGATCGGCCAAGGCGTCGCCGACTACCTGCTGGCCCCGATCGACGGCCCCACCCTGGCCGCCAGCGTCAAGGCGCTGTTCCGCGATCCCGCCGCCGCCCCGCGCGGCCGCCTGATCGCCACCATCGGCGCGCGCGGCGGCGCGGGCGCCAGCACCGTCGCCCACAACGTCGCCTGGGCTCTGGCCGATGGCGCCGGCCAGGACGTCGTGCTGGTCGATCTGGACCTGGCTTTCGGCACGGCGGCGCTCGCCTTCAACCTGGAACCGCGCCAGTCGGTGGCCGAGGCCCTGACCCAACCCGACCGCCTGGACGGCGTGCTGCTGGACCGCTTCATGGTCGAACGCGGCGACCATCTGAAGGTGCTGTCGACCGCCGGCAACCTGCGCGACTTCCCCGTAGTGACGGTGGACGCGGTGGAAAAGCTGGTGGACCTGGCGCGCCAGTCGGCGCCCATGGTGGTGCTGGACCTGCCGCATCTGTGGACCGACTGGACCGTCGCCCTGCTGGCCCAGGCCGACGAGGTGCTGGTGGTGGCCCGCCCCGACCTGGCATCCTTGCGCGATTGCCGCAACCTGTTGGACCAATTATCCACCCGGCGCGGCGGCGAGACCGGCCTGCGCCTGGTGCTGAACCAGCGCGACGCCGCCCGCAAGGTCCAGTTGACCGCCGCCGATTTCCAGGACACCTTGAAGATCAAGCCGACCGCCTGCCTGGCCTATGAGCCGCAGGCCGTGGGCGAGGCGGCCAATGCCGGCCAGATGATCGCCGAAAGCTGCGGGCGCAACCACCGCTTAAGCCAGGCCTTCAGCGATCTGGCCGCCACGATCGCCGGCCGCCCCCTGCCGGCCCGAGCCGCCAAGGGCCTGTCGGCCGACCGTCTGAACGAATTGTTTCGCCGCCTGATCCCGTCCAAGGCCACCGCCTGATCGAAGGATTTCATCGATGTTCGGCCGCCGCGCCAGCCCCGCTCCCTCCCGACCCGCCGCGCCGGTGCGCGACGACAAGGTCGTGGCGGCGGCGCCGGCTGCGGTGACGGCCGAGCCCGACCAGCGCCTGCAGGCCCTGAAGGCGACCATCTTCGCCGACCTGATCGACGCGGTCGATGTCGCCGAGCTGGCCCGGCTGGATCGCGGTTCAGTGCGCGAGGAAATCGGCGACATCATCGCCGAGATCATCACCATGCGCCAACTGACGCTGTCGGCGGCCGAGCAGCACAGTGTGGTGGCGGAAATCTGCGACGACGTGCTGGGCCTGGGGCCGCTGGAGCCGCTGCTGGCCCGCGACGACATCGCCGACATCATGGTGAACGGCCATGACAAGGTCTATATCGAGACCGACGGCCAGATCCAGCTGACCGACATCAAGTTCCGCGACAATGCCCAATTGATGAATATCTGCCAGCGCATCGTCTCGGCGGTCGGCCGGCGCGTCGATGAATCCAGCCCGATCTGCGACGCCCGCCTGGCCGACGGCTCGCGCGTCAACGTCATCGCGCCGCCCTTGGCCATCGACGGCCCGACGCTGACCATCCGCAAGTTCAAGCGCGACAAGCTGACCTTGGAAAAGCTGGTCGGCTTCGGCTCGATCAATCCGGCCGGGGCCAGGCTTTTGCAGATCATCGGGGCGTGCCGCATCAACACCATCGTCTCGGGCGGCACCGGCTCGGGCAAGACCACGCTGCTCAACTGCCTGACCCGCTATATCGACGAGGGCGAGCGCATCGTCACCTGCGAGGACGCCGCCGAGCTGCAATTGCAACAGCCCCACGTGGTGCGGCTGGAAACCCGGCCGCCCAACCTGGAAGGGGTCGGCCAGATCACCATGCGCGACCTGGTCAAGAACTGCCTGCGCATGCGGCCCGAACGCATCATCGTGGGCGAGGTGCGCGGCCCCGAGGCGTTCGACCTGTTGCAGGCGATGAATACCGGCCATGACGGGTCCATGGGCACCATCCACGCCAACAACCCGCGCGAGGCCATCAGCCGCATCGAAAACATGATCGCCATGGGCGGCTATAACCTGCCGGCCAAGACGGTGCGCGAACACATCGCCGGCGCCGTGCAGGTGATCGTCCAGGCCGCCCGCCTGCGCGACGGCTCGCGCCGCATCACCCACATCACCGAGGTCATGGGGATGGAAGGCGAGGTGGTGACGCTGCAGGACCTGATGGTGTTCGAAATCACCGGCGAGGACGCGCAAGGGCGCATCCTGGGCCGGCACCGTTTCACCGGCCTGCGTCCCGGCTTCTGGGAACGGGCCCGCTATTTCGGCCGCGAGCGCGAACTGGCCGAAGCGTTGGAGGACAGCCATGCCTGACCGCCAAGCCCAAGTGGTGATGGACAGCCTGATCGAGGTGCTGAGCCTGGTGCCGACCTCGGTGCTGATGCTGGTGCTGGTCCTGCTGGCGGCGCTGATCGCGGCCGGGGCGCTGATGGTCCAACACCTGACCGGGCCGCGCGCACGCCTGAAGCGGCGCATCGGCGCCATCACCGGCCAGGGCGACAAGGCCCGCCCGCTGGCCGCCGGCCCCCGGAAGCGCAACGTCGCCGCCAAGCTGAAGGCGGTCGAGGAAACCCGCCAATCCACCAGCCGCACCGGCCGTCTGCGCCAGGCGCTGATCCATGCCGGCCTGACCATCACGCCGGCCCGCTTCGTGGTGATGTCCATCGCCGCCGGCTTGGCCCTGACCGCGCTGTGGTGGCTGGCCCGCCTGCCGGCCCTGGGCCTGCCGCTGATCCTGGTCACCGGACTGCTGGGCCTGCCGAAACTGACCTTGAGCATCCTGATCAACCGCCGCCGCGCCAGCTTCAACGCCTTGTTCGCCGATGGGCTGGACATCATCATTCGCGGCGTGCGTTCGGGCCTGCCGCTGGGCGAGTGCCTGATCATCGTCGGCCGCGAGATGCCGGACCCGGTCGGCGAGGAATTCCGCCTGATCACCGAGGGCGTGCGGCTGGGCCTGACGCTGGACGAATGCCTGGCCCGCACCGTCGATCGCATGCCGACGCCGGAATTCCGGTTCTTTTCCATCGTGCTGTCGATCCAGCAGACCACCGGCGGCAATCTGGCCGAGACCTTGTCCAAGCTGGCCGACGTCCTGCGCAGCCGCAAGAAGATGCGCGACAAGGCCCAGGCGATGTCGAGCGAGGCCAAGGCCTCGGCCGGCATCATCGGCTCGTTGCCCATCGCGGTGGGCTCGCTGCTGGCGGTGATCGCGCCGCAATATATCGGCCTTTTGTTCACCACCAATGCCGGCAACCTGATGCTGGCCATCGGCGGCCTGATGATGGTCATGGGCGGACTGGTGATGCGCCGCATGATCCATTTCGACATGTAGGAGGCGGCGATGTCCCTGACCCTGCCCGACCTGATCACCGCCTTGTCCTTCCTGGCGGCCTTTTCCTCGGTGCTGGCGGTGGGCCTGCCGCTGCTGATCCGTAGCCAGCGCGGCTCGCGCCTGAAGGCGGTGGCCGCCCAACGCGAGACCTTGTCGCAATCCCGGCTGGCCGGCTTCAACACCCGCGCCCGCCTGCAGCCCCATCGCCATGAAGGCCTGGTCAAGGCCTTGCTGGCCAAGTTGAAGCTGTCGGCCTGGCTGGACGACCGCAATCTTCGCCGCCGCCTGGCCCAGGCCGGTTGGCGCGGTCCATCGACCATGCTGAACTTCCTGTTCGCCCGCCTGGCCTGCCCGGTCGGCTTCCTGGCCCTGTCGCTGCTTTATGTCTCGGGGGTGTTCGCCGACAAGCCGAGCATCATGAAGCTGGCGATGGTGGCGGGGGCGACCTGGTTCGGCGCGGTGCTGCCGGCGATCTTGCTGACCAACGCCATCCAGAAGCGCCAGCAGGTGCTGACCCGGGCCTTCCCCGACGCGCTGGACCTGATGGTGATCTGCGTCGAGGCCGGCCTGTCCATCGAGGCCGCCTTCGCCCGGGTCACCGCCGAAATGGCCGACAGCAGCCCGGAAATGTCGGAAGAGATCGGTCTGACCGGGGCGGAACTGGCCTTCCTGTCCGACCGCCGCCAGGCCTTCGAGAATTTCGCCGACCGCACCGGCCTGGCTGCGGTGAAAAGCCTGACCACCACATTGCTGCAGGCCGAGAAATACGGCACGCCGGTTTCGGTGGGTCTCAGGGTCTTAAGCCAGGAAAACCGCGACGCCCGCCTGACCGCGGCCGAGAAGAAGGCCGCCGCGCTGCCGGCCAAGCTGACGGTGCCGATGATCCTGTTCTTCCTGCCGGTCCTGTTCCTGGTCATCGCCGGCCCGGCCGGCATCCAGGTGGCCGGAATGATGAAATAGGCCCCGATCCCGCGCGTGCGGGAAAACTCCGCCAGACGGTCGGGCCGCCGCCCGAGTCTAGCCCGCCAGGGCGCGCACCTCGTCCAGGCGTTCTGATGGGACCGCCGCGGTTCGCGCCCAGGCCTCGAAACGCTCCCGGCAGGCATCGAGTCCGCCGGCATCGTCGATGATCCGGGCCATCAGGGTCGGTTCGCCGGCCAGCAGCGACACGCCCTCGGCAAACGACACCAGCAGCCAGTCGCCTTCTGGGCCGAACGCCGCCATCGGCCGGCCGGCCAGTTCCTCGATCTCCAGGGCGGCAGCCCGGGCCGGGGCGCACCAGAAATCGTCGCCGTCCAAGGCCGCCATCCCGACATCCCAACGGTCATCGCCGGTCAGGATGAACAGCCATGAATTGTATTCCTCCAGGACCGGGGGGGCGCCGTCGCGGATGACCTCGTCCTTGGCCCCGTCGGTGGCCAAATGGCCGCGCAGGGGAAGCGTCGTCCAATTGGGCACCACGCCGGCCAGGGGGTGCGTCCGGTCCGGGACAAGGCGATCAAGCAGCGGAATCCAGCGCTGCCGCATTTCGTCCTCGTCCGGCCGGCGCTTGAAGTATTCGCCTTGATTGGGATAGGGAGCCGGAACCCAGCCACAGGTCCGATAGACGACCTCACGGAAGGCGGGCGGCCACGGCGCCATCTCGTCGCCCCAGCGCTGGCCCAGATCGAATTGATGCAATCGGCGGCGCAGGAAGTCCTCGCCGCCGGCATGGTGCAGATAGGCGTCGATGAACGTCGGCTCACCTCCGACGAAACTGATGAGCCCGGGCAAGCAGCACAGCACGCCCCAATCGGCATGGCGGTCGAACAAAAAGAAATCAACGATATACTTGTATAGTTCCGGCCCGACAATTTCGAGAGCGGCCAAATCCGGTGCTACCAGCCAAGATTCATCCACGAGGTTTACGCAAAAGACGTCGCGACCGAGGGAGCGCAACGTCTTGAGCAACGGCGCCTCATCGTATTCGGTCGCCCGGCCGTCATGATGATAGGGAAAACGGGGGGTACGACCATAGGATACATAATTCAGTAGTGGCAGAAACCGCCATCCCGGGTGAAGCGACGTTTCTCCCTTTTCCCACGCCACAACTCGGCTCCAGCCCTCCCCGAATACCCGGTTCCGGAAGGGCTCCCATGTCTCCGCATACTCGTCTGGCCGCAGGGACCGAACCAAATCCATTTAGTGCCGCCTTTTGATGTGGAACTTGTCCTTTCCGCTTTCGACTACGGCATCAACGGTGGGGCGCCTTTCCGCTGACGATTCTGGGCGGAAAGTATACTTGATTCCGGTTTTGGGGTCGGTAAACGTCTTCATGCCGTCCCCAACGTCTCTCACAGCCGTTGCCGGGACTCCGGCTTGAGTTCGCGCCTCGTCGAACTCCTTCATCGCCCCGGCAATTCCGCCGCGCCCGGCATCGACAACCACGCCTTCGTCACCGAAGGCGGTGGTTTTGCCGGTCTTGATCATCTCATTTTCGATCTTTGCGCGCAACTCCGGGTCCTTGACCACCCGGTCCAGGCCGCCGCGGGTCTTGTCGTGAAGCGGCGCGCCGTTGGTATGGTCCAGTTGCTGGTGCGGTTCCAGCGTCTTTAGCTCCATCGGCTCCGGCTTCCTCGGCGGCTCGGCCGGGCGACCTTCCAGGTCGGGGACCTTCGGCGGCTGGGCCGGACTGGGCGGCAGCGGCGGGACCGGCTGGGGCGGCACCGAGGGCGGCGTACCGGGCTGGGCCTGCGGTTGCGACGGGTCAGGGCCTTTGAGGATTTGCGGCTTGCCGGCCTCGGGATCGACAACGATGGTCTGGTTGGACGATGGTCCGGCGGCGCCCTGGTTTTCGCGTTGCTTCTTGACCGCTTCCTCGTACCACATCAGCGCTCCGGCGGCGCCGGGCACTGCCGCGCCGCCGCGCCCCAGCCCGCGCAGGATTTGGGCAGCCTGAGCCGTCTGCACGGGCGGTTCTTGACCGCTTGTCGGAGGTGCCTCGCCCGCCGGCGGCGATGCCGTCTCGGCTGGCGACACCGCGTCCGGCTCGGCATCGCTCATCGTCTTGCTATCGGCCATGGCCGTCTGCACCGGCTCGGGATTCTTGAACAAAGGCGCCTTGTCATCGTCGGGCAGTTGGTCGGCCAGCACCCCCAGAGGGCGCGGAGATGGCGGGTCGCCGCCCAGCAGGGCCTTGGCGTGGTCACCGGGCAGTTGCTTGACGATGTCGTGCAAGATGGCGTCGGCGCGGTCGCGGCCCGAGGTGGCGTTGATCTGTTCGGCCAGATCGTAAACGGTGGGATGGGCATCCGGCCCGGCCTCTTTGACGTAATTGGCGTAGATGCGGCCAAGATCGCCATTGGTATTGGTCCGGGTCAGAACATCGGCGCTGTCGGCGTTGAAGGCCTGGCTTTGCTCGTCCAGTTCCAACGGCTGGCCCGGCTTGGGCAGCGACAGCCGCGCCGGGCGCAGGTTCAGCAGGCCGGGCTCGCCCATTCTCAGCCGGTCGTGATGGTCGTCCACCTGAGACGGCGTCGGCGGGGTGGCGTCGCCCATCAGGCCGCCGGTGGTCCGCTGCAGACTGCCGATGGTCGGGCCATTGGGCTTCAGCAGCCCATCGACCTTCAGGCCCTGGTCGGACTGGTAATCCTTCACCGCCTTCTCCGGCCGCTCGCCCCACAAGCCCAACGGGCCGTCGGTCTTGGTCAGGTCGAGATGGCCGCTATTGCCCAACAGCGTCTCGACCTTGATCACATCCTCGCGGCGGTTGGGCTGATCCGGTCCCACCGGGGCGCCCAGGGAAAAGTAATCATTGTCGAAGGCCTGGCGTCCGCCGGAGAAAAAGTTCATCATTTGTTCCCTTCAAGGCCAAAAGAAAACGGCCGCAGGGCCGCCTAAAACTATAGGACCGTATGCCAGATTTGCCGGCCCGCGTCAAGGAACAATGTCCTTTCGCCACCCCCCTTCCCTATTCCCGCGCCATCCCCGCCGGCGGGAAGCGGTCGCGGATGTGGCGCCATAATTCGTCGCGGACCTGGCGATAGGCATCCAGTCGCATCTCGCGGCTGCCTTCCACCGCCGTCGGGTCGAAGGTCGGCCAATATTCCACCTCGCAGGCGAAATGGCGGACCAGATCGACCGCCTTGTGCTGGGCCTCTGGGCTCAGCGACACCACCACGTCGAAGCTGGAATCTTCCAACTCGTCGAAGGTCCGGGGCTTGTGGCGCGAGACGTCGATGCCGATCTCGTCCATCACCGCCACCACGAAGGGGTCCAGCTCGCCATGCTTGACGCCGACCGAATCGACGAAGACCCGCTTGCCGTGCAGGCGCTTCATGATGCCTTCGGCCATCGGCGACCGCACGGCGTTGAAGGTGCAACAAAAGAGAACGGCGCCCGGAAGATCCCCCGCCACCGCCGCTACCCTCGGATATGCAGGACGCAGATCAGGGTGAACAGCCGGCGCGCGGTGTCGAAATCGACGTCGATCCGCCCGGCCAGCCGGTCGCGCAGCAATTCCGAGCCCTCGTTGTGCAGGCCGCGCCGCCCCATGTCGATGGCCTCGATCTGCGACGGCAGCGCCGTCTTGATGGCGCTGTAATAGCTTTCGCAGACCAGGAAATAATCCTTCACGATGGACTGGAACTGCTTCAGCGGCAGCGGCACCTGGGTCAGCGGCTGGTCGTCGGGCTGGCGGACGTCGAAGATCAGCCGGTTGTCCTCGAGCCGAAGATGCAGATGATAGGGACCCGTGAAGTCGCCGCCCTGGGGAGCGAAATAATTCTCCTCCAACAGGTCGTAGATGGCGATGTTGCGCTCGTGCTCGACCTCGGGCTTTCTGCGCACCATGGTCTTTTCGTCGAGCTGGATGTGACCCAGCCGTTGCCGATGCGGCATCTTGGGTCAGCTCCTGGGAATGTTCAGGCGCAGCGCCACCGACAGGCCGTGGGCGCCCAAGCCCTCGGCCGCCGCCAGCGCCACCGCCGCCGGGCCGATGGCCCGCAATGATTGGGCGTCGCAGCCCAGCAGCGTGGTCCGCTTCATGAAATCATGCACCCCCAGCCCCGACGAGAACCGGGCCGAGCGCGCCGTCGGCAGCACATGGTTGGGGCCGCCGATATAATCACCGACCGCTTCCGGGGTATAGCGCCCCAGGAAGATGGCGCCGGCATTGGTGACTCGGGCGGCCAGGGCATCGGGGTCGGCCACCGCCAGTTCCAGATGCTCGGGCGCGATGCGGTCGATCAGGGCCACCGCCTGGTCGAGGTGGGAAACGGTGACGATGGCGCCGTGGGCGTTCCAGCTTTCCCGCGCGATGGCGGCGCGCGGCAAGGTCGCCAGATGGGTCTCGATTGCGGCGGCGACGCGGTCGCCGAACGCGGCATCGTCGGTGATCAGGATGCTTTGGGCGGCGGTGTCGTGCTCGGCCTGGGAGAGCAGATCGGCGGCGATCCAGGCCGGGTCGTTGGCGCCGTCGGCCACCACCAGGATTTCCGAGGGGCCGGCGATCATGTCGATGCCGACCGCGCCGAACACCTGGCGCTTGGCGGCGGCGACATAGGCGTTGCCGGGACCGACGATCTTATCGACCGGGCGGATGGTCGCGGTGCCATAGGCCAGGGCGGCCACCGCCTGGGCGCCGCCGATGCGGTAGATCTCGTCGATGCCGGCCAGCCGGGCAGCGGCCAACACCAGCGGGTTCAACTGGCCGTCGGGGGTCGGCACCACCATCACCAGGCGGCCGACGCCCGCCACCTTGGCCGGGATGGCGTTCATCAGCACCGACGACGGATAGGCGGCGGTACCGCCGGGAACATACAGGCCGGCGGCCTGGACGGCGGTCCAGCGGCAGCCCAGCCGCACGCCGGCCGCGTCGGTGTACTGATAGCCCTCGGGCAATTGGCGGCGATGGAAGTCGCGAATCCGCTCGGCCGCCAGTTCCAGCGCGGCCATCAGCTCGGCCGGCACACGGGCCAGGGCGGCATCGACCTCGGCGGCGGGGATGGCCAGGCCCGAGGGCGTCAGGCCGGGCAGCCGGTCGAAGCGGGCGGTATAATCGATCAGCGCCTGATCGCCCCGGGCGCGGACGTCGGCGATGATGGCGGCGACGGCGTCATTGACGTCGGCGGCGGTCTCGCGCTTGTCGTCCAGCAGGGCGGCGAAGGCCTGCTCGAAGCCGGAGGCCTCCGCGTCAAGCCGCTGCATCGCGGCCCTCGCAGGCATTGCGGAAGGAATCGATCCAGCCGGTCATCTCGGCCGGACGGGTCTTCAGGGCGGCGCGGTTGACGATCAGCCGGCTGGTCACCTGGGCGATCACCTCGACCTCTTTCAGACCGTTGGCTTTCAAGGTCGAACCGGTCGAGACCAGATCGACGATGCGCGAGCACAGACCCAGCGACGGCGCCAGCTCCATCGCGCCGTTCAGCTTGACGCACTCGGCCTGGACGCCATGTTCGGCGAAATAGCGCCGGGTCACTTCCGGGTACTTGGTGGCGATGCGGACATGGCTCCAGCGGCGGGGATCGTCGGTCAGGGCCAGATCGACCGGCTCGGCCACCGACAGGCGGCAGGCGCCGATGCCCAGGTCCAGCGGAGCGTAGATTTCCGGATAGTCGAATTCCATCAGCACGTCGTTGCCGGCGATTCCCAGATGAGCGGCGCCGAAGGCGACGAAGGTGGCGACGTCGAACGAGCGCACGCGGATGATGTCGATATGGGGATGGTTGGTGGCGAACCGCAACAGGCGGGTCTTGGGATTGTCGAACTCGGCCTCGGGCTCGATTCCGGCGGCACGCACCAGGGGCATCGCTTCGTCGAGGATGCGTCCCTTGGGCAGGGCAATCACCAGCTTGTCGTCCATCACCACGGTCACCTGACTCCAAAAAGGGGAGGTATTCTTACCTTTAATCCCGCCGCTATACCAGTCCCGCGAGGCGTTCGGCCAGCCAGCGGCCGATCTTGGCCGCCCCTTGCGGAGTATTGTGCAGGCGGTCGTAGAAGTCGCCTGGCTCGAACACCACCTCGCGGGCGAGGTCCAGGCACAGAAGGCCTTCGTCGTGGCACACCTGCAAGGTGGCGCGGTTCATCTCGGCCAGCAGGCGGTAATGATCGATCCCGTTCAGACCGTCGGCGGCGGCCAGACCCTGGACCTTGCCGCCGACCACCCGGTAATCGCCGCGCGGCTGGGTGACGAAGACCGGCACCGCCCCCATGGCGTGGATGCGCTCGGCCAGCAAGGTCAGGCGCTGGCGGTAGGATTCGGGGTGCGAGGCGGTCTGATCCGACCGCCAATCGGGTTTGTTGGGTACCTCGGTCCATTGCGCCTTGGCCCAATCGACCGGCTCGTGGGTCAGGCGCGCCCGTTTGGCGGCGACCAGCCCGGTCAATCGGTCGATCAGGCCCAGCACGGCGCTTTGCTGGCGGATGATCTTGACCAGCGATTGCTGCTTCAGGTCATCGACCCACGCCCCGGTGATGTGGATGTCGTTGATGCCGGCATAGACGATGACGAAGCGCGGCTTCAGGCCCGGCACATGGGGCAGCCAATTCTCCATGGCCTTGAGGTGGCCGATGGTACTTTGGCCATCGATGCCGGCATTGGCCACCACCACGCCGTCGCGGCCCAGTTCGGCCAGGCGCCGTTCCATCACCGCCTGCCAGGTCTGATCTTCCGCCAGATAAAGCTGGTTGGTGGTGCTGCCGCCGATGGTGACGATGGCCACCTGGGTCGGATCGACCTCGCCGCGAAAGCCCCAGCGGTCGCGGCGGAACCGATGGGTGCCGCCGCCGGCATAAAGGCTGGAGGCATCGATTGTGGTGGCGATCCCGCGCGGCAGGCCCAGCTTGTCCAGCGGGTCCGAGGACAGCCACGTCCCGAACCACAGCTCGGCCGCCACCACCAGGGCCAGCAGCACCAGCAGGTTGATGGCGACGATCTTGAGTATCTTGGCGGCCTTGGCGAACATGGGCGGGTTATACCGCCGATGGGGGGCTGGGGCAATCGGGCTGGGCGGGCGCCCTATTTCTCGATCAGTTCGAGATTGGCTTCGAAATTCAGCGTCACCGGGCAGGGCGAGCGTTCCTCGCCGCCGACCTTGCAGATGGCCGGCCAGGCCCCGGCATTGGCGACGTCCAGTTTCAGATATTGCGCCAGCTTGCACGAATAGATCCGCTCGATCGACTGGCCGGGGGCCACCTCGGCGGTCGGGATCAGCCACGAATTCAGCGGCACCTTATGACTGTCGAAGGTGTGGACCATCAGGAACAGGCCGACCTTCTCGGTGCCGGTATTGAAGGCGCGGGCCAACAGGCGACACGCGCTGCGCTCGGGCACGCCGGGATAGCTGACCTGGGTGATGGCGACGCGAAAGCCGCCGATCGGATCAAGCACGGTCGGGGCCGGCTTCAGCACCCGCTTCTGGATGGCGATCGAGGGCGGCGCCGGCTTGTCCGCTCCACCGCCACCGCCACCACCGCCCGAGGCCCAACCCGGAATCGGCAGCAGGCTCGCCACCAGGACCGCGATCCAGGCGGCGGCCCTGCGCATCAGCGCTCGTCCTCGTCGGCTTCGGGACCGGCCTCGACATCGATGGGGATGCCCGGCTGATGCTTGGAATTGCGGATGGCCAGGCTGCTCTTGACGTGGCTGATGTTGGGAGCCGCCGTCAGCTTGGTGGTCAGGAAACGCTGATAATCGTCCCAGTCATGGGCGACGATCTTCAGCAAAAAGTCGGTCTCGCCGGCCAGCATGTGGCACTCGCGCACCTCGGGCCAGGCCAGCACCAGCTCCTCGAATGCCTTGAGATCGGCCTCGGCCTGGCTGTTCAGGCCGACATGGGCGAAAACGGTGACGTTGAAGCCCAGGGCGTGCGGCTCGATCTCGGCGTGGTAGCCGCGGATATAGCCCGCCTCTTCCAAGGCGCGGACACGGCGAAGGCAGGGCGGTGCGGAAATGCCGGCACGCCGCGCCAATTCGACGTTGGTCATCCGACCGTCGGCTTGCAGATCCGCCAGGATTCGGCGGTCGATCCGGTCGAGCTTGACCCGTTGCATTCAAGGGACTCCAAAAGGACGGTGTTTCACGAAATTATATTACCAAGCCTTCGCGCATCCGCCAAGCCCGCGATTCCGCCGACGCGAACTATTCCAACATGGCCAGGGAAAGGTTGCTTCGGCGGAAAGGTTTACCCAATCAGGGGATGGGAGCCACTTTACAATCATTCTATCTTGTGCAACCGCCGCGACCCGGCTAGATTGTCGTCTCTGAATTCGCTTAACCCCATTTTGCATATGGAGACCGAAGGATGTCCGACGCCGTCAATCCGCTGAGCCTGGTGACCAAGGCCGCCCCCGACTTCACCGCGCCCGCCGTCATGCCCGACAATTCGATCGAGCAGGCGTTCAACCTGAAGTCCTATCTGGCCGGCTCGTATGGCCTGGTGTTCTTCTACCCGCTGGACTTCACCTTCGTCTGCCCGTCGGAAATCCTGGCCCACGACCACCGCGTCAAGGCCCTGGCCGACAAGAACTGCAAGGTTGTCGCGGTGTCGGTCGATTCCCACTTCACCCACCTGGCCTGGAAGAACACCGCCGTCGAGAAGGGCGGCCTGGGCAACGTCCAGTTCCCGATGGTCGCCGACCTGACCAAGTCGATCGCCAAGTCCTATGGCGTGCTGATCAACGACGCCGTGGCGCTTCGCGGTTCGTTCCTGATCGACAAGGACGGCAACGTCCAGGTCGCCCATGTCAACAACCTGCCGCTGGGCCGCAATGTCGACGAGATGCTGCGCCTGGTCGATGCCCTGCAGTTCCATGAAGAGCATGGCGAGGTCTGCCCCGCCGGCTGGCAGAAGGGCAAGGCCGGCATGAAGGCCAACCCGGCCGGCGTCGCCGAATACCTGGCCAAGCACGCCGGCGAGCTGTAATCCCCTTTTCCATAAGGGTCGATCCGGAAAGGGCGCGAGTCACTCGCGCCCTTTTTCGGTTGTGCGCCGGCTTGCACGGACGCCGCCCCCGACTTATTCTCAGGCGATAAATCAAAGGGAATATCCATGGCTACCCATCGCACCAAGGTCCTGATTCTCGGTTCCGGTCCGGCCGGCTGCACCGCGGCGATCTACGCCGCGCGCGCCAATCTGGAGCCCATCCTGGTCGCCGGCCTGCAGCCGGGCGGTCAGTTGACCATCACCACCGATGTCGAGAATTTCCCCGGCTTCGCCGAAGCGGTCCAGGGCCCCTGGCTGATGGAGCAGATGCAGGCCCAGGCCGAACATGTCGGCGCCCAGTTCCTGTACGACACCATCGTCGAGGTCGATCTGTCCAAGCGCCCGTTCGTGGCCAAGGGCGATTCCGGCGACGAATATATCGGCGACACCGTGATCGTCTGCACCGGCGCCACCGCCCGCTGGCTGGGCATCCCGTCGGAAAAGACCTATCAGGGCTTCGGCGTGTCGGCCTGCGCCACCTGCGACGGCTTCTTCTTCCGCAACAAGGAAGTGGTGGTGGTCGGCGGCGGCAACTCGGCGGTCGAGGAAGCCATCTACCTGTCGGGCATCGCCTCGAAGGTGACCTTGATCCATCGCCGCGATTCGCTCCGCGCCGAAAAGATCGCCCAGGACCGCTTGTTCGCCAACCCCAAGGTGGCCGTGGTGTGGGACAGCGTGGTCGACGAAATCCTGGGCTCGGGCACGCCGCCGGTGGTCACCTCGGTCCGCCTGAAGAACGTCAAGACCAACGCCACCAGCGAATTGTCGTGCGACGGCGTGTTCGTCGCCATCGGCCATTCGCCCAACACCGAATTGTTCAAGGGCGTGGTGACCATCGACGACGAGGGCTACATCGTCACCACCCCCGGCTCGACCGCCACCAACCTGCCCGGCCTGTTCGCCGCCGGCGACGTTCAGGACAAGGTGTTCCGCCAGGCGGTCACCGCCGCCGGCACCGGCTGCATGGCCGCGCTCGAGGCGGAACGCTTCCTCGCCGCGCATGGACACGGGTCTTAAGTTCCGGCACAGTGTTTCCCTCACCGGCCGGCCCCAACCATGGGACCGGCCGGCAATAACGACAAGACAGGCCGGGGGGCCTTCCAGGGATCATGGATTGGGATAAACTCAGGGTCTTCCACGCCGTGGCCGAAGCGGGCAGCTTCACCCACGCCGGAGAGGTCCTGAACCTCAGCCAGTCGGCGGTCAGCCGCCAGATCAGCGCGCTGGAAGAAAGCCTGAACCTGCCGCTGTTCCATCGCCATGCCCGCGGCCTGATCCTGACCGAGCAGGGCGAACTGCTGTACAAGACCGCCCGCGAAATCTTTTCCAAGCTGGCCATGACCGAGGCCCTGCTGACCGAAAGCCGCGAGCGGCCGCAAGGCCCGTTGAAGGTCACCACCACCGTCGCCTTCGGCAGCCTGTGGCTGACGCCACGCATCAAGGATTTCCTGGACCTTTATCCCGACATCGCCCTGACCATGGTGCTGTATGACGGCGAACTGGACCTGGCGATGCGCGAGGCCGACGTCGCCATCCGCATGATGCCGCCGCGTCAGCCCGACCTGATCCAGCGCCATCTGCTGACCATGAATTACAACGTCTACGCCTCGCCGGAATACCTGAAGAAGCACGGCGTTCCAACCACGCCCGAGGATTTGGACAACCACCACATCATCGTCTATGGCGACGATGCGCGCGTGTCGCCGCCGGTATCCAACGTCAACTGGCTGCTGGAAGCCGGCGCCCAGCCGTCCAGGCCGCGCCACCCGGTGCTTGAGGTCAATAACATCTACGGCATCTACCGTGCGGTGAAGTCGGGCCTGGGCATCGCCGCGATGCCCGACTACCTGTCGACCGAGGCCGACGCCCTGGTCAATATCCTGCCCGAACTGAAGGGCCCCAAGGTCGACGTTTATTTCGTCTACCCGGAAGAACTGCGCCATTCCAAGCGCATCACCGTCTTCCGCGACTTCCTGCTGCACAAGATTCAGGAATCCCTTTAATTCCCCCTGCCGCCAGTGCGCCCCGACCATTGGTATGCGTCAAACGCATGGCATGGCTGAATTTATTTGCATAGCAACAATATGCGTTATCCCGTACATATCAGGTCACAGGTTGCTGCGGCGCAGCACCTCGCAAGTTTAGGCGGATTTTGTACCCTCCCGCCGAGTTTCCCAGGCCGTTTGCCTGGGTTTCCAGGGCCTTCGGGTCCTACGTCTCCTAGACGTGAAGCCTCCCTGTTAGACTTTACCCCCCGGTGCATAACCGGGGGGTTTCTTTTTGTGCGCCTACAGACCAAAGAATCGCCCCAGTTCGCCCCCTTGACGATTGACACGGTTTTCGGAAGCTCACTTACTGTCCGACTGCTTTGCAACATGCCGGTTCGGGGTTGGTGATGGCGCGCTTCTTCTCTCGTCCGATCGTCGTGATCGCCTTGGTTCTGGCCGCGACCCTGGCGGCGGGGATCTATTTCGCCTCGCGCCAGACCTCGCCCGCCTCCGCTCGTGGCGCCCCCCAGGCCGGCGGCCCCGGCGGCGCGCCGCCGGTGACGGTGTCGGCCCCGGTCAAGCGCTCGGTCACCGAATGGCTGGAATTCACCGGCCAGTTCGCCGCCATCGATCATGTCGAGCTGCGCGCCCGGGTCGGCGGCTATCTGACCGACATCCACTTCGCCGACGGCCAGATGGTGCAAAAGGGCGACTTGTTGTTCACCATCGATCCCCGGCCTTATGAAATCGCCCTGGCCCAGGCCCGGGCCAAGCTGGAACAGGCCGGCGCCAGCCGCGACTTCGCCGGCCGCCAATTGTCGCGCGTCGACGAACTGCAGCGGCGCGACTACGCCCCCCAAACCCTGCTGGACCAGCGCCAGACCGAATCCAAGGGCGCCGGCGCCGCCGCCGAGGCCGCCCGCGCCGCCGTGCGCGAGGCAGAGTTGAACCTGCAATTCACCCGCATCACCGCCCCGGTTTCGGGCCGGGTGGGGGCGCGCCAGATCAGCATCGGCAATCTGGTGTCGGCCACCACCACCCCGACCTTGCTGACCACCATCGTCTCGCAGGACCCGCTTTACTTCACCTTCGACATGAGCGAGGCCGACCTGCTGGCCTTCCAGCGCGTGCATGGCGCGGTCTCCGCCCAGGGCCAACTGGACGTGCCGGTCGAACTGCGCCTGATGGACGAGAAGAGCTGGGGCCGCCAGGGGCGCCTGACCTTCATCGACAACCAGCTGGACAAGGCCAGCGGCACCATTCGGGCGCGGGCCACCCTTGCCAATACCGACAATTTCATCGCGCCCGGCGCCTTCGGCCGCATCCGCATGCCGGCCACCGCCCCCTTCGAGGCGCTGCTGCTGCCTGATGCCGCGGTGGTCACCGACCAGAACCGCAAGATCGTGATGATTGTCACCCCCGACGGCACCGTGGCGCCGCGCCCGGTCGAGATCGGCGGCCTGATCGATGGGTTGCGCATCATCCGCTCAGGGCTTGGCGCCGAGGATCAGGTGGTGATCAACGGACTGCTGCGGGCCAGACCCGGTTCGAAGGTGACGGCCCAGCCCGGCACCATCAAGTAGGGGGCGCCCGCCATGCGCCTTTCCCACTTCTTCATCGACCGCCCGATCTTCGCGACCGTGGTGTCGGCGCTGATCACCATCATCGGCGCCATCGCCTATTTCACCCTGCCGGTCGCGCAATACCCGGAAATCGCGCCGCCGACCATCATCGTCTCGGCGTCCTATCCCGGCGCCTCGGCCCGGGTGGTGTCGGAAACGGTGGCGACGCCCCTGGAACAGCAGATCAACGGCGTCGAGAACATGCTGTACATGAGCAGCCAGGCCACCGGCGACGGCAACCTGCGGCTCACCATCACCTTCGCGCTGGGCACCAATCTCGACACCGCCCAGGTGCTGGTGCAAAACCGCGTCGCCATCGCCCAGGCCCGCCTGCCCGACGAGGTCAAGCGCATCGGCGTCACCGTGGCGAAGAACTCGCCCGACATGCTGATGGTGATCCATATCTCGTCGCCCGATGAATCGCGCGATCAGATCTATCTGTCCAATTATGCCACCTTGCAGATCATGGACGTGCTGGCCCGCCTGGACGGGGTCGGCGATGTCCGCGTGTTCGGCGCCCGCGATTATGCCATGCGGGTGTGGCTGGACCCCGACAAGGCGGCGGCCCGCAACCTGACCGGCGGCGAGGTGGTGCGCGCGCTGCAATCGCAGAACGTCCAGGTCGCCGCCGGCATGCTGAACGCGCCGCCGATGCCCGACCAGGGCGCCTTCCAGTTCAGCGTGCAGACGCAAGGCCGCCTGACCGATCCCGCCCAATTCGGCAATGTCATCGTCAAGACCGATGCCGAAGGCCGCGTCACCCGCCTGAAGGACATCGCCCGCATCGAGCTGGGCGCCCAGGATTACAGCCTGAACGGCTATCTCGACCGCCGCCCGGCTGTTCCGGTGGCGGTGTTCCAGCGCCCCGGTTCCAACGCGCTGGCCACCGCCGAGCGCCTGTTGAAGAAGATGGAGGAGCTGTCGAAGGCCTTCCCGCCCGGGGTGCGCTATGACGTGCCCTACAACCCGACCCAGTTCATCGCCCAGTCGGTGTCGGCGGTCAACACCACCATCTTCGAGGCCATGGCCCTGGTGGTGGTGGTGGTGGTGCTGTTCCTGCAGACCTGGCGGGCCTCGGTGGTGCCGGTGGTGGCGATCCCGGTCTCGCTGGTCGGCACCTTCGCGGTACTGTCGGCGCTGGGCTATTCGCTCAACAACCTGTCGCTGTTCGGGCTGGTGCTGGCGGTCGGCATCGTCGTCGATGACGCCATCGTCGTGGTCGAAAACGTCGAGCGCAACATCCGCGAGGGCATGAGCCCCCGAAACGCCGCCCATGTCACCATGGACGAGGTGGGATCGGCCCTGATCTCGATCGCCCTGGTCTTATGCGCGGTGTTCATCCCGGCCGCCTTCATCCCCGGCATCTCGGGCGCCTTCTTCAAGCAATTCGCCGTGACCATCTCGGCCTCGACCATCATCTCGCTGATCGTATCACTGACCTTATCCCCAGCCCTGTGCGCATTGCTGTTCCGGGCCCACCACGCTGAACCCAAGCTGTCGGGGCCGGCCTGGACCCACCCTGTGCATAATTTCTTCGCCGCCTTTAACAAGGGCTTCGACCGCCTGGCCGGCGGCTATGGCAGCCTGACCCGCAAGGTCCTGCGGATGAGCGTCTTGATGCTGGTTCTCTATGGCGGCCTGATCGGTGTGGCCGGCTGGCAGTTCGCCACCACGCCCAAGGGCTTCATCCCCGACCAGGACCAGGGCTATCTGATCAACATCGTGCAATTGCCGGCCGGATCCTCGTTGGCCCGCACCGACAAGGTCGTCCGCCAGGCGGTCGAGATCATGCTGGCCACCCCGGGAGTCGCCCATGCGGTGCCGTTCGCCGGCCTGGATGCCTCGACCTTCACCAATGCCTCGAACGCGGCGGCGATCTTCGTGCCGCTGAAAAGCTTCGAGGAGCGCGCCGCGCTTGGGCTGCATTCGTCGGTCATCGCCGCCGACCTGAAAAAGCGCATGGGCGCGATCCAAGAAGCGATGATCATCACCGTGCAGCCGCCGCCGGTGCGCGGCATCGGCAGTGCCGGCGGCTTCAAGATGATCTTGCAGGACAAGGCCGGGCGCGGATCGAAGGCGCTGGAAGAGGTTGCCATCGACATGATGATGGCGGCCAACAAGGTGCCGGGCCTGATGAACGTCTTCACCCTTTACAACACCCGCACGCCGAACGTCTTCGCCGACCTGGACCGGGTTCGCGCCCAGATGCTGGGCGTGCCGGCCGACCGCGTCAACGAGGCGCTGCAGGTCTATCTGGGCTCGGTGTTCGTCAACGAATTCAACTTCCTGGGTCGCACCTACCGGGTCACCGCCCAGGCCGATTCCCAATTCCGCGACGACATCCGCGACATCGCCACTCTGAAGGTCAGGAACGACAAGGGCCAGATGGTGCCGATCGGCTCGGTGGCGTCGTTCAATTACGACACCGGCCCCTACCGCGTGCCGCGCTACAATCTGTATCCCGCCGCCGAGCTGCAAGGTGCTGCGATGCCCGGCTATTCGTCGGGCTACGCGCTGGATGCCATGCGCACTCTGGCCAATGAACGGCTGCCGGAAGGGTTCGGCTTCGAATGGACCGAGTTGGCCTTGCAGGAAATCCTGGCCGGCAATAACGGTCTTTTGGTGTTCGCCGCCTCGGTGCTGTTCGTGTTCCTGCTGCTGGCCGCCCAGTATGAAAGCTGGTCGCTGCCGCTGGCGGTGGTGCTGATCGTGCCGATGTGCCTGCTGGCCGGCATTTCCGGCCTGTTGGTGCGCGGCCTGCCCATCAACATCCTGGCCCAGATCGGCTTCATCGTGCTGATCGGACTGGCGGCCAAGAACGCCATCCTGATCGTCGAGTTCGCCCGTCAGGCCGAGAGCGTCGATGGCATGAACCGGATCGACGCCGCCGTGCATGCCGCCCGCACCCGCCTCAGGCCGATCCTGATGACCTCGCTGGCCTTCGTGCTGGGCGTGGCACCGCTGGTGTGGGGCATAGGCGCCGGCGCCGAAATGCGCCAGTCGCTGGGGACCGCGGTGTTCTCGGGAATGCTGGGCGTCACCGTGTTCGGCCTGATCTTCACGCCGATCTTCTATGTGGTGATCCGCGCGATGGTCGCCCGCTGGTACGGCCGCGAGCATCCTCACTAACGTCACACCCCATTCATGGTCGGTTCGCCTGCGCGCGATAGGCTATTCATACTTCCGGGTTATAAAGGCATAGTGGTGTTTGGCCTCGCGAGCCGGAAAGACGGGGATGCGGACAAGATATCGGGCAACAGCGACCTTCGCCCTGACCGGACTGACGATGTTGCTGGTGGCGTTCTTCGCCACCATGACCATCAGCCTGCGCATGGCCTTGAACGGCATCGAGACCTCGTCGGTCGCCGCCAACCATTCGTTGTCGCACAGTTTCCTTAACCTGACCTGGCCGCTGGTCCGCCCGTTGCTGCCGCCCCC
Source organism: Magnetospirillum sp. LM-5 (assembly GCF_902729445.1). Classification (NCBI taxonomy): domain Bacteria; kingdom Pseudomonadati; phylum Pseudomonadota; class Alphaproteobacteria; order Rhodospirillales; family Rhodospirillaceae; genus Magnetospirillum; species Magnetospirillum sp. LM-5. The sequence goes on along the minus strand of NZ_CACVCE010000056.1, from coordinate 84,408 downwards.
CGGCAACCGCACGCCCGCTATCTTACGCGAATGGCCCGACAACGACTATATCGACGAGCTGATGCGGCGGTTCGCCCGGCGTTCGGACATCGTCAAGGTGGTAATTTACGATCCCACCGGCATCACCCTTTATTCCACCAACCGCGAGCAGATCGGCACCGACCGCTCGAACTATCCTGGCTTCGCGAAGGCCCGCTCGGGCCAGATGTCGGCCGAAATGTCGTTCAGGAAAAGCTTCCAGGCCGCCGAAGGCGAGCTGACCAACCGTCATGTCGTCGGCAGCTATGTCCCGGTGCTGACCGATCAAGGCGAGGTCGAGGCGATCGTCGAGATCTATTCCGACCGCACCAATTCGGTCGAGGCTGCCAAGGCCGAGCAGCAATCGCTGGGTTTCGGCCTGGCCGGCATTTTCCTGACGGTCTATGGCCTGCTGGTAATCGTGGTGTGGCGCCTGGACCGGGCGCAGTTACAAAAGACTCTGCAATTGACCCAGCTGGCCGACGAGAACGCCGCCGCGCGCGCCGCCGCCGAAAGCGCCACCCGGGCAAAATCCGAGTTCCTGGCCACCATGAGCCACGAGATCAGGACGCCGATGAACGGGGTGATCGGCATGACCGGCTTGTTGCTCGACACGCCATTGACGGCCGAGCAGCGCCATTTCGCCGAAACCATCCGCGAATCGGGCGAATCGCTGCTGACGGTGATCAACGACATCCTGGATTTCTCGAAGATGGAGGCCGGCAAGTTCGACATCGACGATACCGAGTTCGAACTGGTGCCGCTGATCGAAAGCGTGGTCGATATCTTGTCGCCGCGCGCCCACGCCAAGGGCATCGACATCACGTGCCAACTGGACACAGCGGTCAGCCTGATCGTCCAGGGCGACCCCAGCCGCCTGCGCCAGATCCTGATGAACCTGGCCGGCAATGCGGTAAAGTTCACCCAGGCCGGCGCGGTGCGCATCGAAGCGGCCATCGAGATTGCCGACGAAAACCGCCCGACCTTCCGCTTTGCCGTCCACGACACCGGCATCGGCATTCCCGCCGAGGCCCAGGCCCGCCTGTTTTCGATGTTCACCCAGGTCGATTCATCGACGGCGCGCCGCTTCGGCGGCACCGGACTGGGCTTGGCCATCTCGAAGCGACTGACCGAGCTGATGGGCGGCACCATCGGCCTGACCAGCGAGGAGGGGAGCGGCAGCACCTTCTGGATCCACCTGCCCTTGATCAAGAAGGGCGAAGTGGCCCCCGCCACCGCCGAGCTGGCCGGAAAGAGGGTCCTGGTGGTCGATGACAACCCGGCCAATTGCGAAATTCTGGTCCGGCAATTGCGGTCGGCCGGCGTGACGGCCGAGGCCAAGGCCACCGGCAACGAGGCCTTCGCCACCTTGGTCATGTCGGCGATGACGGCAACGCCGTGGGACGCGGCCCTGATCGACCTGCAGATGCCCGACATCACCGGGCCCGACCTGATCCGTTTGATCCGCTCGGAACCGACCATTCGCGACGTGCGCCTGATCCTGACCTCGTCGCAGGGCGGATTGCGCGACGACAAGGTGGCGGCAATGATTGACGGTTTCCTGCACAAGCCGCTGCACCAGGGCGCGGTCATCCACGCGCTGGAAAGCGTCCTGTCGGGCCGAGGCGGCCACGATCCGGCCATCATGGCCGCTCCGGCGGCGGGGCCGGCGGCGGCCGAGTGCGCGCTTCGCATCCTGGTCGCCGAGGACAATCCGGTCAATCAGCAGGTCGCCACCGGCTTGCTGCGCAAGCTGGGCCATTTCGTCGATGTCGCCAGCGATGGCCAGGAAGCGGTCGAGGCGGCGCGGTCGTTCCCCTATGACCTGATCCTGATGGACGTGCAGATGCCGGAGATGGACGGCCTGGAAGCCACCCGCGTCATTCGCGGCCTGCCTTTGCCGGCGGCGGCCATCCCGATCGTCGCCATGACCGCCAACGCCATGCAGGGCGACGACCAGATCTGCCTGGCCGCCGGCATGAACGGCTATATCAGCAAGCCGATCGACCGGACCAAGCTGATCGAGCTTCTGGCCCGCTACGCCCAACTGCCGCCCAGCCTGTGCCGGCCGGCCGAGACCAATGGCCCCGCCGCCTCGGAGCGGGTCGATTTCGCAGCACTTGCCGCGCTGGCCGAGGACCTCGACGCCGACACCGTGGCCGGATTGCTGGTCGGCCTGCGCGCCGACGCCATCCGCCGGGCCGAGGAAATCGTGCAAGCTCGCCAAGCCGGCGATTGCGACACCGTGCGCCGCCAGGCCCACACCATCAAGGGCGCCGCGTCGAACCTGGGCCTGATCGCTCTGACCGAGGCGGCGCGCGAAGCCGAGGATTGTGCCCGCGACGGCCGGATCGATACCGAGGCGCTGGACCGGCTGGCGGCGGCCGTCGCCGCCATCGATTCCGACCTGGCCGGAACGCCCTTCGCCCTGCCCGCCCAGGCTTAAGGTTGCACCTGAAAGGACCGGGTGCTAACGTCCCGACCGTTTCACCGCACCTTTTAAAGTTTGCCGGAGTATCCCCTCGCATGTCGCTGGACAAAGGCACCGTGCGCGCCATCGCTGAATTGGCCCGCATCGACGTCCCCGAAGACGAACTGGATCATCTGGCCGGCGAATTGTCCGGCATCCTGACCTTCGTCGAGCATCTGTCGGAAGTGAACACAGAAGGCGTCGCCCCGATGAACTCGGTGGCCGACCTTGGCCTGCCGATGCGCGCCGACATCGTCACCGACGGCAACCAGGCCGAGGCCGTGCTGGCCAACGCCCCCGATGCCATGGACGGCTTCTTCACCGTGCCGAAGGTGGTGGAATGATGGAGCGTAGCGACTGGGCCCCGCCGGCTTCGCCGGCATTCATCGGATGCGTGCTTCGCACGCAGGCCCCGCGAGCCAATGCGAGCGTAAGCCCAGCGCGCGGATGCGCGCGCCCGGCATTTGAGGGCCACACGAAATGACCAACCTCACCAAGCTCACCATCGCCGGCGCGCTGAATGGCCTGTCCAAGGGCGAGTTCACCGCCGTCGAACTGACCGAGGCCCACATCAAGGCCACCGAGGCCAAGCGTGCCTTGAACGCCTTCATCACCGAAACGCCGGACATGGCGCGTGAGCAGGCCAAGGAATCCGACGCCCGGCGCACGGCCGGCAAGGCCGGCGCGCTGGACGGCATCCCGCTGGGCATCAAGGACCTGTTCTGCACCAAGGGCGTGCCGACCACCGCTGCCAGCCACATCCTGGACGGCTTCACCCCCCAGTACGAATCCACCGTCACCGCCAATCTGAAGGCGGCCGGTGCGGTATCCCTGGGCAAGCTGAACCTGGACGAGTTCGCCATGGGCTCGTCCAACCTGACCAGCTATTACGGCGGCGCCGTCAATCCCTGGACCAAGACGTCCGATCCATCGGCCAAACTGGTGCCCGGCGGCTCGTCGGGCGGTTCCGCGGCAGCCGTGGCTGCGCGCATGGTCATGGGCGCCACCGGCACCGATACCGGCGGCTCGATCCGTCAGCCCGCCGCCTTCTGCGGCATCACCGGCATCAAGCCGACCTATGGCCGCTGCTCGCGTTGGGGCGTCGTCGCCTTCGCCAGCTCGCTGGACCAGCCCGGCCCGATGGCCCGCACGGTGGAAGATTGCGCCCTGCTGCTGGGCGCCATGGCCGGCCACGACCCCAAGGATTCCACCTCGGCCCCGGTCGCGGTGCCCGACTTCGCCGCCGCGCTGACCGGCGACATTCGCGGCCTGAAGGTCGGCATTCCGCTGGAATACCGCCCCGATGGCCTGAACGCTGAAGTGTCCAAGGCGTGGGAGCTGGGAATCCAGTGGCTGAAGGATGCCGGCGCCACCCCGGTCGAGATCAGCCTGCCCCACACCAAGTACGCCCTGCCGGTCTATTACATCGTCGCCCCGGCCGAGGCCTCGTCGAACCTGGCCCGCTATGACGGCGTGCGCTTCGGGCTGCGGGTGCCCGGCAGCTCGCTGGACGACATGTACAAGAAGACCCGCGCCGCCGGGTTCGGTAAGGAAGTGCGTCGGCGCATCATGATCGGCACCTACGTCCTGTCGGCCGGCTATTACGACGCCTATTACGCCAAGGCCCAGAAGGTGCGCCGCCTGATCGCCCGGGATTTCACCAAGGCCTTCCAGACCGTCGACGTCATCTTGACCCCGACCGCGCCGTCGGCCGCCTTCGGCATGACCGAAACCACCGACGATCCGGTGACCATGTGGCTGAACGACGTGTTCACCATCCCGACCAGCCTGGCCGGTCTGCCCGGCCTGTCCTTGCCGGTCGGCCTGAACTCGGACGGGCTGCCGCTGGGCCTGCAATTGATCGGGCGCCCGTTCGACGAGGAAACTTTGTTCAAGGTCGCAGGCGTGATGGAGAAAGCCGCGTCCTTTACCGCCGTGCCGGAGGGTGTGTGAGATGGCTTACGTGATCCAGGGCGAGACCGGCGATTGGGAACTGGTCATCGGGCTTGAGGTGCACGCGCAAGTCATCTCGAAGGCCAAGCTGTTTTCCGGCGCCGCCACCGAGTTCGGCGCCGAGCCCAACAGCCAGGTCAGCTTCGTCGATGCCGGCTTCCCCGGCATGCTGCCGGTGATCAACGAGCTTTGCGTCGAGCAGGCGGTGCGCACCGGCCTGGGCCTGAAGGCCCAGATCAACCTGACGAGCGTGTTCGCCCGCAAGAACTATTTCTATGCCGACCTGCCGCAGGGCTATCAGATCAGCCAGTATGAACTGCCGATCGTCGGCGAGGGCACGCTGCTGATCGACCTGCCCGACGGCACGACCAAGGCGGTGGGTATCGAACGCCTGCATCTGGAACAAGATGCCGGCAAGTCGATGCACGACCAGCACCCGACCAAGTCGTTCATCGACCTGAACCGTTCGGGCGTGGCCTTGATGGAAATCGTCTCGAAGCCCGACATGCGCAGCCCGGAAGAAGCCGGCGCCTATCTGACCAAGCTGCGCACCATCCTGCGCTATCTGGAAACCTGCGACGGCAACATGCAGGAAGGCAGCATGCGCTGCGACGCCAACGTCTCGGTCAGGAAGGTCGGCGAGCAGGGCCTGCGCACCCGCTGCGAGATCAAGAACGTCAATTCGATCCGCTTCGTTCAGCAGGCCATCGAATACGAGGCCCGACGCCATATCGACGTCTATGAATCGGGCGGCGACATCCGCCAGGAAACCCGGCTGTTCGATTCCGGCAAGGGCGAGACCCGCTCGATGCGGTCGAAGGAACACGCCCACGATTACCGCTATTTCCCCGATCCCGACCTGCTGCCGCTGGTGATCGGCCAGGATTTCGTCGACGGCATCAAGGCCACCCTGCCCGAGCTGCCCGACGACAAGAAGGCCCGCTTCATGGCTGATTTCGGCCTGAACGCCTATGATGCCGGCGTGCTGGTGGCCGAACGTGCCTCGGCCGACTTCTTCGAGGAGGTGGCCAAGGGCCGCGATTCCAAGATGGCCGCCAACTGGATCATGGGCGACTTCTTCGCCGCCATGAATTCCGGCGATTATTCGTGGGAAAAGCCGCCGGTCACCGCCGCCAACCTGGGTGGCATGATCGACCTGATCAAGGACGGCACCATCTCGACCCGCCTGGCCAAGGACGTCTTCATCTTCATGGTGGAATCCGGCAAGAGCCCGGCCGCCATCGTCGAGGAAAAGGGCCTGAAGCAGGTCACCGATACCGGCGCCATCGAGAAGGCCATCGACGAGGTGTTCGCCGCCAACCCCGACAAGGTGGCCGAGGTCAAGGGCGGCAAGGACAAGCTGATGGGCTGGTTCGTCGGCCAGGTGATGAAGGCGACCCAGGGCAAGGCCAACCCCGCCATGCTGAACGAACTGATCGCCAAAAAGTTCAAGGAGTAGCATTGTAGGGAGGGGCGCGAAGTTTCTTGACTCGGGTCATAAAACTGTCACAAACGCCCTTCCCTTTCTCCAGTCCCCGGCGGTCCCTCGTTGCCAGCCCACAGCCAAGGAATCCAGTTCGCCGCGCTTCCTTACAAGGTTGAGGACGGCAAGGCGTTGGTCATGCTGGTCACCTCGCGCGAGACCAAGCGGTGGATCCTGCCCAAGGGCCAGCCGGAAAAGGACCTGAAGCCGCACGAGGTCGCCAAGGCCGAAGCCTATGAAGAGGCCGGCCTGAAGGGCAGCATCGCCAAGAAGGCCTTCGCCTCCTTCGCCAGCACCAAGCGGCTGAAAAGCGGCACCGAGCGCCCAGTCCTGGTCAAGGTCTACCTGCTGCGCGTCGAGGCCGAGCGCGGCACCTGGCCCGAACAGGGCCAGCGCGAGCGCCGCTGGTTCACCCCCGCCGAGGCCGCCACCATCGTCGGCGAGCCTGAACTGGTGCCGATCTTGCTGGATTTCGGCTCGCGCTGGGCCTGACGCGCTGCATCGCGGGAAGACGAATGCCGACCAATGTGATATGACGATTTTGTGACACCATCACGGGGACAGCCATGTTTCTTCGCCTGCTTCGCAAGCTCATGCCGAAGGAAGAGCAATTCGTCGATAATTTCGCCGCCCATGCCGCCTGCATGGTGTCGGGCGCCCAGGCGCTGACGGCGATGATGCAGGCGTCTGGCCCCGACCGCGACGCCAAGTTCAAGGAAGTCTGCACCATCGAGGGCCAGGCCGACGCCATCGCCCGCGACACCTTGATCTCGCTGCACAAGGCCTTCATCACCCCGTTCGACCGGTCCGACATCCACGCGCTTTCGACCGCGCTGGACGACGCCATCGACCTGATCGAGGAAGTGGCCCAGCGGGCCGCTCTGTACCGGCTGGAAACCTTCAGCCCGCGCATGCTGGAACTGGCGGCGATGATCGAGAAGTCGGCCGTGTTGCTGACCCAGGCCATCCCGCTGCTGCACGACGTCAACCGCAACGTCGCCACCATCAACGGCCTGTGCGAGCAGGTCGGCAAGATCGAAAGCGATGCCGACCGGCTGCTGCGCACCGCACTGTCGGAACTGATCGCCAATGGGCCGTCCTCGATCGAGTTCCTGGGCCGCAAAGAGGTCTATGAACTGCTGGAGACGGTCACCGACCGTTGCGACGACGTCGCCGACCTGATCGAAGGCATCCTTCTGGATCACGTGTGATCCCATGGACGCGGTCACACTCAGCCTGCCGGCCCTGATCGCCATCATCGTGGTGGCGCTGGCCTTCGACTTCATCAACGGCCTGCACGACGCCGCCAATTCGATCGCCACCGTGGTCTCGACCCGGGTGCTGCCGCCGAAATACGCCGTCGCCTGGGCCGCCTTCTTCAACTTCATCGCCTTCCTGTTCTTCGGCCTGCATGTGGCCAAGACCGTCGGCACCGGCATCGTCCAACCCAGCGTGGTCGATCCGTTCATCATCCTGGCCGCCCTGGTCGGCGCCATCTTCTGGAATCTGTTCACCTGGTGGCTGGGCTTCCCGTCATCGTCGTCGCACGCCTTGATCGGCGGGCTGGCCGGTGCCGCGATCGCCAAGGCCGGCCTGTCCGGCCTGGCCACCGCCGGCTTCACCAAGACCGCGCTGGCCATCGTCGGCTCACCCTTATCGGGCTTCATACTGGCGGTGATGCTGATGATCCTGGTCAACTGGGTCCTGCGCCGGGCGACGCCGTTCCTGGTCGATAAGGGCTTCCGCCATTTGCAATTGGTGTCGGCGGCGCTGTATTCGCTGGGTCACGGCGGCAACGACGCCCAGAAGACCATGGGCATCATCGCCGTGCTGCTGTTTTCCCAAGGCTATCTGGGCGACACCTTCTATGTGCCGTTCTGGGTGGTGATGGCGGCGCAGGTGGCCATGGGCCTGGGCACGCTGATGGGCGGCTGGCGCATCGTCAAGACCATGGGCTCGAAGATCACCGACTTGAAGCCGTTCCAGGGCTTCTGCGCCGAAACCGCCGGGGCCATGACCCTGTTCGGCGCCACCTGGCTGGGCATCCCGGTCTCGACCACCCACACCATCACCGGGGCCATCGTCGGCGTCGGCTCGATCAGGCGGGCCAGCGCGGTGCGCTGGGGCCTGGCCGCCAATATCGTGGTGGCCTGGGTCTGCACCATCCCGGCCGCCGGACTGGTGGCGGCGGGATTCTATTGGCTGGTGACGACAGTGCACTGACGCCCGAGTCAGGGCGCCGGGCGATGGTCGCCCGGCGCCCGCTCAGATGCTCAATTCGGCCTATTGGGGTAAAGTCCCTGCCCGACGATGCAGTAGGTCAAACCCATTTGCGGCGGAATGATCGACATCGGCACCGTCGGCGTATTGCCCGCAGGAGCAAGCGTGACGGTGCCGCCGGTAATGCCGCCGCCGCCGCCGCTGACGATGATCCCGCCAAGATTGCCGAACGTCGCCGGCGTGCCGGTGGCGTAAGGGCCGCTCAGAGTCACCGGATCGGGATTCTGGTTGGCGATGGCACTACCCGACAGATAGACGGTCTGGCCCGCACTGGCGGTCGAGGCATTGCCGGTCCCGGTCCCCGCCGAGATCGTCACCGCCAAAGGCGAGCCGACTCCTCCGCCGGTTCCGGTAAAGCTTGCCGTGTGGTCGTGGGGAACCAGAGGCACCGCATTGATGGAAAGGAGCTGATATTCCTGGCCGGCCTTGGCGCCCAACTGGACCAGACTCGTGCCGGGTCCCTGACCGGTGGAGACGACATTGCGGCCGCGCATGTCGGGCACGCCGAAGTTTTGAGAATTCCCGCCATAGATATTTTGGACCAGCGAGTACAAGGCCGCGTATTCGTTCACGGCCAGTTGCTGGCCGCTTGCCGAAACATAACCTTCTGGACACCACCTGAAGGCGAACACACAGACCTCGCCGATGGTGGGATCGACCCCGCAGGCCTGGGCCGGCGATGCATCGGCGACGATCAGGCCGGCCGACAACGCCAGTACGGCAGCCCCCGACGATAGAAGCGCTTTCGAATATGCGATCATGGATTTGCTCCGTCCATCAGGGGCGGGTCGGGTAGATGCCGTTGACCGCGATGCAGACCGTTTGACCGATCTGCGGAGGAAGGGTCGGAACCGCGGTGGTCGCGGCCTGCCCGGCGGGGCCGACGGTGACGGTGCCGCCGGTGATGCCGCCGCCACCACCCGTGGCGGAGATGCCGCCCAGATTGGCGGTCGAAGTCGGCTTGGAGGTGGTGTAAGGGCCGCTCAGGGTCACCGGATCGGGGTTCTGGTTGTTGATGGCGGCGCCCGACAGGTAAACCGTCTGGCCGCTGGTAACGGTCGAGGCGGTGCCGGTGCCGGTTCCCACCGGGACCGTGACCGTAGTCGGCGTCGAACTGCCGCCGCCGGTACCGACAAAGGTGGCCTGATGGGTATGGGCAACCAGCGGGACCTGGGACGAGGTCAAGAGCACCGATTCCTGGCCGCGCTTAAAGCCGATCTGAATCGGCGACAGACCGGTGCCCTGGCCGGTCCCGATCACGCTGCGGCCGCGCAGGTCGGGTAGATTGAAGGCGGTCCCCGGCGAGGTCGGGCCATAGGTGTTCCCGATCAGCGAGTAAAGCGCCTGATAGGCGTTGACCTGCAGGCTCCGTCCATCGGCAGGCAGGAAGCCGTCGGGACACCAATTGAAGGCATAGACGCACACCTCGCCGATAACGGGATCGGCACTGCACGCATGGGCGGGGTTGGTATCGGCGATCATCAGGCCGGCAGCCAGGATCACGGCGGCGCTTCCGGATAGAAACAGGGATTTCGACGAACCGAGCATGGGCACACCTCCAAGTTTTGGTTGAAACGCCAAGGGCATGACAAACCTTTCGGCCGCCCTTGGATGGAACGATCAGCAAACAAACGCAGGGGCGAGACGAGGGCTCGGCAGGACACCTGTCTTGCGGTTCTCCATCGAAGCGAGCGTGCCGGTCATCTCAGGGATTCCGCCTCGTATCGCCGGCGGCAAGCCACAAGCGGAAAAGTTATCAGGTCGAGGCAAAAACCTTCTATGCGCGTTATACCAGCACATAACGTCCCCCCAAGGCTGCCTAAACACCCTATCAATTCCTTTATAAAATGCAATTAGTCTTTTTCTGTTCTATGTATACGGGAGTTTACTCCCACCATGAGCCGACTAGTCTGTGCGCATCCTCTCGCCATTCAGCCCCGCACCAACGGCGCGAACAGACCAGCGCAGTCGCCCATGGGAAGCCAGACACCCCGCCTTGGCTGGGAATGGACTGGACTTTTCCATGTTTCGAATTTATCCGGGCGCCGTCACATATCATTACTTGAATTTGCGATCAGTTATGCTCCACAATGCAAAGCAACTTTTAGAACACGCTGAAGGGCCTCCCATTTCCTTGACATTGCCGAAAGCAACCAATTCCCCCACGACCGGCCGCAGCCCATTCCCGGGCCATTGTGTGGCCTTGATGCGCTTTCCCTGACTGGATCCGCCATGACCCATCTCGACCGCCCGTCCCGCAACCGCCCCGCTTCGCGGACGCCAATGATTCTTGCGCTGGAACAACGCTTCATGTTCGACGGCGCGGCGGTGGCCGAGGCCGCCCTGCAGGTCCAGCACGATCAGACCGTCGAGGCCCCGGAACCGGCTGCGCGCAAGGAGGTGGCATTCATCGACACCGGAATCGCCGATTGGCAGGACCTGGCGTCCGCCATGCGTTCCGACATCGAGGTGGTGACGATTGCGGCCGGCCAAAGCGGCCTTGACCAGATGGCCGAGTGGGCGGCCAGTCATTCCGGATACGACGCCATCCATGTCTTAAGTCACGGTTCGGAAGGCACCCTGCATCTGGGTGCCGATACCCTGACGGCCGCCAATCTGGCCGATGCCGGCGTTCAAGCCGACCTGTCCGCCCTGGGCGGCGCCTTGAAGGCCGACGGCGATCTGCTGGTCTATGGCTGTTCCGTGGCCGCCAATTCCGGCGGGCTGGATTTGATCACCGGCCTGGCGGCGGCGACCGGTGCCGACGTGGCGGCATCCGACGACCCGACCGGAAACAACGACAAGGGTGGCGACTGGGATTTGGAAAAGTCGGCGGGCTGGGTGGACAATCCGGGCGCCATCGAGAATGGCGATGCCTATGGCGGCATTCTGGGGCTGCCCAGTAACAGCACAAGTTTCTCGAACATCACCGCCACCACCTTCCAGAACACCGCCGCTGGCAACGGTGCGCCGGTGACGCAATCCGTCACCGACCTGGCCAGCACCGGGTGGGATATCTATTCCACCGTGCCGACCAACAGCGGCGGCACCATCCAAATCCGCGGATTCACCACGGTCGGCAGCACCGACAGCACCTCGGTCCGCGTCACCGGCGACAACGCGGAAATCGACTTCCGGCCCAACAGCACCTGCACGTTCGATTTCACCAGTCTGTCCATCCGCACCTCGGGCACCGGAACGGTGCGCATCACCGCGCTGGATTCGTCGTTCAACACCACAGCAAACACCATCGACACGACGATCAATTCGTCCGGGACGTTCGTCACCACCACCAGCGCCTCGGGTAATGCCGGCTTCAACGACATCTACGGCATCCGCATCTCGTTCGTGTCGGCGTCACAGGCGAACATGGCGCCCTATATCGACAATCTCGAGGTCACCGACATCAGGGTCCCGGATTCCACCCCGCCCACCTTCGACGTCGCCCCCGCCACCTCGTCGGTAGCCGACACCAGCCTGACCTTTTCGGGCAGCATCGACGAGGCCGGCACCGTCTATTATGTCGCGGTGGCCGACGGTGCTGGCGCCCCTTCGGTGGCCCAGGTCATGGCCGGCCAGGACAGCTCCGGCGCGGCGGCCACCAAAAGCGGCAATTCGGCGGTGGGCTCGGCGCCCTATACCGCCAGCTTCTCGGTGACCGGCCTGACCGCCGGCACCGGCTACGATTTCTACATGGTGGCCAAGGACAGCGCCAACAACCAGATGGCGGCGGTGACCAAGGTCGATGTCACCACCCTGCCGGCGGCCCCTGGCACGCCCGACCTGCAGGCCGGCAGCGACACCGGCAACTCGTCCACCGACAACATCACCAGCGCCACCACGCCCACCTTCGACATCACCGGCACCTTGACCGGTTCCACCGTCACCTTGTTCGACGACGTCAATTCCAATGGCGCGGTGGATGGGGGCGAATCGCTGGGCACCACCACCGGTTCCAGCGGCAACACCGTCTCGATCACCGCCGGTTCGGCGCTGTCGGCCGGTGCCCACAACATCAAGGCGATCCAGTCCAGCGGCGCCGGCACCTCGTCGGCCTCGTCGGCCTTGTCGGTGACGGTCGATACCAGCGGCCCCACGATCAATTCGGTGTCGGCACCAGCCAACGGCACCTATGTCGCCACCCAGAACATGGACTTCCTCGTCAACTTCAACGAGGCCGTCACCGTCAACACCGGCGGCGGCACGCCCCGCCTGGCAATCGACATCGGCGGCACCACAAAATACGCCACCTACAATTCCGGCAGCGGCACCACCCAGATCCGCTTCCGTTATACGGTGGAAAGCGGCCTGGCCGACACCGACGGCATCTCGGTGGGGACGCTGTCGGCCAATGGCGGCACCCTGCGCGACGCCGCCGGCAACGACGCCACCGTGACGCTGAACAACGTCGCCGGTACTACATCTGTGCTGGTGGATTCGGCCGGCCCGACGGTGGGATCGGTGTCGGTGCCGTCCAACGCCACCTATGGGACCAGCCAGAATCTGGACTTCACGGTCAATTTCAACGAGGCCGTCACCGTCAATACCGGCGGCGGCACGCCGCGCCTGGCGCTGGACATCGGCGGCACCACCAAATACGCCACCTACCAGTCAGGCACCGGCACCACCGCCCTGGTGTTCCGCTATACGGTGGAAAGCGGTCTGACCGACACCGACGGCATCACCGTCTCGGCCCTGCAGACCAATGGCGGCACGCTGAAGGACGCGGCGGCCAACGACGCCACCGTGACGCTGAACAGCGTCGGCGCCACCACCGCCGTCCTGGTGGATGCGGTCGGCCCGACGGTGGGATCGGTGTCGGTGCCGTCCAACGCCACCTATGCAACCAGCCAGAATCTGGACTTCACGGTCAATTTCAACGAGGCCGTCACCGTCAGCACCACCGGCGGCACGCCGCGCCTGGCCCTGGATATCGGCGGCACCACCAAGTACGCCACCTACCAGTCCGGCACCGGCACCACCGCCCTGGTGTTCCGCTACACCGTGGAATCAGGCCTGAGCGACACCGACGGCATCACCGTTTCGGCCCTGCAGGCCAATGGCGGCACGCTGAAGGACGCGGCGACCAACGACGCCACCGTGACGCTGAACAGCGTCGGTGCCACCACCGCCGTCCTGGTGGATTCGGTCGGACCGACGGTGGGATCGGTGTCGGTGCCGTCCAACGCCACCTACACCACCAATCAGAATCTGGACTTTACGGTCAATTTCAACGAGGCGGTCACCGTCAGCACCACCGGCGGCACGCCGCGCCTGGCCCTGGATATCGGCGGCACCACCAAGTACGCCACCTACCAATCCGGCACCGGCACCACCGCCCTGGTGTTCCGCTATACCGTGGAAACCGGTCTGAGCGACACCAACGGCATCACCGTCTCGGCCCTGCAGGCCAATGGCGGCACGCTGAAGGACGCCCAAAGCAACGACGCCACCGTGACGCTGAACAGCGTCGGCGCCACCACCTCGGTCCTGGTGGATTCGGCGGCGCCGACGCTGTCCTCGTCCACGCCGGCCGACAACGCCACCGGGGTATCGCCCACCGCCAACATCGTGCTGAACTTCAACGAGAACGTCGCCAAGGGCACCGGCAACATCCTCATCAAGAAGACCAGCGACAATTCGATCATCGAGACCATCGACGTCACCAGCGGTCTGGTCACGGTGTCCAATGCCCAGGTGACCATCAACCCGAATTCCACCTTGGCCGATTCCACCGAATATTATGTCCAGGTGGCATCGACCGCCTTCGTCGATGCTTCGGGCAACGCCTATGCCGGCATCGCCGATACCACCAGCCTGTCATTCAGCACCCCCGACACCACGGCCCCGACGCTGTCGTCGTCAAGCCCGGCCGACAACGCCACCGGCATTTCGCGAACCGCCAACATCGTCCTGACCTTCAACGAGAACGTCGCCAAGGGCACCGGCAACATCGTCATCAAGAAGACCAGCGACAATTCGACGGTGGAAACCGTCGATGTGACCTCGGGCCTGGTGACGGTGAGCACCAATCAGGTGACCATCAATCCGTCGGGCGATCTGGTGTTCGGCACAGAATACTACGTCCAGGTCGATGCCGGGGCGATCAAGGACACCTCGAACAACAATTATGCCGGCATCGCCAGCACCACCGCGCTCAGTTTCACCACCGGCGGGCCGGCGGTGACCGGGGTCACCGGCGTCAATGGCAGCTACAAGGCCGGCCAGACCGTCGATATCACCGTGGCCTTCGAAAGCGCGGTCGATGTCACCGGCACGCCGACCCTGACGCTGTCCAATGGCGCCACCGCCAGTTACCTGTCCGGCACCGGCTCCGCCAACCTGGTGTTCCGCTATACCGTGGGGGCGGGCGAGACGGCGGCCGACCTGGATTATTCCAGCACCAGCGCGCTGTCCCTGGCCGGCGGCACCATCGTCAACAACGGCGGCGCGACGGCGGCGGTGCTGACCCTGGCCAGCCCGGGCGCGGCCAACAGCCTGGGGGCCAACCAGGCCATCGTCATCGACACCACGGCGCCGCGTGTCACCTCGATCGACCGGCAGAGTCCGGCGGGGGCGACCACCAACGCCAATTCGCTGGTCTGGCGGGTCACCTTCGACGGCGCCGTCACCAACGTCGATACCACCGATTTCACCGTCAGCGGCACCACGGCGACGGTGACAAACGTCGCCTCGGCCGGCGGCAACGCCTATGACGTCACCGTGTCGGGCGGCGATCTGGCCAACCTGAACGGAACGGTGACGCTGGCCTTCGCCGGCGGCACCAACATCGCCGACGCCGCCACCAACGCGGTCAACACCACCCCGACCGGCACCAACAACACCACCTACACGGTGGACAACACGGCGCCGACCGTAACGTCGATCACCCGCCAAACGCCATCGACCTCGCCGACCAAGGACGATTCGGTGACCTGGCGGGTGACCTTCGTCGAGACGGTGGCCAACCTGGACACCACCGATTTCACCGTGTCGGGCACCACGGCGACGGTGACCAACGTCGCCTCGGCCGGCGGCAACGCCTATGACGTCACCGTGTCGGGCGGCGATCTGGCCAGCAAGAACGGCACCGTCACCTTGGCGTTCGCCGGCGGCCAGAACGTGACCGATTCGGCTGGAAACAGCCTGACCGCCACGGCGCCGACCGGGACCAACGTTGCCACCTTCGTCCTCGACAACACCGCGCCCAACGTCCCGACACTGACCGCCACCGGCGGGACCTCGACCTCGGTGCCGGTGACCGGCACCGCCGAGGCCAACGCCACGGTCAAGATCTATGACGGCGCGACCCTGCTGGGCACCGTCACCGCCGACGGTGCTGGTGCCTGGACCTTCTCCGCCAACCTGGCGGTCGGCTCCCACAGCCTGAAGGCCACCGCCACCGATACGGCCGGCAATGTCTCGGGCGATTCCAACCTGGCTTCGGTGACGATCACCGCGCCGCCGCCGCCACCGCCGCCGCCGCCGCCGCCACCGCCGCCGCCGCCGCCGCCGCCGCCGCCGCCGCTGCCGTCCGACCCGCCGCCGGCACCCAAGCCCGCCCCGCCGCCGGCTCCGCCTGCGCCGCCGCCGACGGCCGCGGTCCCGGCGCAGCCGGCCGGTGGCCTGACCGCCGCCGCCCCGAACGCCTTCCAGGTGGTGGTCGCCGCCAAGGCGGCTGGGGCCGCCGATTCGTTGGTCGCCGTCAAACCGGTGGTGCCGGTGGCGCTGGGCACCGACGGCCGGGTCAACTTCACCTTGCCGACCGACACCTTCGCCCACACAAGGGCCGACGCCACGGTGCAACTGAGCGCCGCCCAGGTCAACGGCCAGGCCCTGCCGGGCTGGCTGGCCTTCAACCCCAAGACCGGCAGTTTCGTCGGTCAGCCGCCGCCCGGGGTGACCGGCGAGGTAGTGGTCCGCGTCATCGCCCGCGACCAGCAGGGCCGCGAGGCGGTGGCGGTGGTGCGTATCAACGTCGCCGTTGGCGGCGGTGCGGCGCAGCCGGGTCAGGGCCAAGGCCAAGGCCAAGGCCAGCCGGGTGGCGGCGAGGGTCAGGGCCAACAGCCCGGCGGCGAAGGCCAGGGCCTGCAGCCCGGCGGCGAAGGACAGCCGAATGGCGGTCCGGGCCGAACGGGTGAATTGGCTCCGGGCGCCGATATCGTGCCGATCCGCCTGGGCAAGGCCGGCTTCAGCGAACAATTGCGCCTAGCCGGGCGTTCCACCTTGGCCGGACGCCACGCGGCATTGCTGGCGGCCGCCCAGCAGATCACACGTCTGTCTTCTTAAGCATGATGAAGGTTCAGGGGGTATTGGGTTTCATGACGAATTCGACCGGTTCCGCTTCCCGCGCCGCCCGCCTGTTGGCCGCGGCCTCGACCCTGGTGCTGCTGTCGGCCTGCGCGGTAACGCCCGAGCCCTTCACGCCGTCGGACTTCCAGGCGGCGGCTTCGGCCGACCGCAAGGCGATGTTCGAGGGACAGCCGGCGCTGACCAAGCCGCTGACCCTGGAAGACGCGCTGGCCCGGGTGCTGAAGTACAATCTGGACAAGCGCGCCAAGATGATGGAGGAAACGCTGGCCCTGGGGCAGCTGGATCTGTCGCGCTTCGACCTGTTGCCCAAGATCGCCGCCAATGCCGGCTATACCGGCCGCTCGGAAGCCAACGCGACGCGCTCACGCGATTATTACACCCAGACCACCAGCAGCAGCTCGAACCCGACCTATTCGGCCGACCGCGACGCCATCACCGCCGATCTGGGCCTGACCTGGAACATCCTGGATTTCGGCGCCAGCTATTATTCGGCCAAGCAGAACGCCGACCGTGCCCTGATCGCCGCCGAGCGTCGCCGCAAGGCGGTGGCCAACCTGGCCCAGGAAGTGCGCTTCTCGTTCTGGCGGGCGGCCGCCGCCCAGGCGCTGAAGGACAAGGTGGTCAGCGTGATCACCCTGGCCGAAAACGCCCTGAACGACGCCGAGAAGGTCGAGAACGAGCGGCTGCGCAACCCGACCGAAAGCTTGCGCATCCAAAAGACCCTGCTGGAAAGCATCCGCCAGCTCGAAGCCATCGACCAGGAGCTGACCAGCGCCAAGGCCGAGCTGGCCGCCCTGATCAACATGGCCCCCGGCAGCGATTTCCGCCTGGCGGTGCCCGCCACCACCGCCATGCCGATCCCGGAATGGTCGGCCTCGCTGGAAACCATGGAAGAGCAGGCGCTGGCCAACAACCCCGATGTGCGCGAGCAGGATTATCAGGGCCGCATCACCGCCGACGAGACCCGCAAGGAAATCCTGAAGCTGCTGCCCGGCATCAATTTCAGCCTGTCGCGCCAGTACGACCACAATTCCTTCCTGATGGAAAACCGCTGGTACGAAGCCGGCGCCAAGCTGAGCTGGAACCTGTTGAACCTTTTGTCGGCGCCCGACCGGCTGGACCATGCCGACAAGACCGAGCAGGTGGCCACCGCCAAGCGGCTGGCGTTGCGCATGGCGGTGCTGGCCCAGGTGCATGTGGTGTCGCACCAGTTCAAGTCGGCGGCGCGCCAGTTCGACCGCGCCGACAAGCTGTGGAAGATCGAGACCCGGCTGGCGGCGGCATCCGACAACCAAAGCCGCGGCGGCACCGCCAACGAGATCGAGCGCGTCACCACCGAGACCTCGGCCATCGCCGCCGAGTTGCGCCGCTACCAGACCTATGCCCAGATGCAATCGGCCTTCGGCAAGCTGCAGGCCACCATCGGCATCGACCCGCTGCCCGCCGAGGTGGCCGGCCACGATCTGGACTCCTTGAGCGAAAGCCTGGCCGCCGTTCCGGCCGAACCGGCAGCCGCGCCCCTTCCGGCGGCCTCGTCCGAGCCGGCGGAGCTGGCCGAACCGGCGTCGACGGCTGACCGACTGAAGGGTCTGATCGAGTCCATCGGCGAATGGCTGTCGGTCAAGCCCGAGCCCCAGGAACAGGCGATGCGCGACCACATCCAAACCCTGGTGGCCGAGTCGAACCCATGAGGTACCGGGGCGCCGTGATGGCGCTTTGCCTGCTGGCCGCCACCCCGGCCGGCGGGCAGGAGGCGGTCATCCCGGTCCAACTGGTCGCGGTTCAATACACCACCTTGTCGTCGGAGCTGGCGGCCAAGATCGACCGCATCGCCGTCAAGGAAGGCGAGCGTTTCCGCGAGGGCCAGGTGCTGGTGGCGCTGGATTGCACCATCCAGCGCGCCCAGTTCGAAGAGGCCCAGGCCGTCCTGGCGGCGGCCGAGCGATCGAAGATTGTGCACAAGCGCCTGCTGGAACTGAACTCGGCCGGCCAACTGGAAACCGAAAAGGCGGCATCGGAAGCCGCCGTCGCTCAGGCCAAGGCGCAATCGGCTCGGGCGATCTTGTCCAAATGCGCCATTCACGCCCCCTTCTCGGGTCGCGTGGTCGAGCAGAAGGCCAGGCCCCACCAATATGTCCAGGCCGGCCAGCCGGTGCTGGAGATCATCGACGATTCCACCATCGAGGCCGAGTTCATCGTGCCGTCGGCGTGGGTCAGAAGCGTCAAGCCGGGGGCGATCATCCAGGTGGCGGTCGAGGAAACCAAGAAAAGCTATGCCGCCAAGGTGGTGCGCATCGGCGCCAAGGTCGATGCCGTCAGCCACTCGGTCAAGGTGGTGGCCGAGATCAAGGCCGACAGCACCGAATTGATGGCCGGGATGACCGGGCGGGTGACCGGGGCACCCGGCGCGCCGTGAGCGCCGAGCTATCGCCACTGGCCGCCCTGCTGGCGCTGGAACAACAGATTCGCACCGCCGAGAATGCGGCCGCCCTGCACTTCGTCATCGTCAACGACATCCGTATGCTGGTCGAGTACCGCCAGGCGGCGCTGTTTTCCGCCGACGGCGCCTTGCTGGCGGTGTCGGGCGTCGATGCGGTCGAGCGGTCGTCGCCCTTCGCCCAATGGGTCGAGCGGGCGTGCCGGCATCTGGCCGCCGACCGACCGCTGGTGGCCGGGGCCACGGCCCTGAACAGCCAGGATGGTGCCGAATGGGGCGACTGGCTGCCGGCCTGTGCCTTGTGGCTGCCGCTGACCGGGCCGGACGGGCGCAAATTCGGCACCTTGCTGCTGGCCCGCGAGGCACCTTGGACCGAGGCCGACCTGACCCTGACCGAGCGGGCGGCATTGATGGCCGCCTTCGCCCTGGCCGCCCGCGACCGGCCGGCGCCGTGGCAGACCTGGGTGCGGCGCATCCGCCACACCCCGCGCCTGCGCCTGGCGGCGGCGGCGGCCTTGCTGCTGGCCCTGATCTTTCCGGTGCGGTTGTCGGTACTGGCGCCGGCCGAGATCGTCGCCAGCCGGCCGGCGGTGATTCGCGCGCCGATGGACGGCACCATCGAGGCCATCCTGGTCACCCCCAACCAGGAGGTGGCGGCCGGCACTTTGCTGGCCAGCCTGGACCGCACCACCCTGGAAGGCCGCGCCGAAGTGGCGCGCAAGGCGGTGGCCACCGCCCAGGCCGAACTGGACCAGGTGACCCAGCAATCCTTCTTCGACCCCAAGGCCAAGGCCCAGGTGGCGGTGATCAAGGCCCGCATCGAGGAACGCAGCGCCGAGTTGGCGCAATTGGCCGACCAGTTGGACCGCAGCCGGATCAAGGCCCCGCGCGCCGGCACCGCCATCTTGGACGATCCGGCCGAATGGCAGGGCCGGCCGGTGGCGGTGGGCGAGCGCATCCTGGCCATCGCCGACCCGGACGAGGTCGAGGTCGAAGCCTGGCTGGCCCCGGCCGACCTGATCCTTCTGGAAGCCGGTGGGCCGGTGACGGTGTTCCTGAATTCCGACCCGCTGTCGGCGCTGTCGGCGTCGCTGCTCTATGTCACCTACGAGTCCATCGCCCGCCCCGACGGCCAGATGGCCCACCGGGTCAGGGCCAGGCTTGCCCCCGACAGCCATGCCCGGCTGGGCCGCAAGGGAACGGCCCGCCTGGATGGACGGCGGGTACCGCTGATCTATTGGCTGGCCCGGCGACCGCTGGGGATCATCCGGTCCAGCCTGGGATTCTAACGATGCAGGCGGCGGTCCTCGAGAAAGCGCGATCCCTGGCCCCAATCATTGTTGATCAACATCAGGTCGATGGTGGCAGCGCGCATCCGGTCGGGCTGTCTGGCCCGGGAATCCTCGGCCAGCATCATTTCGGCCTCGCGCAAGGGCTCGAGCCCGACATTCTTGTCAAAACGCTCAAGCGTCACCGCGATCTGACGGTTCGAAGAGCCCACCTCGCCGGCCCATGCCGGCCAAGCCGCCACCAGGGCGGCGATCACAGCCAGGCGCCACATCGTCGTCACTCCGTGTCGCGACCATCGCATCGAGGTCGCCCATGATGACTGATATGGTGATGCTTCCGCCCCTTCGCGAGGAGCTGTCGTTGCATTCCGGACCGGCGGCGCATGACGGCTCGCCCACCTGGACCATCCGCGACCCGGTGCGCAACCGCTTCTACCGCATCGGCTGGCCCGCCTTCGAGATGCTGAGCCGCTGGCATCTGGGCGACGCCCGGGCGGTGGCGCAGGATTTGCGCGACCACACCACCTTGCAGGTCGATATCGAGGACGTCGGCCAGATGGCCCAGTTCCTGGCCGGCCACCTGTTGACCCGGCCGATGGGGCCACGCGACACCGCGCGGCTGATCGAGCGGGCGGCGGCGCAGAAACATTCGTGGTGGAACTGGCTGTTGCACCATTACCTGTTCTTCCGCATTCCGCTGGTCCGCCCCGACCGCTGGCTGGGGGCCAGCGTGCACCATGTGCGTTGGCTGGGCGGCCGGGGCTTCATGGTCGCCACCGCCTTGGCCCTGCTGGCCGGGCTGGTGCTGGTGGGGCGTCGCTGGGACGAATTCGCCGCCACCTTGGTCGATACCTTCTCGCCGTCCGGCCTGGCCGCCTATGGGCTGGCGCTGACCGTGGTCAAGGTAGCGCACGAACTGGCCCACGCCTATACCGCGCGGCATTACGGCTGTCGGGTGCCGACCATGGGGCTGGCCTTCCTGGTGATGTGGCCGGTGCTCTATACCGACGTCAACGAGGCGTGGATGCTGGCGTCGCGCCGCCAGCGCCTGCGGGTCGGCGCCGCCGGCATCATGGCCGAGTTGGCCATCGCCGCCTGGGCCACCCTGGCCTGGGCCTTCCTGCCCGACGGGCCGGCCCGGCAGGCGGCCTTCGTGCTGGCGGCGCTGTCGTGGGTGTCGTCGCTGATCATCAACCTGTCGCCGTTCATGCGGTTCGACGGCTATTTCCTGCTGATGGACGGGCTGGAACTGCCCAACCTGCATCCCCGGTCCTTCGCCATGGCGCGCTGGTGGCTGCGCGAGGTCTTGTTCGACCTGGGCGAGCCGGCGCCCGAGCCGATGGCGCCGGCCCAGCGCGCCGCCATGATCGCCTTTGCCGTCCTGGTGTGGATCTATCGGCTGACCTTGTTCCTGGGCATCGCCGTGCTGGTCTACCATTTCTTCATCAAGGCGGTCGGCATCATGCTGTTCGCGGTGGAAATCGGCTGGTTCGTGCTGATGCCGCTGGTCAGCGAAATCCGCGAATGGATCAAGCGTCGCCCGCTGATCGAGAAACGGCAACGCTGGCGCCTGACCGGGGGGCTGCTGGCCGCCTTGCTGGTGGCTCTGGCCCTGCCGTGGCCGACCCGCATCGAGGCCCCGGCCATCGTGCGCGCCCATCCGGTCACCATTCTTTACCTGCCCGGCCCGGCCCGGCTGGCCGAGCGACAGGTCGGCCCCGGCCAGATGGTGCGGGCCGGCCAGATGATCTATCGCTTCGATTCACCCGACCTGGAGCGGCGCCTGGCCATCGTCGATGCCCGACTGGCCGGTCGCCAGGGCGAGTTGGAAACCGCGCGGCTGGATATGGCCTATCGCGAGCGTTTGTCGGTCCTGACCGAGGACATCGCCCGCCTGCAGGCGGAACATGCCGCCCTGGTCGCCGAGCGTGAGCGCCTGAACATCACCGCCCCCCATGACGGTCGCCTGCTCGATCTGCCGCCGGCCCTGGATGTCGGCGACTGGGTGTCTGTGCACCTGCCGCTGGGTTTGGTCCAAGGACATGCCGGAGCGGTCGCCATCGCCTATGTCGCCGAACATGATCTGGGTCGCATCGGCGCCGGTGCCGCGGTGACGGTGGTGCCGACCAGCCTGGACCATGACCGCCTGAGCGGGACGGTCGCCACCATCGAGCCGGCGCCGGTCAAGCTGCTGGCCGACACCAGCCTGGCCAGCCAGCAGGGCGGCCCGATCGCCACCTTCGCCAGCCAGGCCGGCCCGATCCCGGAAAGCCCGTGG
This sequence comes from Magnetospirillum sp. LM-5, assembly GCF_902729445.1. Lineage (NCBI taxonomy): Bacteria > Pseudomonadati > Pseudomonadota > Alphaproteobacteria > Rhodospirillales > Rhodospirillaceae > Magnetospirillum > Magnetospirillum sp. LM-5. The sequence goes on along the minus strand of NZ_CACVCE010000056.1, from coordinate 61,887 downwards.
ACCCGGGTGACCATCACCTTGGATCAGGCGCCGCCGGCTCACGAATTGCCGGCCACCGCTTTGATCGAGGCCGAACCGGCCAGCCCGTTGGGCCGGCTGGCCCGCTCGGTGCTGATCATCCTGGTGCGCGAATGGGGGGCTTGATCCGCCTCAAGGTCCGGGCCGGCCGTCCGGGCTAGGCTTGGCCCGACCTTCAAACAATTCCGGTTCGCGCCATGCCCACACCTGACGACATCACCCAATTGCTGCGGGCGGTCATCGACCCCGATGTCGGCATCAACATCGTTGATCTGGGCTTGGTGGAAAAGGTCGCCGTCGGGGATGGATTGGTGCGGGTCGATCTGATCATGACCAGTCCGGCCTGCCCGCAGACCGGCCACCTGCAAGACGAAGCCGCCCGGGTGATCGCCAAGGCCGGTTTCGAAGCACGGGTCACGGTGCTGGAGACCACTCTGTGGCAACCATCCCGGATGACCGAACTGGCCCGCAAAAGCCTGGGATGGGACGCATGAACCCGCCGCGCCTGCCGCTCTTGCTGATGGGGGCGATCTGCCTGCTGACCGGCATGGTGGCCGGACTGGGCCGCCTGGGCTTCGACATCCCGACTTCCATCGGCATCCACCTGCACGGCCCCTTGATGGTGTGCGGCTTCTTCGGCACCGTCATCGGTCTGGAACGCGCGGTCGCCCTGCAAAGGCCCTGGACCTTCGCCGCCCCCTTCGCCACCGGCGGCGGCGGCCTGCTGATGCTGGCCGGCCAGGAAGCACCCGGCGCGGTGATGCTGACCCTGGGGTCGTGGGTGTTTCTGGCCGGCGCGGTCAGCGTGGTCCGCCGCCAGCCCGAGCCCTTTACCCGTCTGATGGCCCTGGCCGCCCTGCTGTGGGGCGTCGGCAATCTGTTGTGGCTGGCAGGCAGCCCGGTGGCCGAGATCGTTCCGCTGTGGGCGTCGTTCCTGGTGCTGACCATCGCCGGCGAGCGGCTGGAATTGTCGCGCTTCCTGCCGCCGTCCCGCCTGCGTCTGCCGACCATGGTGGTGCCGGTGGCGCTGATCGGGGTGGCGGCGGCGGCGGCGGCCATGGGCTGGGGGCAGGCCTGGCTGCTGTTCGGGCTGGGGCTGGTGGCGCTGGTGGTCTGGTCGGCCATCAACGACGTCATCCGCCGCACCATCCGCCAGACCGGCCTGACCCGCTATGTCGCCATCTGCCTGGCCTCGGGCTATGGCTGGCTGGCGGTGGCGGGGATGGCGTTCCCCGCCCTGGCCGACGGGCTGGCGACACCTTTCTATGATTCCGCCCTGCATGCCCTGTTCGTCGGCTTCGTGTTCGCCATGGTGTTCGGCCACGCCCCGGTGATCCTGCCGGCGGTGTTGAAGGTGCGGCTGCCGTTCAAGCCCTATTTCTATGCTCCGTTGGCCCTGTTGCACGGATCGCTGCTGGCCCGTCTGGCCGGCGACTTCACCGCCAACGAGACCCTGCGCATGGCCGGAGGCTTGGCGAACGTGGCCGCCATTCTCATCTTCATGGTGACGGTGGTGTCCACCGTCCTGCGGGCGCGGAACCAGTAATCGATTCACTCGATTTCTATAAGAAATATTACGAGTTTCATCAATGAGATGAATTTCGATAGGGTCTCTCCATCAGCCGATCCCAAGGAGAGACCCCATGGCCGACAACAACACCTCGCCCACCATCAAGAACCTGGAAGCGGCCTTCGCCGGCGAATCCATGGCGAACCGCAAGTACCTCTATTTCGCCCGCCGGGCCCGCGAGCTGGGCGCCGTCGAGGTCGCCGAAGTGTTCGAGCGCACCGCCGAGCAGGAAACCGCGCACGCCTTCGGCCACCTGGAACTGCTCTATCCCAGTGACCAGCTGACGGTCGCCAAGATGCTGCAGCTGGCCATCGACGGCGAAACCTACGAGTACACCGAGATGTATCCGTCGTTCCGCCACATGGCCGTCCAGGAAGGCAACCAGGCCGCCGTGGCCGAGATCGACGAGCAGATCGCCGAATCGAAGGAACATGCCGAACGCTTCGCCAAGATCCTCGCCACCGCCTCCAAGCGCTTCGCCGCCCTGGCCAAGGTCGAGGAAAAGCACGCCAACCACTATCGCGAAACCCTGGCCGCCTTCGGCGCCAAGTAATCAGGAGGAACCCGCCATGAAGAAGTACGTCTGCATCGTCTGCAACTTCGTCTACGACCCCGCTTTGGGCATGCCCGAGGACGGCATCGCCCCGGGAACCGCCTTCGAGGACATCCCCGCCGACTGGTGCTGCCCGGAATGCGGCGTCTCGAAGGACGATTTCGAACCTCTGGAGGGATAGATCATGAACGCCGCCAATGCCAACAATGTGGTCGTGGTCGGCAGCGGGCTGGGGGGATACACCCTGGCCCGCGAGCTGAGAAAGAAGGACCCCGCAGTGTCGATCACCATCGTCACCGGCGACGGCGGCGAATCCTACGGCAAGCCGATGCTGTCCAACGCCTTGGCCCAAGGCAAGGACATCTTGGCCCTGGTCCAGAAATCGGCCGCCCAGATGGCGGCCGACCTGGGGGCCACATTGCTGACCCGCAGCTTCGTCCAGGCCATCGATCGCCAGGACAAGAAGATCACCGTCACCGGCCCCGACGGCCAGCCCCGCTTGCTGGCCTATGGCCGGCTGGTGCTGGCCATCGGCGCCGACCCCCGCCCCTATGCGGTCCCGGGCTCGGAAAATGTCCGCATCCACACCGTCAACGACCTTGACGATTACGCCGCCTGGCGCGACGGGCTGCGGCCCGGCCAGCGGATCTTGCTGGTGGGCGCGGGCCTGATCGGAGCCGAATTCGCCAATGACCTGGCCTTGGCCGGCATGGCGCCGACTATGGTGGATCCGTCACCATGGCCCTTGGGCCGGCTGCTGCCGCAGGAACTGGGGGCGGAAGTGGCGAAGGCGCTGGAAGGTGCCGGCATCACCTTGCGCCTGGGCCGCACCATCGCCCGCATCGAACCGGGTCTGGCCCATCTGGATGACGGCACCACCATCGCCTTCGACCGCGCGCTGTCGGCGATCGGCCTGGTTCCGCGCACCAATCTGGCCAGCGCCGCCGGACTTGCCATCGATAAGGGCATCGTCGTCGACCGCCGGATGGCCACCAGCGACCCGTCGATCTTCGCCATCGGCGATTGCGCCCAGACCGAAGCCGGCCCGCTGCCCTTCGTGCTGCCTTTGATGGCCCAGGCCCGCGCCCTGGCCGCCACCCTGGCCGGCACGCCCACCGATCTGACCCTGCCGGCCCTGCCGGTGGCGGTGAAGATTCCCGCCTTGCCGACGGTGGTGTGCCCGCCGCCCCCGGGAGTGTCAGGCGAGTGGCGGATCACCGGAACCGGCCCCGACCGCAAGGCGTTGTTCGTCGCCGCCGACGGACAGGCGGTCGGCTTCGCCCTGACCGGCAGCCATACCAGCGAACGCCAAGCCATGGCTCGGGACATGCCGGCCATCCTGGCGTAATCCATTGACGGGAAGATGGGGTCGACCGGGGTTCCGCAAGGGAACCCCGGTCGAGGCCAGCACCCCTATGGGGGGGGGAGGGGGGAGGAGCGCCGGCCGGTAGAAATGTCGTCTCGGCGTCATAAACGCCGGTCAAACCTAACTAGCATGGCGGATGCTGCATTGCAAACATGATGCGCACATCCATTTCGCTACATTAGCGAATATTCATATTGCTTGCAACCGCGGAATTCTGCGCCGATTGCGAGAGATCCATGTCAGCGTTGCAACAATGCGCAGGTGGAATGCGAAGACCGCATACCAACTTCCGCGTCATTCCGCCGAAATACACACTCCGTTTATGGTTAATCCACCCTCGCCGGCCGACACCCGCACGGTCTCGCCGTCTGCGACCTTGCCTTCCAGGATCAGGCTGGCCAACGGGTTCTGCAGCGAGCGCTGGATGACCCGCTTCAACGGTCGGGCGCCATAGACCGGATCATAGCCGGCCTCGGCCAGCCAATGCTCGGCCGCCGCGTCCAGTTCCAGGCTGATCTTGCGATCGGCCAGCAGCTTCCTGAGGCGGGCCGACTGGATCTTGACGATGCCGGTCATGTCGGCGCGCCCCAGGCGGTGGAACAGCAGCACCTCGTCCAGGCGGTTCAGGAATTCCGGCCGGAAGGCCTGGCGCACCACCTCCATCACCTCGGAGCGCACGGCGCCGGAATCCTCGCCTTCCGGCTGGTTGGCCAGGATGTCGGCGCCCAGGTTCGAGGTCAGCACGATCAAGGTGTTGCGGAAATCGACGGTGCGGCCCTGCCCGTCGGTCAGGCGGCCGTCGTCCAGGACCTGCAGCAGCACGTTGAAGACGTCGGGATGGGCCTTTTCCACCTCGTCGAACAAGATCACCTGATAGGGGCGCCGCCGCACCGCCTCGGTCAGCGCGCCGCCTTCCTCGTAGCCGACATAGCCGGGCGGCGCGCCGATCAGGCGGGCCACCGAATGCTTTTCCATGTATTCCGACATGTCCATGCGGACCATGGCGCTTTCGTCGTCGAACAGGAACTCGGCCAGGGCCTTGGTCAGCTCGGTCTTGCCGACGCCGGTCGGCCCCAGGAACAGGAACGAGCCGATCGGCCGATGGGGGTCCTGCAGGCCGGCGCGCGCGCGGCGCACCGCGTTGGACACCGCCACCAAGGCTTCCGACTGGCCGACCACCCGGGCCTTCAGCCGGGTTTCCATGCCCAACAGCTTCTCGCGTTCGCCGGCCAGCATCTTTTCCACCGGGATGCCGGTCCAGCGCGACACCACGCCGGCGATATGTTCCTCGGTCACCGCCTCGTTCAGCAGCTTGCCCTTGGCGCCGTCGGCCGCCGCCAACTGGCGTTCCAGCTCGGGGATCTCGCCGTACAGCAACTGGCCGGCCTTTTCGTAGCGGCCCTCGCGCTGGGCCTTTTCGGCTTCCAGGCGCTTTTGATCCAACACCTCCTTGATCTTGGTGGACGAGGCCAGCTGGTCCTTTTCCGCCCGCCAATCGCGGGTCATCTGGGCGCTTTCCTCTTCGATCCCGGCCAGTTCGATTTCCAGCTTTTCCAGGCGATCGCGACTGCCGGCATCGGATTCGCGCTTCAAGGCCTCACGCTCGATCTTCAGCTGGATGATGCGCCGGTCCAGTTCGTCCAGTTCCTCGGGCTTGGAATCGACCTCCATGCGCAGGCGGCTGGCCGATTCGTCCATCAGGTCGATGGCCTTGTCGGGAAGGAACCGGTCGGTGATATAGCGGTGGGACAGGGTCGCCGCCGCCACCAGGGCCGAATCGGTGATGCGCACGCCGTGATGCAACTCGTACTTTTCCTTGATGCCGCGCAGGATCGAGATGGTGTCCTCGACGGTCGGTTCCGACACGAAGACCGGCTGGAACCGGCGGGCCAGGGCCTGGTCCTTTTCGACGTGCTTCCGGTATTCGTTCAAGGTGGTGGCGCCGACGCAATGCAACTCGCCGCGTGCCAGGGCCGGCTTCAACAGGTTCGAGGCGTCCATCGCCCCTTCGGCGGCACCGGCGCCGACCAGGGTGTGCATCTCGTCGATGAACAAGATCACCTCGCCGCTTGAGGCCTGGATCTCGTTCAGCACCGCCTTCAGGCGTTCTTCGAACTCGCCGCGGAACTTGGCGCCGGCGATCAGCGAGCCCATGTCCAGGCTCATCAGCCGCTTCATCTTCAAGGGCTCGGGCACGTCGCCATTGACGATGCGCAAGGCCAGGCCCTCGACCACCGCGGTCTTGCCGACACCCGGCTCGCCGATCAGGACGGGATTGTTCTTGGTGCGCCGGCTTAGCACCTGGATGGTGCGGCGGATTTCCTCGTCGCGACCGATCACCGGGTCCAGTTTGCCCTCGCGCGCGGCGGCGGTCAGGTCGCGGGCGTATTTCTTCAAGGCGTCATAGCCGTCCTCGGCACTGGCCGAATTGGCCTTGCGGCCCTTGCGCAAATCCTCGATGGCGCGGTTCAGCCCTTGCGGCGAGACGCCCGCTTCCGACAGCACCCGGGCCGCCGGCGTGCCGGCGCCCAAGGTCAGGGCCAGCAGCAGACGCTCGGCGGTGACGAAGGAATCGCCGGCCTTGGTGGCCATTTGCTCGGCCTGCTCGAACACCCGGGCCAGTTCCTGCCCGAGATGGACGCCGCCGGCGCCGGGGCCTTCGACCTTGGGCTGCTTGTCCAGCTCGGCCTCGATCCCGGCCAGCGCCTTCTTGGCATCGCCGCCGGCCGCCTTGATCAGGTTGGCGGCCAGACCGTCCTTGTCGTCCAGCAGCACCTTGGCCAGATGCTCGGGCGTCAGCCGCTGGTGGCCACGGCGAAGCGCCAGGGTCTGGGCGTTCTGGACAAAGCCCTTGCAGCGCTCGGTGTAATTCTCGAAATCCATCTATTCCTCCGGCACGCGACGGACGCGACCGTGGCCCCACCCGGTGGCGGCCCCTGGCGTCCTCGACAGAACAGACAATGATGTAAGGGTCTTTGCGGCCTTCGCAATGGCCCGCTTCACCGGGCCAGGACTTGGTCGCAGATGGATTTGGTGTCCCAACTGGACCGGGTCCCCAGGCTGGCCTTGATGTCGGGCCACATGGTCTCGAAGGTCTGGCGCCCCAGGTCGCGCAGATGGACCAGGAAGTCCCAGGCCGGCGCGTCCTTCGAGGTGATGCCCATGGCCGAAAGGTCGGCATCGGCCTCGATCCGGTGCAGGTTGACGCGGCGAAGACCGGCCTCGGCCTTGACGTGGCCGGCATCGATCAAGTGGTTCAGGGTTTCGATGGCGTGGACCTCGTGGACCAGGCTGGCCGATTGGGTGATCTCGCTTAGGCGGTCCATGATCTGGCGCGGCCCCCTGGGCACGCCGTCCCGGTGCAAGGGCGACAGCGTCACCAGCAGCAGGTCGTCGCAGCCGACCGTGCGCATGTGATCGACCAGCGGGGCCAGCGGCGGATTGCCCATGACGCCGCCGTCCCAGTAATGGCGGCCATCGACCTTCACGCTTTGGGCCGCGGGCGCCGAGGCCGACGCCTTCAGGGCATCGGGCGAGACCGCGCCATCGACGAACAATTGGCGGCGACAATCCTCGATGTCGGTGGCGGCGACCATCACCGTCGGGATGCCCTTTTCCGGCCGGGCCAGGATCGCCGGCAGGTCGGGGAACACGGTCCGCATCACGCCCGCCAGATAATTGCCGATGCCGATATCCGGGGGCGCCAGACTGGCGGCGGCGACGTCGGCGAATCGGGCCGCCGGGCTTTCGTCGATGTTCCAGCTGGGCGACAGGCCGATGGTGGCGACGAACGGGTTGCCGCCCCAGAAGGCGGCCTGGGCCAGGGTGCCCCACAGATGCTCGATCTTGGCGCGCGCCGCCTCGGCCAGGCGCTTGTTGCGCGCCGCGGCGGGGCCGGAAAGCGCGGCCCCCTCATGCATGCCATAGGCGAGCGCGGTGGCGTTCAGCGCCCCGGCCGAGGCCCCCGACAGGCCGGCCAATTCGACCGAGCCCCTGGCGACTTCGGCCAGCAAGCCTTCCAGCACGCCCCAGGTGAACGCGCCATGCGCGCCGCCGCCCTGCAGCGCCAATGCGATCTGCCGTGCCATGATGGGGCCTCCCCTGATGATTTTTATGTGGGGAAAAGGCTACGCCAAGCCAGGGCGTTCGGCAATCGCCGCGAAATTCTGCTAAGGTCCGCCCATGTCGTCGATCCTGGCCGCGCTGGCCCCCATCTTCCTGTTGATCCTGCTGGGGCACCTGATCCGGCGCACCGGGTTCGTGGCCGAATCCTTCTGGGCCTCGGCCGAGAAGCTGACCTATTTCGTGCTGTTCCCTGCCCTTCTGGTCGCCAACCTGGCCGAGGCCCGGCTGGACGGCCTGCCGGTGGCCATGATCGCTGGGTCCCAGGCCGCCGCCATCCTGACCATGGCCGGCATGATCACCGGGGCCGCCGCCTTCGGCTGGCGCGCCGGGCTGGAGGATGCCGGTTTCAGTTCGCTGTTCCAGTCGATGATCCGTCCCAACACCTATGTCGGCTTCGCCGCCGCCGCCGGTCTTTACGGCGCCCACGGCGTGACGCTGACCGCCATCTGCGTCGCCATGGTGGTGCCGCTGGTCAACCTGATCTGCGTGCTGGCCCTGCTGCGTTGGACCGACAATTCCCAGGCACGGGGCTGGCGGCTGGTGCTGCCGGTGGTCAAGAACCCGCTGATCGCCGCCTGCCTGATCGGCATCGCCCTTAACATGACCGGCATCGGCCTGCCGCCGATCATCGGGCCGTTCCTGAAGATTCTGGGCCAGGCGGCCTTGGCCATCGGCCTGTTGGCGGTGGGCGCAGGACTTGAACCGGCGGCGGTCAGGAATGGCGGACTGGCCATGGGCTGGGCACTGGCCGGCAAGCTGGTCGGCATGCCGGCCCTGGCCGGGCTGATCGCCTGGGGATTGGGATTGCGCGGCACCGAACTGGCGGTGTCGGTGCTGTATGCCGGCCTGCCGGTGGCGCCCAACGCCTATGTGCTGGCCCGCCAGATGGGCGGCGACGCCAGGCTGGTGGCGGCGATGATCACCGCTTCCACCCTGGCGGCCGGCCTGACCCTGCCGGTGGCGGGCGTGGTGGCGCAATGGGCCGGGTCTGCTATAGTCGGGCCATGACCAAGCCGCACCGCCCCAAGAAGGTTCCCCTGCCGTCGAAGCAGGACGTCCTGGATTTCATCCGCTCGCAGCCCGGCCGCATCGGCAAGCGCGAACTGGCACGCGCCTTCAACCTGAAGGGCGCCGACAAGATCACCCTGAAGGCGATCTTGAAGGAACTCGAGCATGACGGCGCCGTCCAGCGCGGTGCCAAGAAGCGCTTCGCCCGTCCCGGCGCCCTGCCCGAGGTCGCGGTGGTCGAGATCACCGGCACCGACACCGACGGCGAATTGCTGGCCCGGATGGTCGGCTGGGACCAAGAGGGCCGCCCGCCCCGCATCTTCATCGCACCCTGGAGCCGGGGCGACCTGACCGTCGGTGTCGGCGACCGCGTGCTGGCCAAGCTGCGCCGCGTCAAGGACGACGCCTACGAAGGCAAGCCGATCCGCGTGGTGGGCGAGGCCAAGGCCCGGGTGCTGGGCGTGTTCGAGATGCTGCCCGACGGCACCGGCCGCATCCACCCGACGTCGCGCAAGGAAAAGGCCGATTATCTGGTGCCGCGCGGCGAATCGGCAGGTGCCGAGCCCGGCGAGCTGGTGCTGTGCGACCTGCTGCCCGGCCGCGTCTTCGGCCTTCGGCCGGTCACCGTCAAGGAGCGCCTGGGCCGGCTGGGCGAGCCCAAATCGGTGTCTTTGGTGGCCATTCACGCCAATGACATCCCCTTCGTCTTCCCGCCCGAGGCGGTGGCCCAGGCCGCCGCCGCCGGTCCGGCCGAGATGGCCCACCGGGTCGATCTGCGCGACATCCCCCTGGTCACCATCGACGGCGAGGACGCGCGCGATTTCGACGACGCGGTGTGGGCCGAGCCCGACACCGACCCGGCCAATCCTGGCGGCTGGCATTGCATCGTCGCCATCGCCGACGTGTCGTGGTACGTGCGGCCCGGCGACGCCCTGGACCGCGAGGCCTTCAAGCGCGGCAATTCGGTCTATTTCCCCGACCGCGTCGTGCCGATGCTGCCCGAGGAACTGTCCAACGGCTGGTGCTCGCTGAAGCCCGACGAAAATCGCGGCTGCCTGGCGGTGCATTTCTGGCTGGACAAGGACGGCCACAAGAAGCGCCACCGCTTCGTGCGCGCCATGATGCGGTCCGCCGCCCGGCTGACCTATGCCCAGGTCCAGGCCGCCCGCGACGGCACCACCGACGAACTGACCGGCCCGTTGCTGACCCCGGTGATCACGCCGCTTTACCAGGCCTGGGCGGCACTGCTGGCGGCGCGCCTGCGCCGCGGCGTGCTGGAACTCGACATCCCCGAGCGCAAGGTGGACATCGACGCAGCCGGCAAGGTGCGCTCGATTTCGCCCCGCCCGCGCTTCGACAGCCACCGTTTGATCGAAGATTTCATGATCCAGGCCAATGTCTGCGCGGCGGAAGAGTTGGAGCGGGTCAACAAGCCGTGCATGTACCGCATCCATGACCAGCCCAGCATCGAGAAGCTAGACGGCCTGCGCGAGTTCCTGAAGTCGATGGATCTCAGCCTGCCCAAGGGCCAGGGCGTCAAGCCGGGCCAGTTCAACCTGATCCTGGAAAAGGTCAAGGGCAGCGTCCACGAGGTTCTGGTCAACGAGGTGGTGCTGCGCAGCCAGGCCCAGGCGGTCTATAGCCCCGAGAATATCGGCCATTTCGGCCTGGGGCTGGCCCGCTACGCCCACTTCACCTCGCCGATCCGCCGCTATGCCGACCTTTTGGTCCACCGCGCCCTGGTGTCGGGGCTGAAGCTGGGCGATGGCGGCCTGCCGCCCGATTGCCTGCCCGAATTCCCCGGCTGGGGCGAGCATATTTCCGGCACCGAACGCCGCGCCGCCGCCGCCGAGCGCGAGGCGGTCGATCGCTACGTCACCGGCTTCCTGTCCGACCGGGTCGGCGCCACCTTCGCCGCCAAGGTCTCGGGCGTCACCCGCTTCGGCCTGTTCGTCACCCTGGCCGAGACCGGCGCCGACGGCATCATCCCCATCGCCCAGTTGCCCGACGATTACTGGCAGCACGACGAAGCCCGTCATTGCCTGGTCGGCAGCCGCACCCGCCGCGTCTGGCAATTGGGTCAGGCGCTGAATGTGGTGCTGACCGAGGCCAACACCCTGACCGGCAGCATGGTCTTCAAGATCGAGGGCGAAACGCCCCGGGGCTCGCGGCCTGCAAAAAGTCTGTACCGAGGCCGACGTCCCCGGTCATAATCCGCCCATCCTCAGCCTGGAAACACACCCCGTGCCCCACACCTCGCCCGCCCGCTGGTTTTCCGCCGCCCTGTTGGTGCTGGCAGGCGCCTGCGCGCCGGTCGGCCACCAGAAGGGGGGCAAGAGCGCGGTGGATTTCGGGGGCGCGGAACGAACCTTCGCCTTCGCCTACACCGCCATCGTCGAGCGTCATCTCGACGCGGTCAGCCCCGGTGCCATCGCCTTCGAAGGCATGCGCGGCCTGGGCAGCATCGACCCGGAAATCGGCATCACCCGTGACGGCGCCAAGGTGATGCTGACCGCGTCGGACCATGTGGTGGCCGAATATCCGGCGCCGGCCGAATCCGACACCAAGGGCTGGGCCCGGCTGACCGTCACCGCCACCTTGGACGCCCGCAACCTGTCCGACACCCTGCGAGCCGTCGATACCGAGCGGGTCTATGAAGCGGTGTTCGATTCGACATTGTCGAAGCTGGACGTCTTCTCGCGTTATGCCGGCGCCAAGGAAGCCCGCGAGCACAGGAACAGCCGCAGCGGCTTCGGCGGCATCGGCATCCGCTTCGACCTGGTCGATGGCGAGGCCGTGGTGTCCGAAGTGGTCGATGAAACCCCGGCCCAGGCCGCCGGCCTGATGCTGGACGACGTCATCACCCATGTCGATAACGAGCGGATCGCCGGCCTGTCCAAAGAAGAGATTTCCAGAAGGCTGCGCGGCCCGGTGGCCAGCCGGGTCACCGTCACGGTGCGGCGCGGCTTCAAGCCCATCGAGACCTCGATGGCCCGGGCGCTGATCGTCGCTCCGACAGTCTTCGCCACCTTGAAGGACGGTGTGGCCGAGTTTCGCATCACCAGCTTCAACCAGAAGACCGCCGCCAGCCTGACCGCGGAATTGACCGCCTTGCGCGCCGAAGCGGGCAATCAATTGAAGGGCGTCTTGCTGGACCTGCGCGGCAATCCCGGCGGGTTGCTGGATCAGGCGGTCACCGTCGCCGACCTGTTCATCGCCCAGGGGCCGCTGGTCTCGACCAAGGGCCGCCATCCCATGGCCAGCCAATCCTATGAAGCCCGCCCCGGCGATATCGGCGAGGATCTGGCCGTGGTCGTTCTGGTCGATGGCAAGGCCGCCTCGGCCGCCGAGATCGTCGCCGCCGCGCTGCAAGATGCCGGCCGCGCGGTGTTGATCGGCACCAATTCCTACGGCAAGGGCTCGGTGCAGACGGTGATCAACCTGCCCAATGACGGCGAGATGACCTTGACCTGGTCGCGGTTCCACGCCCCATCGGGCTATGCCCTGCACGGGCTGGGGGTGTTGCCGGCCTTGTGCACCAATCCGGCCGGCGGCCTGGCACGGTCGGAAGAGGCGCTGGCGGCCAATCTGGCGCAGTGGCGTGCCACCGGCCTGGACGATTCGGACGGCCGCAGGCGCCTGCGCGCGCTTTGCATGGCCGAATCGCGAAGCGAGGCCGGGGGCGATCTGGCTGCCGCGGAACGGTTGCTGGGCGACCATGCCCTGATGGGCCGCCTGCTGGCGCTGTCGTCCCCGGTCGATGCTTCGATACTGGCGCATCACCCCAGCCGCTGATTCCTCACTGATCCGCAGGAGCGCAGCCCCGTTCCGCAACTACAGGGCGCAAACACCTCCCTCAATGCGATAGTCATCGAACAAACGACTCACCGGTCCGATAGTTCAGGCGAAAGGCCAATGCTTATGCACGCCATTGAGCGTCAAAAGCACACCACCGATCACTAAGCGCAGATTGCATACATTGGGGCGTGGCGTATTATTTATTTGCATGCAACTGATGGATTTTTGCATACTCCTTTGTGCACAATCTTCGCCTCTTGCGATCGGGACATCCGGTTTGACGGTTCTTGACGACTTCCTCGCCGCCCTCGATTCGGCGACTACGACTGACGACCTGCACCGGCAGGCCGAACAGGTCACACGCCAGCTGGGTTTCGAGGGCTACACCTATCATCTGTATCGGCCCGGGCAGGGAAGCCTTATCTATGTCGGCGACTGGAAGTCAGAGTGGGTTGAGCGCTATGACCAGATGGGCTATGCCGACATCGACCCGGTAGTCGAGCGGGTGTTGCAGTCGGTGACGCCGTTCAAATGGGCGGATACCGTTATCCACCGCGACGTCGGCGCACCCGAGCGCGCGGTGCTCAATGAGGCTCGTGCTTTCGGCATGAAGGCAGGGGCCGAGTTTCCCATCCACGAACACGGCCTGGGTGGAGCAACGTTCTCGGTTTTTTCCAATTCCGAAGCGGAGTTCCAGCAAAGCTGGCAACTCCACCGCCACACCCTGCATGTGTTCTGCCTTTATTTTCACGAGCGCTATTGCGCCTTGATGCAGGCGCACGAGGCCGACGAACTCCCGGCCGTGTCCAAGCGCGAACGCGAGTGCCTTGTCTGGACCAGTCGAGGTAAGACCGCATGGGAAATCGGCGAGATCTTGCACATCTCGGAACGAACGGTGAAGGAACACCTGGATTCGGCGAGCCGCAAACTCGGTTCGTTCTCCAAGCACCATGCCGTGGTCAAGGCCATCCTTGGTCGTATCATCCTTCCGTAAACCCGCTTTCGCCATTGCCATGACCGCCTGACGTCGCTATACGCGACGCAGGCCCGTATATCATCTATCATTGGGCGCAAACACCCGTCGGTTCCGCCGATACACGCCCCCCCCCCGATTCGCTGTGATGGGCCAGCGCACCACAGCGACCGGGGATACCATGATAGTCGATCTGATCACCGCCCAGAATGCCGCCGCCAACCAAACGCTGCTGAGGGAGATGCATCGCCAGCGCCACCGCGTCTTCAAGGAGCGGATGGGCTGGGACGTCTCCAGCGTCAATGGCGAGGAACGCGACCAGTTCGATCGGCCCGACACCGCCTATCTGGTCGTCAATGCGCCTGACGGACAGGTCCTTGGGTCGTGGCGCCTGCTGACCACCGAGAAGGACTATATGGCTTCGACGGTGTTCCGCCACCTGTTTGACGGCCATACCCCGCCCAGCGCCCCCAACGTGTGGGAGTGCAGCCGCTTCGCCGTCGAATCGAGCGGCCTGGCGCAAACCACCGACGGGATCGACCGCGCCACCGCCTATCTGCTGGTCAGCATCGTCGAATGTGCGTTCACCTATGGGATCGACGAGTTGGTCACCGTCGAGGACATCGCGGTGGCCCGCCTGATGCACCGCGCCCTGGGCATGAAGCCGTCCTGGCATGGCTCGGTTCATACCCTTGGCAACACCCGCGCGATGGTGGCGCGTTATCCCGTCACCGGTGACCTGGTGCAACGCCTGCGCACCAAGTACGGCGCCCCCACCCCGATCATTCGTCAATTCGGCCTGTGGCAACTGCCCGAGGCCGCGTGATGGCCCCCCGCCGCTCGCAAGCAGCCCTGCGGCAGGAAGCCAAGGATCTATGCCTGGCGGTCGATTATGTCGCCCGCCACGCCCAGCAAAGCGGATTCACCCTGGCCGCCCGCCTGCTCGAGGTGGCCGGGGCCATGATCTCGGAAGACAAGCGCCTGATCGCGCGCCCCAAGGGAAGGAAGACCGATGAACGCTCAAGCACTGCGTAAGCCCAGGATCAGCCGCCTGGAAGAAGCCCAGGCCGACCTGCACGCCCGCACCCAACGCTCGCGCAAGATGGCGGCCGACCGCTCGGAAGTCATCAACGGGGCCATGGCCGCCTCGGGCATCGCGCCGCCGCCGATCTTCATCGCCGACAACCAGGGCGCCCATTTCACCGACCTGGACGGCAATTCCTATCTCGATACCTGCATGGGCTTCGGCGTCCATGTGCTGGGCCACCGCCCCAAGGTGGTTGCCGACGCCATCAAGGCCCAGGCCGACAAGGGCTGGCACTTCAGCCTGCGCGGCGCCGACCAGTTGGCTTATGCCCACCGGATCCAGGCGGCGTCGCCCACCAACCAGCGCGTCGTGCTGGCCAACACCGGCACCGAGGCGACCCTTTACGCCATCCGCGCCGCCCGCGCCCTGACCGGCAAGACCAAGATCGCCCTGTTCGACATTTCCTATCACGGCGCCCACGACACCGCGCTGGTGTGGGCGGCGCCCGGCTCGACGCCCGAGCAGGTGGTGCCGATGACCCTGGGCCACGGCATCCCGGCTGCGGTCACCGACGACGTCTTGCTGCTGCCCTATCGCCATCCGCTGGCGATCGCCGCGATCCGCGCCCAGGCCCACGAATTGGCCGCCATCCTGGTCGAGCCGGTCCAGGGATCGAACCCCGAGGGCGATGTCGGCCCGTTCCTGGCCGAATTGCGCGCCGTCTGCGACGAATTCGGCATCATCTTGATCTTCGACGAGGTGCTGACCGGCTTCCGCCTGGGCTATCAGGGCGCGCAAGGCAAGTTCGGAATCGCCGCCGACATCTCGACCTACGGCAAGGTCGCCGGCGGCGGCCTGCCGATCGGCGTGGTCGCCGGCAAGGCCGACCTGATGGCCACCTTCGGCGACTTCACCGCGGCCAAGGGCATCTTCTTCGGCGGCACCTTCTCGGGCAACCCGATGAGCATCGCCGCCGGCCTGGCCGCGCTGAGCGAACTTCAGGCCCGGCCCGACATCTACGCCCATGTCGATCGCCTGACCGCCAAGGTCACCCAGGGCTTCAACGCCCATGCCGAGGCCAACAACTATCCCGCCCGCATCGTCAGTTGCGGCTCGATGTGGCAGGTGTTCTTCCAAAGCGAGGCGCTGTCGTCCTTCGACTATGCCGGAAAGGAAGCCGAAGGCGCCTTCTACCTGCATTGCCTGGCCCAGGGCTTGTTCATCCACGCCACCCACCGCTGTTTCTTCTCGGCGGCCCACACCGAGGCCGATGCCGACTTCGTGCTGGATGTTCTCTCGCAAAGCCTGGCGGCGACCCGCGAAGACGGACTGATCTGATGGAGCGCCCCATGACCCAGGATATCCGCTTCGCCTATGGCAACCGCCTGCTGCTGGGATCGGCCCGCAAACGATTGGCCGAGGCGGCGCAATTGCTGCAGCAGACTCAATTGTCGGCCGAGGCCAAGGCGGTGATCGCCACCTTGATCGACTGCGCCGACGACGCCATGGCCGATTGCCTGGACCACGGCGACAGCGTGGTCCGCGAGATGATCCCGGTCCGCGCCCGGGGAACGGGGGCCGCATGCATTCGCTGATGCAAGAGGGCGACGGCTGGCGCATTTCCGGCCCCGACGGCTCGGTACGACTGTCGGCCGATCAGGCGGTGCTGATGGCCCAGCACATCCTGCGGATCGAGCAAGACGAATCCGCCGCCCCCGGCACGGTACGCGACGATTCCTCGGAAACCCTGACGCAACGGGTGATCCGGCTGATCCAGGCCGACTTGGGTGGCGGCACCTTCGTACCCGGTCAACGCCTGGAGGAAAACTCGCTGGCCAAGCGCTATGGGGTGTCGCGGACCCCGGTGCGCGAGGCCTTGACCCAATTGGCAGCGTCCGGGCAGATCGTTCGGATGCCCAGGCGCGGTTGCCGGGTCGCCGGAGCGAAGCTGGCGGCCGCCGAATGACCGCCCGAAATCTTAGACGCAGGGGCGGATATAGGGGCGGTTGATCTCCCACAACTCGTCCAGCAGCGCCTGGGCGGCGGTGGTGGAATTGACCACCGGGTCGACCAGCAGCGCCTGCAGCGCCAGTTCCTTCGAGGCGTGCACCGCCGCCTCGACGGCCAGTTGCTGGACGCTGGCCTGCACCGACAGCAGCTTGGCGATCGGATCGGGCAGCGGACCCAGCGACACCGGATGAATTCCGGCCGAATCGACGATGGCCGGCACCTCGACCGCCAGGTCGGCCGGCAGGTTGGGAATGGCGCCGCGATTGTGCAGCACCGCCGATTCCAGATAGCGGTGGGAATTGTGCAAAATGGCCTCGATCACCTGGTCGGATCGCTCGGCCGGGCCGTGGCGCCATTCGTCGGGCAGCGGCCCGCCGGCCAGCACGCCTTCGATGGTGGTCTTCAGTTCGGCCCGCTCGCGCTCGTCGGCGGCGAAGTCATAGCCGTGCTCGCCACCTTCCCAGCCATAGGGGACGTATTCGCCCAGATGGTCGTCGCTGCAGGTCGGCCAATAGCCGAAACTGTGCATCAGGCGACGTGACAGCGGCTGGAAGGCGGGGTCGAAGGTCTTTTCGATCTCGCGGAACCGCGGATACAGATCCTCGCCGGTGTGGCGGTCGCGGATGCCCAGCACCCACTGGAAATGATTAAGGCCGGCGCCCCACAATTCAAGATCGAACCACGAACGGTCCATCATGTGGCAGATATCGCCCCGGGCCATGAAGATGCCGTGGCACAGGCCCAGGCACTTGATCTTGGAATATTTGGCCAGCGCCAGGACGATGCGGCTTTCCGGGTTGGCGTAGTTGATCAGCAGCGCGTCGGGGCACAGTTCCTCCATGTCGCGCACGATGTCGAAGATCAAGGGAAGCGTGCGCATGGTGAAGAACAAGCCGCCGGGACCGCCATTTTCGCCCAGGGTCTGGCGGATGCCGTGCTTGCGGGGAATCTCGAAATCCATCTTCCACAGGCGATTGCGGTCGATCGCCACGGAATTGATGACGAAGCCGGCTCCCGCCAGGGCGGCCCGCCGGTCGGTGGTGCTTTCGATGGTCAGGCCGGCGCCACCCTCGCGGTTCATGATGCGGGCCAGCGCGGTCATGCGCTCCAGCGCTTCCGGGTTGGTATCGACCAGGACCATGGTGCAGCCGGCCAGCGACTTGGTGTTGAAGATGTCGCGGAAGGTCGAAAGCCCGAAGGACATCGAGCCGGCGCCGATGAACACGATACGCGCGTTATTGGTCATGGCACGCCTCCCTCCGCTTGATCACTCAAAGATAAGCGCGAAACACCCCGCACGCTAGGCCTTGCCGGTCTCGGCCCTCTGGACATGGGCAGGAAGGGTGAAGATGAACGAGGTGCCCAGGTTGGCCCCGGGGGAATCGACCCAGATGCGCCCGCCATGGCCTTCGACGATCTTCTTGCAGATGGCCAGGCCGATGCCCGAACCGCCGCTGAATTCATCGCGCCCATGCAGGCGCTGGAAGATGCGAAACACCCGGTCGAAATTCTCGCGCGCGATGCCGATGCCGTTGTCGGTCACCGAGAACCGCCAGGCCCCGGCCTCGCGATCGGCGCTGACGGCGATGCGGGGCGGCGTACCGGGGATGGCATATTTGACCGCGTTGCCGATCAGGTTCTGGAACAACCTGACCATATCGTCCTCGGAGGCAAAAATCTCGGGCATGTCGCCGACCTCGACCGCGCCGCCGCTTTCCTCCAGCGCCACGCTCAATTGCAGGATCGCCCGCTGCAGGGCGTCGCCCGACCGGATCATCTGCTTGGGCGACGACATCCGGCCGATCCGCGACAATTGCAGCAGATCCAGCACCAGGCGGTCCATGCGGCTGGCGCCGTCCTTGGCAAAGCCCAGGAACTCGCGCAGTTCGGGGGCGCAGCCTTCGCCCAGGCGGCGCTCGATCAAGGCGATGTAGCTGCTGATCATGCGCAAGGGCTCGCGCAGATCGTGGCTGGCGACATAGGCGAACTGTTCCAGTTCCTCGTTGGAACGCTGCAGCTTTTCCCGGACCTGGCGGGCGTCGGTGACGTCGAAGCAGGCCGACAGGAAACCGGACGGCTTGCCATCGGGGTCAAGCAGCGGCCGGGTGGTCTGATGCACCCACCGATACTCGCCGTCGGCCGCCATCAGGCGATACTCGCAATCGGCCGACAGCGTCACCGCACCACGATCGTCGGCATGGATGCCGGCCAGCCAGCCTTCGCCCTGTTCCGTCGCGGTATCGCGGCCGGTGAATTCCTTCCAGGTGCGGTTGACCGAGTCGCACAATCCGTCCATGTCGGTGCGGCGGATCAGGGCCGGAAAGGTTTCCAGCACCCGCATGTAGTAGTCGCGGGCTTGGGCCAGGCTTTCATGCGCTTGGCTGCGCGCCCGTTCGCGCGAGCGGCTGACCCGCACCAACGCGATGGTGATGACGGTGATCACCCCCAACAACACCAGGTCGCCCAGAATACGCGGCAGAGCCGGCTTCAAGATGTCGGCGATCGAGGCGCTGACGCCGATGGTCAGTCCCCACGGCTCGACCGTGCGGATCGCCACCATGCGGCGGACACCGTCAACTCCGCCGGTTGCCTCCTGAAGCGAGGCGGGCTTGCCCGAATTGAGGTGGGCGACCATGGCCGGCGCCTGCGCCAAGGAGAGGCCGATGGCGTCGCCATCAAGGTCGGGCGCGCGCGCCAGGATGATGTGATGGCGGTTCGAGAGCGAGATGGCGCCCGACGGTTCCGATGGCAAGGCGGCATCCAGCATGGCGGCGAAGATGGCCGGCGAAATCGCCGACACCACCACCGCCTTCAGCTTGCCGTCGTCATCATCGACACCACGGGCGGCGAAGACGATGGTGCGGTTCAACAGGCCCTTGACCGGCTCGCCGACGAACAGGCCATCATCCTTGGGATTGTCGCGGAAATAGGTCAGGTACGAGCGGTCGCCGACATTCTTGCCGACAAGGTTGGCGGCTGTGGAATGCAAGATGGTGCCGTTTGGGGCGACCACGGTGATGGTCAGCGCCTCGGCATGGATTTTGGCCCGGGCGGTCAGATAGCGATGGAACGCCGACGCACCGGGCGGGCCGGCCATCGTCAGTTCCGTGCCGGTATCGGCCAGCATGCGGTCGATCCCCAGGAACACCTGATGGGTGCGGGCTTCGACCACCCGGGCCAAGGCTTCCAGCCGCTCGCGCGCGTCGGCTCGGCGGGTAGCGTAGATATGAGAGACGTCCCACACCACCATGGTCAAGGTCAGCAAGACCACCAGCGGAGCCCAGAACCAGTCTCGTCCCGGCAAACCAGACTTCATGCCACCCTCGGATCATCCGGACGTATGTAACGATAGGCCCAAGCCGGGAGAAGAGGAAGACGCATTGTGGATCGGTGTCGCGGCAGCGCCCTGGCAGGCAAGGGCTTCTCAGCCAGGAGAGAATACATGAAAACACCCCGTACAAGCGAAAAGACCCTGGGCGCGCCCAGGGCCTTTCCATGATCCAAACCGGAAGCGGCTTAGTTCTTGGCCTTGTCGACCAGCTTGTTCTTGGCGATCCACGGCATCATGCCGCGCAGGCGCTCGCCGACCTGCTCGATCGGGTGCTCGGACTGGATGCGGCGGGTCGCCTTGAACGAAGGCTGGCCGGCCTTGCATTCCAGCATCCAATCGCGGACGAAGCGGCCGGACTGGATGTCTTCCAGCACGCGCTTCATTTCCTTCTTGGTCTCTTCGGTGACGATGCGCGGGCCGGTCACGTAATCGCCGTATTCGGCGGTGTTCGAGATCGAGTAGCGCATGTTGGCGATGCCGCCCTCATAGATCAGGTCGACGATCAGCTTCACTTCGTGCAGGCACTCGAAATAGGCCATTTCCGGGGCGTAGCCCGCTTCGACCAGGGTCTCGAAGCCGTATTGGATCAGCTTGGTCAGGCCGCCGCACAGCACCACCTGCTCGCCGAACAGGTCGGTTTCGCATTCCTCGCGGAAGTTGGTCTCGATGATGCCCGAACGGCCGCCGCCGATGGACGAGGCATAGGACAGGGCGATTTCCAGGGCGTTGCCGGTGGCGTTCTGGGCCACGGCCACCAGGCACGGCACGCCGCCACCCTTCAGGTACTCGCCGCGCACGGTGTGGCCGGGGCCCTTGGGGGCGACCATGAACACGTCGAGGTCGGCGCGCGGCACGATCAGGCCAAAATGGACGTTCAGTCCGTGGGCGAACACCAGGGCGGCGCCCTGCTTCATGTTGTCGGCCAGGTCGGTCTTGTAGATGTCGGCCTGCAGTTCGTCCGGGGTCAGCATCATGACCACGTCGGCCCACTTGGCGGCATCGGCCGGGCTCATGACCTTCAGGCCCTCGCCCTCGGCCTTCTTGACGGTGGCCGAGCCGGGACGCAGCGCCACGGCCACTTCCTTGACGCCCGAATCGCGCAGGTTCAGCGCGTGAGCGTGGCCCTGGCTGCCATAGCCGACAATGGCGACCTTCTTGCCCTTGATCAGATTGACGTCAGCGTCACGGTCATAATAAACGCGCATGGTCTTTCCTTTCCGTCGCGGCCCCGCATGGGCCGCCATTTGAACTCGTGGGGCCTTCCTTACAGCGCGGCCGCGCCGCGTGCAATAGCCGCGACTCCGGTGCGCGACACATCGACCAGGCCCAGGGGCTCCATCAGCTTGATGAAGGCATCGACCTTCTCGGTGGCGCCGACCACCTCGAACACGAAGCTTTCATTGGTCGAATCGATGGCGCGCGCGCGGAAGATGTCGGCGATGCGCAAGGATTCCACCCGCTTTTCGCCGGTGCTCGACACCTTGACCAGAGCCAGCTCGCGGCCGACATGCGGGCCTTCGATGGTCAGGTCCGACACCTTGTGCACCGGCACCAGGCGACGCAGCTGGTTCTTGATCTGCTCGATGATCTGACGGGTGCCGCTGGTGACGATGGTGATGCGCGACAGATTGTCGGCCGCGTTGACCTCGGCCACCGTCAGGCTTTCGATATTGTAGCCGCGCCCCGAGAACAGACCGATGACCCGGGCCAGCACGCCCGATTCGTTGTCAACCAGGACGGCGATGGTGTGGCGCTGGATTTCTTCGTGCTTGATCATTGTTCCTTACCCCCTGCTCACACCAAGACCATGCCGTCTTCTTCCGAACCCGGATGCTCGACCGAGCGATCCTCCGGACCCAGCACCATCTCGTTGTGGGCCATGCCGGGCATGATCATCGGGAAGCAGTTTTCCGAGGCGTCGGTGCGCAATTCCGCCACCACCGGACGATCGACCGAGATCATCTCGTTGATCAGGTCGTCGACCTGGCTGGGCTTGTCGGCGCGCAGGCCCACCGCGCCGAAGGCTTCCGCCAGCTTGACGAAGTCCGGATGGGTGTGCATGTGGCTTTCCGAATAGCGGCCACCATGGATCAGTTCCTGCCACTGGCGGACCATGCCCATATACTGGTTGTTCAAGATGAACACCTTCACCGGCAGCTTGTGCTGGGCCAGGGTGGCGAGTTCCTGGATGTTCATCTGGATCGAGGATTCGCCGGCGATGTCGATGACCAGGGCGCCGGGATGGGCCACCTGCACGCCCATGGCGGCCGGCAGGCCGTAGCCCATGGTGCCCAGACCGCCCGACGTCAGCCAATGGTTCGGCTTCTCGAAGCGGAAGTGCTGGGCCGCCCACATCTGGTGCTGCCCGACCTCGGTGGCGATGAAGGGGTTCTTGTGCTTGGTCAGCTCGTACAGACGCTGGATGGCATATTGCGGCTTGATGATCGAGTTCGAGGCCGGGTAATGCAGGCAGTTCTTGCCCCGCCATTGCTCGATCTGCGCCCACCACGCCCGCAGGGCCTTGTCGTCGATGCGGACCTGCTTGGCCTTCCACACCTTGATCATGTCTTCCAGGATGTGGGCGGCGTCGCCGACCACCGCCAGATCGACCACCACGTTCTTGTTGATCGAGCTGGGGTCGATGTCGATGTGGATCTTCTTCGAGTTCGGCGAGAAGGCGTTCAGGCGGCCGGTGACGCGGTCGTCGAAGCGGGCGCCGACATTGATCATGACGTCGCAATCATGCATCGCCAGATTGGCTTCGTAGGTGCCGTGCATGCCCAGCATGCCCAAGGACAGCGGGTCCGAGCTGGGGAAGGCGCCCAGGCCCATCAGGGTCTGGGTGCAGGGAAAGCCGGCCAGACGGACGAACTGGGTCAGCAACTGGCAGGCGGCCGGGCCGGAATTGACCACGCCGCCGCCGACATAGACGATCGGCCGCTTGGCGGCGGCGATCATCTCGACCGCCTTCTCGATGGCCTTGAGGTCGCCCTTGACCTGCGGCTTGTACTTGCTCTTGAAGCGGGTCGGGCCGTGATATTCGCCGTGGGCCTGCACCACATCCTTGGGCAGATCGACCAGCACCGGGCCGGGACGGCCGGAACGGGCGACATGGAAGGCCTCGTGGACGATGCGCGACAGGTCGGCGACGTCCTTGACCAGGTAATTGTGCTTGGTGCACGGCCGGGTGATGCCGGTGATGTCGGCTTCCTGGAAGGCGTCGTTGCCGATCAGATGGGTCGGCACCTGGCCGGTCAGGCACACCAGCGGCACCGAATCGCACAAGGCGTCGGCCAGGCCGGTGACGGTATTGGTGGCGCCGGGACCCGAGGTCACCAGCACACAGCCGACCTTGCCGGTCGAACGGGCATAGCCCTCGGCGGCATGCACGGCGGCCTGCTCGTGGCGCACCAGGATGTGCTTCAGGCGGTTCTGCTTGAACAGCTCGTCATAGATGGGAAGGATCGCCCCGCCCGGATAACCGAAAATCACCTCTACGCCTTGGTCGACCAAAGCCTTCAAGAGGATTTCCGCTCCGTTCATTGCGCCTTGCTGTGACATCGTCCGAACCTTTCCTTATTCCTGGCCGTCCACCGGATGTGAATGCGCACGCCGACAGCGCGCGCGGGTGGGCCGCGAGCCGGTCAAACTAATCGCTCACGCAGCCCCGGTCAATAGGAAGTGGCGAATTTTCGGAAAGATTTCAGCGAAAATGCTTTCCGAAAATTGCGCGGAAATCACTTCCGGCGCATCAAGTTGGTGGCGGAACCAGGTCAGCTGGCGTTTGGCGTAGTTGCGGGTGGCCTGGGTGGCGGCATTGATGGCCGCCTCGAGATCGCATTGGCCGCGGATGTGGGCGGCCAGTTCCGGCACGCCCAGGGCCTTGCAGGCCGGCAAAGTCGGGTCAAGGTCCAACGCCAGCAAGGAGGCGACCTCGTCCAGCGCGCCTTGCTGGACCATCTGGCGGAAGCGGCCGGCGCAGGCGGCGTACAGCGCGTCGCGCGGCGGCGCCAGCGACAGGGTCAGCCAGCGGGCGGGCAACGCCCCTTCGCGCGGGTCGGCCTGCCACTCGGCCAGCGAGCGGCCGGTGGCCTCGATGACCTCGAAGGCGCGGGCCAGGCGCTGGGAATTGCCGACATCCAGCCGGGCCGCCATCACCGGATCGCGCTCGGCCAGCAGGGCGTGGAAGCGCTGGTTGCCCATCTCGGCCAGCAGTGCGCGGGCCGTGGCGCGCACCGGCTCGGGGATTTCCGGGATCGGCGAGATGCCTTGCGTCAGGGTGCGGATGTAAAGGCCGGTACCGCCGACCACCACCGGCAGCCGCCCGGCCGCCCATGCTGCCTGGATCTCGGCCGCCGCCATGTCGCGCCACAGGGCGGCGGAACAGGCGATGGACGGCGCCAGCACGCCGTACAGGCGATGGGGGGCCTGGGCCTCGTCGGCCGCCGACGGCCGCGCGGTGACCACCCGCAGGACGTCGTAGACCTGCATCGAATCGGCGTTGATCACCACGCCGTCGAACTTTCGCGCGATAGCCAGCGCCAGGGCCGACTTGCCCGAGGCGGTGGGGCCGGCGACGACGATGCCCGTGTTCATGCCGTTACCATCGGTTACCAACTTTCCTCATGCCGGGAAACTTGACCGCGTTATAGTCGATGTCATGGACAAGGTCCCGCATATCCTGGTGGTCGATGACGACCGCGACATCCGCGAGCTGCTGGCGCGCTTCCTGGTCAAGCACGGCCTGAAGGTGACCGTGGCCAAGGACGGCGCCGAGATGCACCGCCGCCTGGACGGCCATGCGGTCGATCTGGTGGTCCTGGACGTGATGATGCCCGGCGAGGACGGCCTTAGCCTGACCCGATCCTTACGCGGCCACGGTTCGACGCTGCCGATCATCATGCTGACCGCCATGGGCGAGGAGACCGACCGCATCGTCGGCCTGGAAGTCGGCGCCGACGATTACCTGCCCAAACCGTTCAACCCGCGCGAATTGCTGGCCCGCATCAAGGCGGTGCTGCGCCGCTATTCGGCGCCCTTTCCCGCCCCTGGTCCGCTGGGCAAGGCGGTCTGCTTCGCCGGCTGGGGATTGAATCTCGACACCCGCGACCTGACCAACCCGGAGGGCGTGATGGTGGCGCTGTCGGCCGGCGAGTTCGACCTGCTGCGCGTGTTCGTCGAACATCCGCGCCGGGTGCTGTCGCGCGACCAGTTGCTGGACCTGGCGCGCGGGCGCCAGGCCATCGCCTTCGACCGCTCGATCGACATCCAGGTCAGCCGCCTGCGCCGCAAACTCGATGACGACCCCAAGGAGCCGCAATTGATCAAGACCGTCCGCGGCGGCGGCTATCTGTTCACTCCGGAAGTGACCGCGTCATGCCCCGCCTGATCCCCGACAGCATGGTCGGCCGCACCGCCTTGGTGCTGGTGGCGGCGTTGGCCTTAAGCTTGGGCGCAGCCTTGTTCGTGTTCGCCGGCTCGCGCAGCGAGGCGCTGGCCGCGCTGGGCGGGCGCAACGCCGCCGAACGGGTCGCGGCCCTGGTCGCCCTGGTCGAGGAAACCCCGCCCGAGGCCCGCCGCCACGTCCTGCGCCGCATGGACAGCACCGGCTTTCGCGCCGGCTGGGGCGCCAATCCGCTGGTCGGCGACAGCGAGGAACCGTTCGGCCTGGCCAAGGCGGTGGCGCGCGACCTGGCCCCGGCCCTGGACGGCCGCCAGATCCGGGTGGCGATGGGGCCGCCACCGCCCGGTCCGACCCAACATCCGCAAGGCATGGGCATGGGCGGAGGACCCGGGGGAGGACCCGGGGGCGGGTTCGGCCTGGGCCACGGCCTGCACGGCCCGGCGCTGCGCATTTCGGTCCGGCTGTACGACGGGTCATGGCTGAACGTCTTCGCGCCGTTGGATTTGGGCGAGCCGCTGTGGGGCTTGCGCTTCCTGGGGCCGGTGGTCGCGGCCCTTCTGGCGGTGACCCTGGCCGCCTTGTGGGCGGTACGCCGCGCCACCCGGCCGTTTGCCACCTTCGCCGCCGCCGCCGAGCGGCTGGGATTGGAGATCACCGCGCCGCCGGTCCCGGAAACCGGCCCGCGCGAGGTGCGCAAGGCGGCGCACGCCTTCAACGTCATGCAAGGCCGCATCCGCCGCTTCGTCGATGACCGCACCCAGATGCTGGCGGCGATCAGCCACGACCTGCGCACGCCGATCACTCGCCTGAAACTGCGGGCCGAGTTCATCGACGACGAGGACGAGCGCACCCGCTTGCTGGCCGACCTGGATGAGATGGAGCGGATGATCGCCGCCACTTTGTCTTTCGCCAAGGACGACGCCCTGCGCGAGGACCGCCGCCCGGTCGATGTCGCCGCCCTGGTCCAGGGCCTGGCCGAGGATCTGGGCGGCAGCTACGACGGCCCCGACCGCCTGGTGATCGAGGCCCGCCCCACCGCCCTGAAACGGGCCATCGCCAATCTGATCGAGAACGCCGTCAAATATGGCGGCTCCGCCCGCTGCCGGCTGGAAGCCCAAATCGGCCAGACGGTGCTGACCGTCGAAGATGACGGCCCGGGCATCCCGGAAGCGGAGTTCGAACGGGTCTTCGCCCCCTTCGTCCGACTGGAGGCCAGCCGCAACCGCGACACCGGCGGCACCGGCCTGGGCCTGGCGGTGGCCCGCGCCGCCATTCGCGCCCATGGCGGCGACGTCGTCTTGTCGAACCGCCCGGAAGGCGGCCTGACCGTGACTGCACAAATTCCAAACGCTCCAATTATTCCTGCGGCAAATGCCTGATGCAAAGCCCCTGTGGTTGAATTATCGTCTGAACTGTCGCCTCGGGTTTCCCCCGGGCCGGCACGGTCCGTGTCAAGGAGTATCCCCCTCATGCGTCGCCTGATGATCGTAGCCTCGGCCGGCCTGCTGCTCAGCGCCTGCCAGACAGTCCAGAACAGTGCCGGTGCGCCCACCACCTACCAGGACCCGGCGACGCTGGGCGCGGTCAAAGGCGTCGGCATCGAAAGTCAGGATATCGTCAGCATGACCGACCAGATGATGCGCGACATGCTGACCGAACCGCGTCTGGCCAATGCCGCCACCCCGCCGAACGTCATTCTGGATGCCGAATATTTCGTCAATGAAAGCTCGTCGCGGATCAATCGCAACTCGATCACCGACCGGCTGCGCGTCAGCCTGCAGCGCGCCAGCCAGGGCCGGCTGAACTTCGTCGGCCGTCATTACGCCAACATGGTGCAGTCCGAACGCAACCTGAAGCGCCAGGGCGTCGTCGACAAGGGCACCACCGGCACCGCCGCCGCGCAAAGGGGTGGTGACTACCGCCTGGGTGGCCGCATCACCTCGCTGGATGCCCGCGACCCCAGGACCGGCATGATGAGCCGCTACACCCAGATCATCTTCGAGATGGCTGACCTGGAAAGCGGCGACATCGTGTGGAGCGGCATCTACGAATTCTCGAAGGCCGGCGCCGACGACGTCATCTACCGCTAAGCGGGCTGCTCACTTAAGGGGGGAAGGCGTCATGTCGTCCACGGGAATAGCCCATCGATTGCTGCTCTCGGCGGCCTCGCTCGCTTTGTTGTCCGCCTGCCAGACGGCGCGCGAGCAAGAGGCCACGGTCAAGCCCGAGGTCGCCCATTCCTATCTGGCCGACAAGCCGGCCGAGTTGAAGAGGCATTTCTTCGTCACCCTGACCCAGGGGCCGCGCAATCAGGTGCTGAACGACATGCGCCTGGGCTTGGCCGCCGTCGAGATGGGCAACGACAAGCTGGCCGAGCAACTGCTTGACGAAGCCCTGGGCAATATCGAGACCATCTACGTCAACAACGAAAGCGCCGCCAAGGCCCGCGAGCTGTTCACCAAGGAACTGATCAAGGACTTCAAGGGCGAGCCCTATGAACGGGCCATGGCCTATTATTATCGCGGCTTGCTGTATCTGAAGGCCGGCGATTACGACAATGCCCGCGCCAGCTTCAAGGGCGGCTTCATCCAGGATTCCTTCGCCGACGAAGAACAAAATCAGGCCGATTTCGGCTTGATGCCGTTCCTGCAGGGCTGGGCGTCGCGCTGTCGCGGCAACAGCGTGACCGCCGACGAGGATTTCAAGGAGTTCAAGGGCATCAAGCCCGACTTCCCGCTGCCCGACGCCAAGGATAATACCCTGGTGCTGATCGAGACCGGCTCGGCCCCGGTCAAGTACAGCGCCACCGACCCCGACAGCGCCAAGCCCCGTTATCTGAAATACCGCCGCGCCAGCGCCACCGAGACCGCCCGCATCCGCTTCACCGACCTGGTCGATGCTCCTCAGCCGGTCAAGAAGGGGGCCAAGGCGGCCCCGCCGCCGCCCAAGGCGGTCGATCGCACCGTCGAGCCCCGCCTGCTCGAGGATGTCTTCTACCAGGCCTCGACCCGCGGCGGGCGAGAGTTCGATTCGGTGCTGGCCGGCAAGGCCCAATTCAAGCAGGGCGCCAACGTCGTCGGCAACGTCGCCATGACCGGCGCCATGGTCGCCGCCGCCGTCGCGATGAATTCCAACAACCGGGGCAACCAGCGCGATTCGGCCGCCGCCGCCGGCATCTTGCTGCTGATGGCCGTCGCCGCCAAGGCCGCCGCCGAAGCCGCCGAACCCGACGCCGACGTCCGTTATTGGGACAATCTGCCCGACCGGGTCCATGCGGTGACGCTGCCCTTGCCCGCCTCGGTCAACAGCCTGTCGGTCGATTTCATGGCCTCGGACGGAACCGTGCTGCGCACGCGTGAGGCCAGTGTCACCCGGGCCGGGCCGTGCGCGATTTCGTGGGTCAGGGGCGAGTCCGCCATCCCGGCCAACCCGCGCGCGCCGGCCAGCACCAACAGCGCCGGGATGTTCGCGCCGGTGGTGATCCCGCCGCTGCCCGCCCCCGCCCCCGCCCCGGCACCCGAGGCGAAGCCCGCCGCCGAGGCCGCGAGCGACCAACCCAAGAGCTGACGACCAGCAGAAGGAAGCCGAATCCGATGAAAAAGTTCGTCATGGCCGCCGCCGGACTGGCCGGCATCTCCGCCCTGGCCGGCTGCGCCCAGGTGCAAGAGCCCGCGCCCATTTGCAGCATGGCCGGCATTTCGGCCCAGCGTCAGCTGGTCGCCCTGCCGGCGGCCGCCCCGGGCGAGCCGTCGCCGCTGCTGGAAATGCCGCTCAATTCGGTGTCGATCACCGATTTCAACGTCATCAACAAGCTGTTCGTCCGCACCGTCAGCGCCCAGCGCACCCCCACCGGGACGGTCAAGGTGATCAGCCAGATCATCAATTGCACCGACTATCCCCTGAACATCGAGGGCCGCACCCAGTTCTACGACCAGGCCCAGGCGCCAAGCGAGCAGGTCAGTGCCTGGAAGCGCCTTAATTTGGCCGCACGGACCTCGAATACTTACACCGAATCGTCGATCGGGACGAAGAACGTGCAGTACTACATGGTGGAAGTCCGGGAGACCCGCTGATGCCCAAAGCCCGCCTTGCCGCGCTTGCCCTTGCCGGCTGCGCCTTGCTGCCCGCCGCCGCCTGGTCGCAGTCGGTCGGCGGCGCCGTCCCTGATTATCAGCCGCCGCCGCCGGCCCAGGCGCCCGCCCGAAACAGCGAGGTCATGCAAAAGGCGGCCAAGGCTGGCGACGCAGCGGGCGCGTTCGGCACCCAGGCCGATGTGGTCGGCCGCTTCGCCTCGGCCTATGCCGCCAACGGCAAGCCCAAGCTGGCGCTTTTCTGGAACCGTCAGCTGTCGGAAACGCTGAACGAGTGGTATTCCGACACCCGCATCGTCAACCGCACCGAATCGAACTCGACCATGTCGGGCGAGATCAATCTGGACAAGCAAGGCAGCACCCAGAACACCACCGAGATTCAGCGGCGCGTCCAGGACCGTCGGCGCGGCCAGGTGTCGGAAAGCTTCGAGTGGGAGTTCCAGGACGGCTTCCTGGCCCCCTTCCTGGAAGCCGGCGCCACCATCTTGGACCGCGCCGCCATCGTGCGCTTCACCGGCGCCGACATGCAGACCACCAACGAAAATCTGGTCGAGGTCCGAGCATTGCAGGGCAAGGCCGATTTCCTGCTGGAAATCCTGGTCGCCCCCAATTGGCAGTCCAGCACCGGCTACGAGTTGCGCACCCGCATCCTCGAGGTCAAGACCGGCCGCATCGTCGCCATGGTCAATTCCAAGAACCTCAAGGAATGGAACCCGGAAAAGCAGGTGGTCGCCACCGATCGCGGCTTCGTCGAACCCGACGACGACGATGAAAGCTTCGGCCCCCAGGGCGACGACAAATACCGCGCCACCGCCACCGGCTTCGAAAAGAAAAGGAAGCCGCCGAAGCTTGCCAAGATCTCGCAGAACCTGGCCTACAACACCATGAATGGGCTGATGCGCCAGTGGAAATGACCGCCATGAACAAGCTTGCAGCCGTCACCCTGTGTGCCCTTTCCCTGGCCGCCTGCGCCGACCAGCGCCTGACGCCGCCCCCCGGGGTGGCGCCGGACTGGCCCAGCCAGACCCCGCCGCGTCCGTCCTATGCGCCGCTGCCGTGGACCGACAATTACCAGGCCGTGACCCCGGTCCAGACCATGCCGGCGGTGCCGCCCGGCCAGAACGTCCCCTATGCGGTGCCGGCGGGTGCCGCCCCGATCGCCCCGGCGCCGACCACCGTGACCTGGAAGCCCCCGGCCGCGCCGGCCGGCAATCCCGACGAGCCGCCGCCGGCCGCCGCCGCCCCGCGCGAAACCGTCGCCGCCGCCGCAGTCACCGCCGACATGGCCTGCCAATCGGTCGCCCCTTTCGTGCTCGAGGGCAAGACGGTCAAGCGCATGTGCAAGCGCACCGACGGGCAATGGGTCGCGGTGGTGGAATGACCCCATCGCATAGCGCGCACGACCTCTGATCTCTCGACCTACCCCTGTGGTTGCTGGTAATGTCCGCCTCCGTTCTTCGCAAAGCACAAGGGCAGGACACATGAACGAGGTCAAGGTCGCCATCCTGGGAGCTTCCGGCTATACCGGCGCCGAGCTGGTGCGCCTGCTGGCCCGCCATTCGGGCTTTCGCATCCAGGCGATGACCGGCGACCGCAAGGCCGGCCAGCCGATGGCTTCGGTCTTCCCGCATCTGGCAGGCCTTGACCTGCCCGATCTGGTCGCCATCGGCGATGTCGATTTCGGCGCCGTCGATGCGGTGTTCTGCTGCCTGCCGCACGGCACCACGCAAGAGGTGATCGCCGGCCTGCCGCCCCATGTCCGCACCGTCGATCTGTCGGCCGACTTCCGGCTGACCAGCCTGGATTCCTATGCCACCTGGTACGGCCACCCGCACAAGGCCCCGGAACTGCAGACCGAAGCCGTCTATGGCCTGACCGAGCTGAAGCGCGCCGCCATCAAGGGGGCGCGGCTGGTGGCCAATCCGGGTTGCTATCCGACCTCGGTGCAGTTGCCGCTGGTGCCGCTGATCAAGGCCGGCCTGATCGAGACCGGCGACATCGTCATCGACGCCAAGTCGGGCACCTCGGGGGCCGGGCGCTCGGCCAAGGAAGCCAACCTTTATTGCGAGGTGACCGAGGGCATTCACGCCTATGGCGTTGCCAGCCATCGCCACGCCCCCGAGATCGAGCAGGAACTGGCCGAGGCCGCCGGCCACCCGGTGCTGGTCAGCTTCACGCCCCACCTGATGCCGATGAGCCGGGGCATGCTGTCGACCATCAATGTGCGCCTCGCCAAGGGCGCCAAGGCCGCCGACCTTCGGGCCGAGTGGACCAAGGTCTATGGCGCCGAGTTCTTCGTCCGCGTCATGGGCGAAGGCGGCGTGCCGCAGACCCGCCATGTCCGGGGCTCGAACTTCTGCGTCATGGGCGTCTTCGACGACCGCCTGCCGGGCCGGGCCATCGTGTTGTCGGTAATCGACAATCTGGTCAAGGGCGCCTCGGGCCAGGCGCTGCAGAACATGAACCTGATGTTCGGCCTGCCCGAGACCCAAGGTCTCGACCAGCAGCCGCTGTTCCCTTAATGGTCCGATCCGAACGGAAGGTTCAGCGGGCTGAAACTTCTGTTCGATGGATCGGACCGCCAGCCCGCGTGGCGTTTGAACGGCCCCGGAACGGGGCGCCAAAGGCAAAGGAGTTGTCGATGTCCGGTCTGATCCTGCCCCACAAGGGCATCACCCCCACCATCGATGCCAGCTGCTTCATCGCCCCCAACGCCACGGTGATCGGCGACGTGGTGATCGGCGAAGGGACCAGCGTGTGGTTCGGCTGTGTCATCCGCGGCGACGTCCACGAGATTCGCATCGGGGCCAGGACCAACATCCAGGACGGCACCATCGTTCACGTCACCGGCGGCAAGCTTGGCACCTATATCGGGTCCGACATCACCATCGGGCACGGCGCCATCTTGCATGCCTGCCGCCTGGAAGATGCCTGCTTCATCGGCATGGGCGCGGTGCTGCTGGACGGCGTGGTGGTCGAATCGGGCGCGATGGTCGCCGCCGGGGCCATGGTCCCGCCGGGCAAACGGGTCAAGGCCGGCGAATTGTGGGCCGGCAACCCGGCCAAGCCGATGCGCGACCTGAAGCAGGAGGAAATCGACTTCTTCCCCCACTCGGCCGCCAACTACGTGAACCTTGCGGGCAAGTATCTGGCCGAGATCGGATAAGCCGGCCATGGCGTCAAGCCGCCCGCGCGATGGATTGCTCAGCCGGATCGCCGGCCGCCTGTTGGGTCGGCGCGATCAGCCCCAGGGGAGTCCGCCCCAAGCGCGGCAAGGCGGGTCCGACACCCAGGACAATTACGTCCCCGACGATTTCCGCATGGCCATCGATCAGATGGTGGGCGAGGACCAGGGCCGCTTCGGCATCCGCCCCCACGTGGTGTCGCTGGTCGAATACCGCGAGGCGGTGGGCGAGCGGTGGAAGAAGATCGCCGACAAGGTGATGCTGATCGCCGAAGGGGTGATCAACCTGCATCTGGGCGCCGGCAACATCTTTTCCCGCCAGGGCACCGACTTCTTCATCCTGGTCTTTCGCAACCTGCCCGCCGAGGAAGCGCGCCGCCGCGCCCTGATCATCGCGCAGGAGCTGGGCACCCGCCTGGTCGGCGACCAGTTCCAGGGCATCGACATCCCGTTGGCCCTGGCCGCCGAACTGCCGATGGCCGATGCCTTCCTCGAGGATGGCCGCCTGAACATGAAGGCGGTCGCCGCCGCGGTGTCCGAGGTGCGCTCGATCGTCGCCAGTTCGGCCCAGGCGGTGCGCAAGCCGGCCGCCCCGCCGCCCGCCCAGGCGCGGGGGCCGATCGCCACCATCCCCGCCGATCTGGTCGGCGTTCCGCCCGACGACCCGCGCTGGCGGGAATTCAGCATCAAGCAGCGCAAGGCGGCCGATCCGCAATGGCAGGTGCTTGAGTCCCGGCCCAAGGCGCCCCCGGTGCCGCCGCCGCCGCCCGGCCATTCCGGCTATACCGCCCTGCCGATCACCGGCACCTCGAAGATGAATCTGGTGTGGCGCCCGACCTGGATTGCCGACGGCGAGACCATCGGCGCCTACAAGGCCCAGGTCCTGCGCACCGATTCCGAGGGCCAGACCCCGATGGAAGGGGCGCATGCCTACAGTATCGACGACTTCACCATCCAGTCGCTGGATCGTTTCCTGATCGCCGGCGCCATGCGCGACGCGGCGGCCTCGGAACGGGCCGGCAACGGCTCGACGGTGGTGCTGCCGATCCATTGGCGCAGCCTGGCCGGCGACAACCGCATGGAATTGGTCGCCCCCTTCGCCGACCTTTTGAAGCCGGTGCGCGACAGCCGGGTGGTGATCGACCTGTTCGGCGTCCCCGACGATATCGATCCCGGCCGGCTGGCCGAGGTGATCGCCGCCAACCGTCTGCTGTGCCGCGAGGTGTGGGTGCGCACCCGTCTGGGCTATTCCCGCGCCGAAAAGGCCGCCAAGGCCGGCGCGACCGGAATCGGCATTGATCTGGCCGAACTGCCGCCCAACCAGAAGACCGACGATTCCACCTTGCTGGCCTGGCTGGACGAGTATCTGGGCGCGGCCAACCGCGCCGGCCTGGGCGCCTATGTCTGGAGCGTGCGCCGCCGCCACGCGCTGATCGGCGCGGTGCAGACCGGCTTCGCCATGGTCAACGGCCCGGCCCTGATGAAGGACATCCCCCGCCCGGCCAAGGTGCTGCCCGCCCCCAAGGCCCGCTTCACGCTGCCATCCGGATGACATCGTGGCGCCCGACGCTGGCGACCACCGCCCTGCTGGCGGTCATCGCCGCCTCGATCGTCCGCGCGGTCGCCCAATCGGCCACGGCCGGCATCGTCGCCGCCGCCGCGCTGGCGCTTTACCTGATCCTGGAAGGCGCCCGATCCAACGGCAAGGGCCGGGTAATGCTGGTGCTGGGACTGGGGGCCAGCGCCGTCACCCTGGCGGTCAACCCGGCCGGCATCTCCCTGCTGCTGAAGGCCGGGACCGAGGCCGCCGCCATCATCGGCCTGTTCACCTCGCTTGGCTTCCTGCGCGAGGCGGCCGAGACCTCGGGCCTGGTCCAGCGCTGCGGCGAGCTGATGGTCCGCCAGCCGCCGGGGCGACGCTATGCCGTGCTGACACTAGGCGCCCACGTCATCTCGCTGGTGCTGAATTTCGGCGTGCTGTCGCTGCTGGGGGTGATGATCACCAAGGGCAACACCCTGGAAGCGGCCGGCGGCGAAGCCCGCATCAAGGACATCCGCTCGCGCCGCATGCTGTCGGCGATCCTGCGCGGCTTCGCCTTGATGACGGTGTGGTCGCCGCTGTCGGTATCCTTCGCGGTGGTCCAGACCGTGGTGCACGACATCGCCTGGCAGGTGCTGTTGCCGCTGCAGGGTTTGCTGGCTGCCTTGCTGCTGGTGCTGGGCGGCTGGCTGGACCGTCGCGAGTTCCCGCCCACCTCGCGCCGGTTCGAGCCGCAGCAGGCCGCAGCCTGGACACCGCTTTTCCATCTGTGCCTGCTGATCATGGCCATCGTCGCCGCATCGGTCGGCATCGCCCAAATGCTGGGGGTGCGCATCGTCATCGGTGCGATGATCGTCATGCCGCTGGCGGCGTGGTTTTGGCTGGCGGTCCAGCGGCGCGACCCGCGTGCCGCCACCGCCCATTTGGGCCGGCGCGTCCTGGAAACCCTGCCGGGCTTCCGCAACGAGGTGGCGATGCTGGGCGGCGCCATGTTCCTGGGCATCGTCGTCGCCGCCTATGTGCCGCCGGCCGAGACGGCGCGCCTGCTGGCCGCGTTGGGCCTGCCGCCGGCGGCCCTGGTGGTGGTGCTGGCGCTGGCGGTGATGATCCTGGCGCAATTCGGCGTGTCGCAGATCATTTCCGTCACCCTGATCGGCGGCGCGCTGGCCGACCTGGCCGAGTTGGGCCTGCCGCCATTGGCGGTGGCCAGCGGCCTGATGGGGGCGTGGGCGCTGTCGGCCTGCTCGACCCCGGTGGGCGCCGCCGTGCTGACGGTGGCCCGCATCGGCCAGGTCCCGGTGATCCAGGTGGCGCGGCTTTGGAACGGCCGCTTCGTGCTGGCCGGAGCACTGCTGCTGTCGGTGTGGCTGGTGGTGGTTTGTGAAATGCTTGGACGTTAACAGAACATTAACATATAATTGTGCGCATCTTGACGTGGGAGGGTGCGATGGGGGTCGCGAAGCGTAAAGTCACTGAACCCGAGGATGACGGCCTGGCCGCGGCGATGGCCCGGCTTGAGGCGTTGGCCACCGAAATGGGCGAACAGCCCGAGCGGGACGGACCGACCCGGACGGTCGAGCAGGCGCTAAGGCTTTTGGGCATCGACCTGCCCGAGGACGATCAGTAACCCTGCCACGCTGACAGACCGTTTGCCGGGCGTCGATTGGGCGCTTAAACTCGGGCTCTGAACCGACCTGGGGGGTAACCGGTCCATGCGGCGCATCGCCCGGATCATTGCTGGTGTTTCGATCGTGGTGGCCACCTCGGCGGTGGTGCTGCCGCTGACCATCGACCTGGACAAGGTCCAACGCCGCTCGGCCGAACGGCTGTCGCGGCTGCTGGGCAGCCCGGTCACCTTCACCGAACCGTTGCGCCTGCATCTGTTGCCGATTCCGATTCTGACCACCGGCCGGGTGCTGATCGGCGACCCGGAAGCGCCTGCCGCCCAGGTCGGGGGTATCACCTCGCGGCTGGCGGTCGCGCCCCTGCTGGCCGGCCTGGTCGAACCGGCCGAGTTGACCCTGGAACGCCCGGCTTTCCGCCTGCCCGGCGGCCAGGCGCAGATCGACACCATCACCCTGGTCCGTCAGACCTTCAGCCCGCTGGTCACCGGCGAGGCCCGCTGGGGCGCCCATGTCGCGACCTTTGCCGGTTCCGTCGCCGGCGACGACGGCACCGGAGCGGCCAATTTGTCGCTACGCCTGCCCAGTGCCGGCGGCGCGCTGGATTTCGCCGGCAGGATCAGCCCGCTGGCGACAGCCCGGGGGTTGACCGGGCGCCTGACCGTCGTCGCCGCCGACTTGGCCCCCCTGGGCGGGCCGCCCAACATGCCGTTGAATTTCGAGGCCAATCTGGCGGCCGGCGGCGGCGAGATCAGCCTGTCGGACGTCAAGGGCCGGATCGGCACCACCCGGATCGAAGGCGGCCTGGCCGCCGCCCACGGCGATCCGGTGGTCATCGACGTCACCGCCAAGGTCGCCGATCTCGACCTCGATTTGTGGGCCGCGCCCGCGCCCACACCCGCCATCGCCGAACCCGTGGCTGACAAGCCGGCGGCTGACCCCCTGCCCGCGTCACCCGGTGCCCCGGCGGCGCCGTC
Organism: Magnetospirillum sp. LM-5; assembly: GCF_902729445.1. Classification (NCBI taxonomy): domain Bacteria; kingdom Pseudomonadati; phylum Pseudomonadota; class Alphaproteobacteria; order Rhodospirillales; family Rhodospirillaceae; genus Magnetospirillum; species Magnetospirillum sp. LM-5. Next base: position 25,290 of record NZ_CACVCE010000056.1, on the reverse strand, counting down.
GCTCCTGGGGCCCGCCACCGAGTCCGCGCCGATGCCGCGATTGGCGTTGCCGACTGGCATCTTCGCCAATCTGGCCATCGCCATCGACGGTTTGCGGTGGAAGGGGCAGTCGCTGGCCCAGGCCAGGTTCGAGGCGACGCTGGAACAAGGCGCGGTCCTGGTGCGCGAAGCCAGCGTGGCCCGCGCCGATGGCAGCCGCCTGGCGGTCGAGGGCGCGCTGACCACGCCCGACGGCGCGCCGCATTTCGCAGGCCTGGTCAAGTTTGCCGCCGACAAGCGCACCGCCACCGCACGGCTGTCGGCGACCTGGCCCGACATCGCCTTCGACGATATCGTCGTCCATGCCGGCGACCGCTTGATTCGGGGCCGACTGGCACTGAGGGCCGGCCAGCCGACGGCGATGCAAGGCAAGGCCGATATCGGTGGTATCGGTCCGATTTCGGCTTCGGGCCTGGTTAGCCCGGCCGTCAACGGGGTGGACATCCAATCCTTGCGGCTGTCGTGGCGCGGCCTTGACCTGACCGGACGGCTGGCCGCGTCTTTCGCCGGCCCGCGCCCGCGTATCGATGCCGATCTGGCCACCGATTTCCTGGACATCGATCAGTTGACCGCGCCCCGCAAAAGCGGCGCATTGAGTCCGGGCACGCCCCTGGTGCCGCCGACCCTGTCCCGGCCGCCCGCGATCGTGCCGGCAGCAGCGCGCAGCCCCGCGCCGCCACGTTCAAGCCCCTGGAGCACGGACCCCATCGACCTGTCGGCCTTGCAGGCGGCGGACGGGCAGGTGTCGCTGTCGGCCCGGACCCTGGCGATCCAGGGACTGCGCCTGGACGGCGCCAAGGCCCGGCTGTCGGTCGATAACGGCACCGCGCTGCTGGAAAGCCTGACCGGCCAATTATGGAACGGCACCTTCGCCGCCAGCGGCCGCCTGGCCGGGGCGACCCAGCCCAACCTGACCGGCCAATGGTCGCTGAACGGCGCCAATGCCGGCGCCATCGGGCTGGGCGTAGGCGACGTCAAGGTCACCGACGGGCGGGTCGATGCCCAGGCCCGCTTCTCCACCTGGGGACGCACGACCCAGGACATGGCGGGCCGGCTGGCCGGAGACGGCCGCATGACCGTCACCGACGGCATCGTCTCGGGCGTGGACTTGCCGGCAATTCATCGCCGTCTGGCCGACATCGGATCGCTGGGCAATATCGGCGCCCTGCTGAAATCCGGTCTGGCCGGCGGCAAGACCCGATTCTCGTCGCTGGCCGGCACCATGCAGGCCAAGGATGGCGTCGCCGTCACCCGCGACCTCAAATTGACCGCCGAGGGGGGCTCGGCCGCCGTTGATTCTTCGGTCGATCTGCCGCGCTGGACCACCGACACAGCGGTATCCTTGCGCATCGGCGAAGGCGCTGCTCCGCCCCTGGTGGTGCGGCTGGAAGGCCCGATCGACAATCCCCGCAAGCTGATCGACGCCAACGCCATCCAGCGCTATCTGGTGGAAAAGGGCCTGGGCCGCGCCTTGCGCAAGGGGGGCGAGGAAAGCGGCGAAAAGCCGTCGGGCAAGCGCATCTTGCAGGAATTGTTCAAGGGCCTGGGCGGGCGCTAGCTCCGCGAGGAAAAGTCCCTCGGCTTCGCCTCGGTGTACTTTTCCCCGATTTTGTTTGGAAACCCCGTGCTCAAGCAAGCTTTCCGCGCGGGCTTGGTTTGTTTTCCCGCCATGGGGCGAGCGCGGCTCGCCTCATGGCGGCAGGATACCGGCCAACACGTTAAGTCCTGGCCTTCTCTTCCCAGCCGCCGCGCTCGGTCTGCTGGTAATAGACCAGTTCGTGCCCGGCTTCCTTCCATTCCTTCCAGCGGCCGCGCGCCGCCGCCACCGCCTGCTCGTCGGTGCCGTCGAACAGATCCAGGCAACGGCTGAAGCCGGCCAGGGTGGCGGGCACCACCCCGTCGCACAGCACCAGCACCGTCGCGCCATTGGGATTCTCGTCGCACTCGGTCAGCCACACCGGCTGATGGGCCGGCTCGCCGTCGGCGCGGCTGCCGTGCGGCAACCAGCTGTCCTCGGCATAGGTCCACAGCAGGGCGTTCAGATGCTCGACCCGTTCGGTGCTGCCGGCCATCACCACCGCGCGCATGCCCGCCGTCACCGCCTTGTCCAACAGGCGCGGCAGCGCCTGTTCCAACGGCAGCCGAAGCAGGTGATAAAAGCCGATCTGGGCCATGGAATCCTCGGGCTACGGGTCAGAAGGCCGGCGGTGGCGGCAGCAAGGCCAGGGTGCCCCAGACCAGCAAGCCGCACAAGACCAGAGCCGCCAACGCCCTCGCCGAACTGGCGAAGCGGATGCCGTCGATGTCGGTCGGCACCTCCTTGGTGCCGGTGACCATGGCGCGGACCAGATCGTCCTTCTTGACGAAGCGATAGAAGAAAATGGCGGCCAGATGCAGGGCGACGAAGGCCAGCAGCACCCAATAGCCCAGCCGGTGCAGCTTCGAGGCCAACTTGACCGAGGCCGACGACACCATATGGGCCAAGGGCCCGTTGGCGGCGATGTCGTCGGTGGCGAACAGCCCGGTGGCGGTCTGGGCCAGCAGCAATCCCAGCAAGGCCAGCACCGAATAGGCGCCCAGCGGGTTGTGACCGATCGATCGCGCCGTGCCGGCACGGGCGGCGGCCAGATAGGCCAAGGCCGCCCCGGGTCCCTTGACGAACTGAGTGAAGCGGGCCGTCGGGCTGCCGATCACCCCCCACACCAGGCGGAACAGCACCAGGGCCAGAAGCGCCGGCCCCAGGGTCAGGTGGATGGCGGTGCGCCCAGCCAGGCCGCTGGCCAGCATCACCACCACCAACCCCACCAAAGCCCAGTGGAACAGGCGGGTCGGCAGGTCCCAGACCGGGACGTGATGGGTGGCTTGACGATGCTCCATGAACGGTCTCCGTCGGTTGATTGCCCACAATGTACGGGGCGACGGTGACATTGCAACCGATCCACGCTACTTTGCCGGTCTCCGCCACCGCCGCCCTTCTGCCCGATGACCCAGAACCGCCCTGTTGCGCTGTCCCTGCTCGGTTTTGCCGTCGCCCTGGCGGCCGTCGGGCTGGCCTTGTCGCTGAGCGCCGAGGACGAGCGCCGCGTCGAGGTGCTGCCGCAGCCGGTGTCACAGATGGCGCAGCCGTCCCCCGAGCGCCATACCGTCATGGTCGAGGTGGTGCGGATCGGCGAGAGGGGCGACACCGTCATCGCCGGTCGCGCCGATTCCATGGCCGACATCCAGGTCGAGTTGACCGGCACCGCCATCGGCTCGGTGCTGGCCGATTCCCGCGGCGAGTGGGTGTTCGTCCCCACCGCGCCGATCCCCGAAGGATTGCAGGTGCTGACCTTGGCCGATAAGGCCGGCGGACCGCCCAGCCGCGTGTTGACGGTGATTTCCCGCCATCACGGCCAGCCGGCCCGGACCATCCTGGTCCCGCCGAACGATCGGCTGCGCGTGCTGTCCGGAAGTTCCCGCCAGGACTTCGCCGCCCTGGCGCTCGAGCGCACCCCAACCGGTTCCGTCACCATCGCCGGCCGGGCCGAGCCCGGGAAAGGCGTCCAGGCCTGGTTCGGCAAAGGCCTGGCCGGCCGCACCCAGGCCGATCCCGATGGCGATTGGCGCCTCGACCTGGCCAATTCCGCCGAGCCTTTGGTCCGCGTCGAGTCGGTCGATGCCAAGGGCAAAAGCCAGGTCCGCCTGGATCTGCCGATGCCGCCGCCGGGACAGAACGGCGCGCCCCAATCGATCACGGTGCAGGGGTCGCTTGGCTGGCGGGTGGCCTTCCCCGACGGACGGATCGTCGATGTGGTGGATGCCAGTGCGGGGCGCTAATTTGTGGATTTGTGTGGTGATTCTGAAATTCGAATGACCATACGAATTTCAGAATCACCACACTAGGGCGCACCGGGTCCGAAAAGTCTTGACCGCCGCTGCCGGCGGGTCCACATCGGTCCGCTTCCGCTGTATCCAAGGTGTGTTCGTGCCGTGACCGCTGCCCGTGAACTTTCCTCCCTGGTCCTGGCCTCGGCCTCGCCGCGCCGGCTGGACCTGCTCTGCCAGATCGGACTGATCCCCGGCACCGTCGATCCCGCCGACCTGGATGAAACGCCGTTGAAGGGCGAATTGCCGCTGCCGCACGCCCAGCGCCTGGCCGGGGCCAAGGCCGCCCTGGTGGCGGCCCGCCATCCCGGCCGCTTCATCCTGGCCGCCGACACCGTGGTCGCCTGCGGCCGGCGCATCCTGCCCAAGGCGGAAGACGAACGCACCGCCCGGCGCTGCCTGGACCTGTTGTCCGGCCGGCGCCACCGGGTCCAGGGCGGCCTGGCTCTGCTTGGCCCCGACGGCACGCTTCGCGCCCGGGTGGTCACCACCATCGTCACCTTCAAACGCCTGGACCGCGCCGAGATCGATGCCTATCTGGCCAGCGGGGAATGGCACGGCAAGGCCGGCGGCTACGCCATCCAGGGCCGCGCCGCCGCCTTCGTGCGGGCACTTTCGGGCTCTTATTCCAACGTGGTCGGCCTGCCCTTGTTCGAGACGGCGCAATTGCTGAAGGGGGCCGGCCTCGATGTCGACTGAGATCCTGTATTCATGGGGCCCGGGTGAATCAAGGCTGGCGGTCGTGCGCGACGGCCGCCTGGTCGATCTGGCGGTGGTCCGCCCCGGCAGCCTGGCCGGCGCGGTATTCCTGGGCCGGGTCGCCGAACTGGCCCCCAAGATGGGCGCCGCCTTCATCGATATCGGCCAGGATCGCCCTGCCTTCCTGCAGGGCGTCAAGGGACTGACCCAGGGCCAGGCGGTGCTGGTCCAGGTCAAGGCCGACGCCCATGGCGAAAAGGGCGCGACCCTGACCCCCGACATCAGCCTGACCGGCCGCTTCCTGACCTTCGCCCCCACCCGGCCCGGCCTGGTGGTGTCGCGCAAGCTGGGCGAGGACCGGGCCCGACGCCTGGCCGAGCGGCTGCAGGCCATCGTCCTTGAATCCGAGGGCGTCAGCGCCCGGCCGCAGGCGGCCAACGCTTCCGACGATTACCTGGCCGCCGATCTGACCTCGTTGCGGGTCGAGTGGGAGACGATCCTGGCCGGCCGCGCCGCCGGCAAGGCCCCGGCCTTGCTGTGGCGGCCCGATCCGCTGACCCGTCTGCTGGCCGACCATGCCGCCATCGCCCGCATCGTCATCGACGACGACGAGACCGCGGCCCAGGCCCGCGCCCGCCATGGCAGCGTGGTCGAGCGCCATACCGGCCCCGAGCCGGTGCTGGCCGCAATCGAGGACGCGCTGGAGGCGGCCTTGGCCCCGGTGGTGCACTTGGCCTGCGGTGGTCGCGTCGCTTTCGAGACCACCGCTGCCCTGACCGCCATCGACGTCGATTCCGGCCCGGCCGACCCGGCCGAGGCCAACACCCAGGCGGTGCCGGTGATCGCCCGCCAGATCCGCCTGCGCAACATCGCCGGCCAGATGGTGGTGGATTTCGTCTCGGGCGGCGGCAAGGGCGCGTTGAACCGGCTGGTCGCGCAATTGAAGCAGGCTGTGTCGGGTGACCCGGTCGCCACCCATGTCATCGGCATCACGCCGTTGGGGCTGGTGGAAATGACCCGCGAGCGCAAAGGACCGTCGCTGTTCGACCTGATGAACGAGCGCCATGTCGGCCCGTCGGTCGAGGCCCAGGCCTTCGCCGCCCTGCGCTTCGCCCTGGCCCAGGCCCCCCATCATCCCGGGCCGGCCCTGACACTGACGGTTTCGCCCGCGATCGCCGGGCAATTGGTGGCGCGGGGGCAAGCGGTGGCCGAGGCCCAAGCCCGGCTGGGCCGCAAATTGAGTGTGGTCGCCCAGGCTGGCCGGACCAACAGCGATTGGACCCTGGAGGTGGCGCGATGAGCAAGCCCCCCCATCCGCCGGGTCCGGCCAACCGCAACAAGCCCTGCCCGGTGTGCGGCCGCCCGCCCGAGCCCAAGTTCCAGCCATTCTGCTCGGCCCGCTGCGCCGACGTCGATCTTCACCGCTGGCTGGGCGGCGTGTACCGGGTCGAGACCAACGAAAAACCCGACGACGACCTTGATTCAGGCGTTTGACAGCGCCGATGAAACCCGATATAAGCGCCCTCTCTTCGCCGCTGGCGAGGACGCCCAGGTAGCTCAGTTGGTAGAGCATGCGACTGAAAATCGCAGTGTCGGTGGTTCGATTCCGCCCCTGGGCACCATTCTAAGCCCCTGAAAGGTCACGCCTTTCGGGGGCTTTCCATTTTGAGCGGCACTCCGCACCCTCCTTCCAGGTAACATCCCAGGTAACAAGGCACGGCAGGGGCTGTTAGGCTTGTCATGCGGGCCTGCTGCACGCCCGAGCAAGCTATGATAGGGTGAGGTCATGCATCACCTCATCGCACAGCATAGCGCAGAGATCGCCACCATGTGCCGCCGCTATGGCGTGCGGCGGCTGGAGGTGTTCGGGTCGGCCGCGCGGGGAGAGGATTTCGATCCCGTGAGCAGCGATGCCGATTTCCTGGTCGCGTTCGATCCTGCGGCATCCGGCCTGTCGCCGTTGGAGCAATATTTCGGCCTTGCCGGGGCGCTGGAGCATCTGCTGGGGCGTTCGGTGGATTTGGTCGAGGCTGGTGCGCTTCGCAACCCGTTCGTACTGGCATCGGTCAACCAGACGCGCGAGGTCGTCTATGCGTCGTGACGCACGCGCCTATCTGTGGGATATCCAGCAGGCATCCGACGCGATTCTGCGGTTCATTGCGGGCCATGACGCAACGACATTCGCCGAAGACGAACTGGTCTATTCGGCGGTCGAGCGCAAATTCGAGATCATCGGCGAAGCCCTGGGCCAGTTGTCGAAGGCCGATCCAGAATTGGCCGGGCGCATCCCCGACATGCGAGATATCATCGCCTTTCGCAACGTCCTGATCCACGGCTATGCCGGAATCGAGCATCGCCGCGTCTGGGATATCGCCCAAAGCGCGCTGCCGGGATTGCGGATGGCCGTTGAAGAATTGCTTCGAGAGATTGCGGGGTAAGCTTCTCTAAATAGGGTCTCGCTACTCCATCACCACCAACATATTGATGTTCCGGCCGCTCTGCCTGAAATTCGCAGTGCCGGTGGTACGATTCCGCCCCTGGGCACCATTCTAAGCCCCTGAAAGGTCACGCCTTTCGGGGGCTTTCCATTTCGGGCGTCGGGCAAGTCCATCATCTACACCTCCCCTTTACCCTTGGCGTGCGATTCTTTGGCCCAGCTTCGTGTGATCGACGGGAGGGGATCAGGATGCAGACAGACGATTTTGGCAAAGTCGATGCGCGCACGGCGATGACGTTCCTGCGCTCGATGTCCGAGGTCGGGCACCAATTCATCAACTCGCTCAGCGACGACCAGCGCCGATTGTGGGCCAATGTCCTGGCCGAGGCGGTCAATCAGCAGCTCCCCGCGGTCCCGGTCGGACAGACGGCCCAGGATGCCGCCCACCAATTGGAGGAAGACGGCATCTATAATTTGGGCGCCGGCCTGCCGGCCGACCAGCTCGAGGAATTGCGCGACTATCTGCTGGAATGCCCGGTCTATAACACCCACGTCTACGAATCCTTCAATGCGGCGGTGCGCCGGTCCGACCATGTGCCGCGCACCATCGGCCTGGGGGCCGAAGCCTTCCGCTTCGGCGCCTATGCCTTCCCCACCTTGATGATGGCGCCGCACCTTCTGGATTTCCTGCTGCAGCCGCGCATCCTCGACGCCGCCACCGCCTTTCTGGGCGCCGCCCCGACCCTTTATTCGGTCAACATCTGGTGGTCGTTTCCCGGCCAGTATGCCGACATCAAATACGGCCAGCACTTCCATCGCGACTGGGACCACGGCAAGGTCTGCACCGCCTTCATGTACCTGACCGACGTCGATATGGAGACCGGCCCCCACACCTATCTGGCCGGCAGCAACAATTTCCGCCGCACCAAGGAGGTGCTGGACGGCAATCGCTGGCACATGACCGCCGAGCGGCTGCAGACCAACGATTTCTGCGGCCCCGAACCCGACGAGTTCTACCTTGAAGTCTGGAAGGACCATGTCCGCCACCTGACCGGGCCGGCCGGCAGTTCCTTCATGACCGACACCTTCGGCTTCCATCGCGGCGAGGAGCCGGTGCGGGCGCCGCGCCTGGCCTTGTGGGCCAGGTTCAGCCTGTTCGGCGCGCCGCCGCTGCACGAAAAGATTCCGCGCTCGCGCCTGGGGGATGCCTATCCCGCCGACGAACGCCGCCGCTACGCCCTGCGCGGTCTGGTCGAGCCCGACTAGGCCGTTTTCCGCCCAAGTGGATAACAGGCGCTAACCGCCAACAATGCCCTTGGCGCGCAAGGCGGCGATGGCGGCCGGGTCCAGCCCCAGAATGTCGGCCAGCACCCCTGCACTGTCGGCGCCCAGCAGCGGCGGCGCCCGGTCATAGGTCACCGGCGTCTCGGAGAAATGAATCGGGTTGGCGACCAGATCGACGCGGCCGGCCAGCGGATGGTCCAGGCCCGCCACCATGCCGCGATGGCGCACCTGCGGATTGTCGAACACCTGGGCCAGATTGTTGATCGGCCCGCACGGCACGCCGGCCACTTCCAGCACCTCGATCCACGCGGCCATCGGGCGCGAGGCCAGAATCGGGCGCAGCAGCGCAATCAAGGTCTCGCGCTCGCGCACGCGGCCGGCATTGGTGGCGAAACGCGAATCCTCGGCCAGGGCTGGGCAGCCAGCCACCGTGCAGAAGCGCTGGAACTGGGAATCGTTGCCGATGGCCAGGATGACGTGGCCGTCGCTGGTGGCGAAGGCCTGGTAGGGCACGATGTTGGGATGGGAATTGCCCAGCCGCTGGGGAACGATGCCGCCGACCAGGTAATTGCTGGCCTGGTTGGCCAGCACCGCCACCTGGACGTCCAGCAGGGCCAGATCGACATGCTGGCCCTGGCCGGTACGGTCACGGTGAGCCAGGGCGGCCAGGATGGCGACCGAGGCATACATGCCGGTGAAGATGTCGGTCAGCGCCACGCCGACCTTCATCGGCTCGCCGCCCGCTTCGCCGGTCAGGCTCATCAGCCCGCCCATGCCCTGGACCAGGAAATCATAGCCGGCCCGCTGGGCATAGGGGCCGTCCTGGCCGAAGCCGGTGATGGAGCAATAGATGATGTCGGGCTTGACCGCCTTCAGTGACGGGTAGTCCAGGCCGTATTTGGCCAGGCCGCCGGCCTTGAAATTCTCGATGACCACGTCGCACTGGGCGGCCAGTTGGCGCACCAGTTCCTGCCCCTCGGGCCGGGTGAAGTCGATGGCCAGCGAGCGCTTGCCGCGGTTGGTCGCCAGGTAATAGGCGCTTTCGCGGGTGTCGGCGCCGTCCCGGTCCTTCAGGAAGGGCGGCCCCCAGGCGCGGGTGTCGTCGCCCTCGCCCGGCTTTTCCACCTTGATGACCTCGGCTCCCAGATCGGCCAGCAACTGGCCAGCCCACGGGCCGGCCAGCACGCGGCTGAGATCAAGGACACGCAGATGCGACAATGCTTGGGCCATGTGGCCTCCCGCTTACCCCGAAAAGGCCTGGATGCCGGTCTGGGCACGGCCCAGGATCAGGGCGTGCACATCCTGGGTGCCTTCATAGGTGTTGACCGTCTCCAGGTTTACCATATGACGGATCACCTGGAACTCGTCGGAAACACCGTTGCCGCCGTGCATGTCGCGGGCCAGGCGGGCAATGTCCAGCGACTTGACGCAATTGTTGCGCTTGATCAGCGAGATCATCTCGGGCGCCCAGCTGCCGTCATCCATGGTCCGCCCGACGCGAAGCGCCGCCTGCAGGGCCAGGGTAATCTCGGTCTGCATGGTGGCCAGCTTGAACTGAATCAATTGGTTGGCGGCCAGCGGCCGGCCGAACTGTTTCCGGTCCAGGGTATATTGCCGGGCGGCGTGCCAGCAGAATTCGGCGGCGCCGACCACCCCCCAGGCGATGCCATAGCGCGCCTTGTTCAGACAGCCGAACGGGCCGGCCAGGCCGGTGGCCCCGGGCAGCAGGGCATCTTCGGGAACGAACACCTCGTCCAGCACGATCTCGCCGGTGATCGAGGCGCGCAGGCTCATCTTGCCCTCGATCTTGGGGGTCGAGAAACCCTTGGCGCCGCGCTCGACGATGAAACCCTTGATCTTGCCGTCATGGGCGTCGGACTTGGCCCAGACGATGGCGATGTCGGCGATGGGCGAATTGGTGATCCACATCTTGGTACCGGTCAGCACATAGCCGCCATCGACCTTCTTGGCCCGGGTCCGCATCGAGCCCGGATCGGACCCGGCATCGGGCTCGGTCAGGCCGAAGCAGCCGACCACCCGGCCGGTGGCCAGCCTGGGCAGCCAGGCCTTTTTCTGTTCCTCGGTGCCGTAAGCATAGATCGGGTGCATCACCAGCGAGGATTGCACGCTCATGGCCGAGCGATAGCCGCTATCGACCCTTTCCACCTCGCGAGCGATCAGGCCGTAGGCGACGTGGTTCACCCCCGGCCCGCCATACTCTTCTGGGATGGTCGGGCCCAGCAGGCCCATCTCGCCCATCTCGGCCATGATGTCCGGGTCGAAGCGTTCCTCGCGGAAGGCGGCGATGACGCGCGGCTGCAAGCGGTCCTGGCAATAGGATCGGGCCGAGTCGCGGATCAGCGTCTCGTCCTCGGACAATTGGGCATCGAGCAGGAAGGGATCGTCCCAGCGAAAGCTTTGCACGGCAAGGTCTCCTTGGTGTGGTGCGAGACAGGGTGGCCCATGCCTGGTATATTTGGAAAAATATCTTTTCTATCGCCGCCATAACGGATTTCTATCGCAATGGCCGACCTTCGCCACCTGCGCTATTTCCTGGGGATCGTCGAACATCGCTCGCTGTCCCGGGCCGCCGAGATTCTGCACGTCGCCCAGCCGGCGCTGAGTTTGCACCTGAAGCGGCTGGAGGCCGAGTTCGGCTGCCGCCTGCTGCACCGGACCACCCGCGGCGTCGTCCCGACCGAGAGCGGCCTGCGGCTGGCCCGGCGCGCCCAGGCCTTGCTGGAGCAGATGACCAGCCTGGCCGACGAGGTGCGCGGCGGCCAAGCGGTGCCGGCCGGCCCGGCGGTGATCGGCATCCCCACCTCGCTGGCCACCATCTTGACGGTGCCGCTGGTCAAAAGGGTGCGCGAGCGCTTCCCCGACATCCGCCTGAAGGTGGTCGAGGCCTTGTCCGGCCACATGCAGGATTGGGTGCTGTCGGGCGCGGTCGATCTGGCGGTGGTGTTCGCCGCCCAGCCGCCGCCGGGCCTGGCCACCGAGTTCCTGGTCCGCGAAAGCCTGTGCCTGGTCGGCCCGCAGGGCGCCGGGATCATGGAATCCCATCGCCCCATCGAGATGGATCGCGTGCTGGATCTGCCGCTGATCATGCCCAGCCGCCCGCACGGCGTGCGCGAGGAATTGGAACGCGCCGCCACCATCCGCCGCCGGCCGCCCAACGTGGTGGTGGAACTGGACGGGCTGGATCAGATCAAGGCGCTGGTGGCCGACGGCATCGGCTACACCATCTTGTCGCAACGGTTTGCCCAACACGGCCCGCTGGCCGAGCGCCTGGACACCGTCTTGATCCGGCGCCCCGAGATCGAGCGGGTCATCTCGCTGGCCCACGCCACCGACCGGCCGCTGTCGGCCGCCGCCGGCGCGGTGCGCGGCCAACTGCTCGAGGTGATCGCGGTCCATACCCACGACGGACGGTGGAATTGAAAAAGGCCCCGGCACAAGGCCGGGGCTGCTTTCAAGGTGCGGGGTCAAAGTGACAGATCAAAACAATCCACGCCTGTTTAATACGCCATTGAGGCGCTAAAGCATGACGCAGCTCATGAATTGAACAATAGCATATCTGATCACAAAAGGCCAACCATTACTAAACACAAATAAACATGGCAAAAATACTATATCTGCGACAAAAAGGCCCCCACCCCACGGTGGTTTTTACTTACACCGTGGGGTGGGTACCGTTACATTACGCCCGCTTCAGGTTCGGATAGCGAACGTCATCGACCAGACGCTGAACTTCTTCAGACGGCGCCTTGGTCACCATGGACACCAGGATGATCACCACGAAGCCCAGCGGGATACCGAAGATACCGGCCGAGATCGGGTTGATATCCCACCACAGGGTGGCCGGGACCGCACGCGGGATTCCGAAGAACATCTCGCGCAGCCACGGCTGGGTGGTGGCCATGTAGTAGAAGGTGATGCCGACGCCGGCGGCCATGCCCAGGGTGGCGGCGATGCCGGTGGCACGCCGCCAGAAGATACCCAGGGTCAGGGCCGGGAAGAAGCCGGCAGCCGCCAACGAGAAGGCCGCGGACACCAGGAACAAGATGTCGGCAGGCTTCTGCGCCGCCACCAGGGCCGCCAGAACGGCGACGACCAGCAGCAGGGTCTTGGACAGCATGACGCGACGGGCCACCGGGGCGTTGGGATCGATCATCTTGTAGTACAGATCGTGGCTCAACGCGTTGGCGATGGTCAGCAGCAGACCGTCGGCGGTGGACAGCGCGGCGGCAAGACCGCCGGCGGCCACCAGGCCCGAAACGACATAGGGCAGGCCACCGATTTCCGGGGTGGCCAGCACCACGATATCGCCGCCCATGGCGATTTCGGCCAGCTGAACGATGCCGTCCTTGTTGATGTCGGTCACCGACATCAGCGATGGATCGACCGACGCCCAATTGGCGATCCAGGCCGGCAAGGCGGTAAAGGCGGTGCCGACCACGTCATGATAGACCACGTACTTCACCAGCACGGCCAGGGCCGGGGCGGTGAAATACAGCAGGAAGATGAAGAACAGCGACCACGTCACCGAGGCGCGGGCTGCGCGGACGGACGGTGTGGTGTAATACCGCATCAGGATGTGCGGCAGGGCGGCGGTGCCGACCATCAAGCACAAGATCAGCGCCAGGAAGTTCTTCTTGGCGATCGCACGCGCGTTTTCGTCCTTGGCCGCAAAGGCTTCGCCATGCGACGGGATCGGAGCGGCACGGGCGGCCACGGCGGCTTCCTTGCTCCAGGCGGCCTTGGCCGAAGCCTCGTCCTTCGGAAACTTGGCCAAGGCTTCTTCCGCCTTGGTCACCGCAGCTGCGTCACCCGAAGCCTTGGCATCGGCAACACCCTGTTCCAGGGCGGCCTTGCCGGTGGCCAGGGACTTCGGAATATCGGCCAGCTTGGCCTTGGCGTCGTCGGCCCGCTTCTTGAAGATGCCGCGCACCTCCAGTTCCTTGGGGTCGGCGTTGAGCTTGACTTCAAGCTCGGTGACCTTGGCCAGCTGGAAGCCGTAAACCGCCTGCGGAATCGGCACGCCGGTCTGCTTGACCGACAGCCACACCACCGGAACCATGTAGGCGATGATCAAGATGATGTACTGGGCCACCTGCGTCCAGGTGACGGCACGCATGCCGCCCAGGAACGAGCAGACCAGGATGCCGCCCAGGCCGACGAAGATGCCCAGCGTGAAATCGACGCCGGACAGGCGGGTGGTGATCAGACCGACACCGTAAATCTGCGCCACGACGTAAGTGAACGAGCACAGGATGGCGATGACGATACCGACGAAACGCGGAGCGTGGCCGCCGTAGCGGGCGCCCAGGAAGTCGGGGATGGTGAACTGACCGAACTTGCGCAAGTAAGGCGCCAGGAACAACGCCACCAGGCAGTAACCGCCGGTCCAGCCCATGATGAAGGCCAGGCCGGAATAACCGGTCAGGTAAAGGGTGCCGGCCATACCGATGAACGAGGCGGCGCTCATCCAGTCGGCGCCGGTGGCCATGCCGTTGAACACGGCGGGAACGCGGCGGCCGGCGACATAGTATTCATCGGCATCGCTGGTGCGGCTCATGATGCCGATACCGGCATAGAGCAACACCGTCATGACCAGAAAGATATAACCGATCCAGGCCTTGGGCAGGCCAAGCTGTTCGGCGATGGCCAGCAGGATCACCACTGTCAGGAAGCCGCCGGTATAGAAACCGTAGACCTTGGTCAGTTGCGACTGAAAGCCTTTGATGGATTGGGTGGGCGCCCCGGTGGGCGCATCGCCTGGAATACCAGCCATTAGTCTTCTCCCTCCTCGACCCCATACTCCTGATCCAGATTATTCATGTACTTGGCATAGTACCAAATGATCCAGACATAGACGATCAGCGCCCCCTGAGCGCCGACCCAGAAGCTGAAGGGCCAACCCAAGAAGTTGAAGTTCAGTTCGCGAGCGAACCAGGCGATGACGAAAGTCACGAAGAACCAAAGGCCAAGCAAGACTGCCGTGATCTTTAGATTCTTGTGCCAGTACTCTTCATGTTTTTGCGTGAGCTGCATGCTTCCTCCCCATATCCCGACATTGACCGGGTCACTATGGTTGATGGTTTATGTTATTGGCCCCCGTCAGAAGGGCAGTTTGACCCCCGATGGGATGCCCGTCTCCTTTTCGAGTTGAAGGGCAACCTTGGGTTCAAATTTCGCGAGCCTCAGAATGACCCGTTCCGCCTTGTCGCGTTGATCCAGACGCAGGTAGGCATGGGCCAGCTGGTACCAGCCGTAAGGGCTCATCGGCTGTAACTCGGTGGTGCGCTTCAAGGCGGCCACCGCCTCGTCCAATTGGCCGAGCTTGATCAGTGACAGGGCCAGCCCGTACCAGGCCCGGTCCAGCTTGGGATCAAGTTCGGTGGCGCGGCGAAGTGCGGCCAAGGCCTCGGCCTCTTGTCCGCCCTCTTGCAGCAGATAGCCCAGGTTGAACCATGTCCCCGGCTGGCCGGAATCCATTTCCAGCGCCTTGTTGAGATAAGCGATCGCCAGATCGCGCCGGCCAAGCGTCGCATGGGCATGGGCGATCGACGACACCAGGCGGGCGTCATCGGGCTCGAGGGCGCGGGCGCGCTCCCAGTAATGGATGGCCTGGTCCTCACGCTTGGCGTACAGGCACAGCATGGCCATTTTCCGGCAGTACCACGATTCGAGACTCATGCTCAGATACTCCCCTGCGCCATATCGAGGCGCACGACGATCAACAACACCCACGCCCAGAACAGCAGCAGGAACGACACGAACGGCACGTGACGGTCATCGATCTTGGCTGGTGTGATGAGGCGCACCGACTTGACCACCGGCGAGGTCAGGAAGCGCATCGCCTTGTAGACCGGATTGGTGTCGTGCCGGCCGAAACTCATGACATAGACGAGAAATTGGCCGATCAGCAGAAGGCCGGCGAACTTGACCAGCTCGTGCGTCAAAGTAAGTGCAAACTCCATGTGCGTACAAACCCCTACGACAAAGGTTTACGCCACCCTAATGGGCAGGCCATGTTGCGGTGCTTATATTGCGGCGCAGTAAACATTGACCTTATTTATTCTACGCCTAAAGCATGGTCAACTGCAGGTGTGAATGTATATGAGCCATATACATTGCGCAAGTGCTTGGATTCTGCCGGATTTGCCGCGCTCTTAAGCGCATACAAAAGATATGCCTAGAAGTGTTCTTGAACTTGGCGCATTTCCGCCGCCATGTTCGAAGCAGACATGGCTTCGCGTAGTGTGCGAATACCAATGGATTCCAGACGATCCACCAGCCTGAGAAACAGTTCGGCAGTCGCCATCGCGTCACCCAGGGCGGTGTGCCGATTGGGGGCAGGAATGGAGAAGCGATCGAGGACGCTATCCAGGGAGTGGGATTGCTCGTCCCTGTCGATCAGCACCGACAGCAGCAGCGTGTCGATGGCCGGATTGGCAAAGGACACCTGGGACGCAGTCTCTTTCATTCGCAGGAACTTGAGGTCGAAGGCGGCATTGTGGGCGACCAGGACGGAATCGCCGACAAAGGCCTTGAATTGCGGCAACACCACCTCGATGGGTGGCTTGTCCGCGACCATGTCGTCGGTGATGCCGTGGAAGCGAATCGATCCGCGGCCAATCTTGCGCTTCGGGTTGATCAGCCGTTCGAACCGTTCGGCCGAAAGGATGCGCTGGTTGACCACCCGCACCCCGGCCAAGGCGATGATTTCGTCGCCGTCGGTCGGGCGCAGGCCGGTGGTCTCGGTATCGAACACCACGTAATCCAGGTCGCGCAACGGACGGTCGGCGATGGCTGCCGGCGCCTCGGACCGGGTGACCGGACTGAAGTCATAGAATTCCGGCCGTGGCGGCAACGGACGCGGCGGCCCTTTCAGCGGTTCGGCCGCCGGCAGCGGCAAGGGCAGACGCAACAAGGCCCGCCCGCCCGCCTGGTCCAGGCACCACAGATCGGTGCCGTGCCGTTCCAGCACGTCGCGGATGGTCAGGCCGGTATGGACGGCGTCGAGCTGCTCGCCCTGCCACGATTCGATCACCGCCGACGGCACCGCCGGGCCGGACCACGACACATCGACATAGACCTGGCGGTCGGTGGTCCGGGTTTCCAGATCGAAGGCGGTGGCGCCGTTCAGGCGATGGATATGACCCAGCACGGTCTTCAGCAACAGCAGCAGCGAAAACGAATCGCCGCGCAGCCATTGCGGGATGCCGACCAGGGTCACGGTGGCCGGGCTGTCCTCGGCCAAGGCACGGCCGACGCAGGCGGCCAGGTCGGCGGCATGGATGTCGCCCATCGGCCAGCGCAGCAATTCGTGGCCGCGATACTCGCCCGACAGGGTGTCGATCTGGCGGGCGATCTCGGTCGCTTCGGCGACGATGACCTGCTCGAAGGCCCGGCGCTGGACAGCCTCCATGGCGGGAAAGCCGGCCAGGGTCTCGGCCGCCGCCCGCAACGAGGCCGCCGGCCCGCGCAGGCCATAGCCAAGCGCCCGGCGCAAAGTGGTCATGCGGGTCAGGCCGGCGATTTCCGAGCGGATATCGGTCAGGGTGATGGCATAGCCGTCGACCTCGCGCACCGGCCCCAGGATCAACGCCACCCGCCCTTGCAGCATGGTGCTGGCATCCAGGGTGGCGCACACGAAGGGGGCCACCAGTTCGGCGGCGGCGCCGCCTTCGGCGCGACGATAGTCCAGCCGCTCCAGCGCGTGCAGGATCGGCTCGCGGGTCAGGCACGCAAACAAGGGCCGACCCAGCCCCAGCGCCTGGACCGATGGCAGCAGCCGGACGGCGGCCTGATTGTACAACAGCACCCGATGCTGGGGGTCGCACACCACCACCCCGTCCGAGAAATCCAGCAAGATGGCTTCCAGCCATTCCTTCTGCCGTGCCACTTCGGCGGTGGCCGTCTCCATGGCCCGCACCATGTCGCGCCGGGCCAGCCGCAACTGGTCGGCCAACGCGACCACCGCCTGGGGCAGTGGTCCCAGGCGGTGACCTTGCGGCACGTCGATCGGATGCTCGCCCAGCTTGGATTGCGCCTGGCGCCTTGCCTGGCGGCCCAGGGCGTCGGCCGGGGAGATCAGCCAGCGATCGACCAGCAGGAACAAGGCCAGCAGGGCCAGCGCGAGCGCCAGCCCGGCCGCGCCGGCCTTGACCGTGCCGCCGGTCAGCAGGGCTTCATCATCGATTCCCGCCGCCAGCAAGGACCAGCGCACCACCAGCGCGCTTGCCAGATAGCCCCCCAGGGCGATGGCGGCGCACCAGGTCGCGATCCATTGCCGGGTGGTCATGGCGACAGGCCTCCTACACCGAGGATAAGGCGTTCTTCATCACCCAGTTCAAGGCGTTGATGGTCTTGAAGGTCTGCTTCAGGCGATCGCGATCGTCCGGGGCCAGCCGCTTGGGATCGATGCGGTTCGAGGTGGCGATGCCGGCGGCCAGGTCGGCCTGCTGCTGTTCCAGCAGGATGCGGACCATCAATTCGTGGTTGGCCTGCAGCGACGCCGCCTCGACGGCCGACATGTGGCCGCCCTCGGCCAGGGCGCGCAGGCGCTCGCCGGTGCCGGTGGCGTCGATGCGATGCTTCAAGGCCAGGATGCGGGCCGCCGAGGTCAGCGGCAACAATCCGCTCATCTTGAGGTCCAGGCGGCCATCCTTGGTGATGAACTGGCCCAGCACCCCCAACGGCGCCTTGATGTCGCCGGCGGCCTGGGCCATGGCATGCAGAAAGCGCGGCGACTTGGCCGCCTGGTCGCGCAGATAGGCCCGCAGCCGGGCAGCAAGGTCGATGTCGCCATAGACCGGGCGGAAATCGACGAAGATGTGGACGTTCAGCAATTCCTTGCCGTCGGCCTCGCGGATCCACTGGGTGATGCGGTCCTCCCAGCCGGCCTGGTTATGACGCCACTCGGTGTTGCAGGCCATCACCCCGCCATTGCAGAACGGCACCCCGGCGGCATCCAGCGTATCGCAGATGCGCTTGCCCAGCTCGGCGAACCACGGATCGTCGTCGCGGCTGCCGGCATGGACGATGGCATTATCCTGGTCGGCGCCGAACAGGCTTTCGCGCCGCCCGCCCGAGCCCAGCAGCAACAGGCTCCACGGCGCCGGTGCCGCCCCCCAGCCCTTGTCGATCATGCTCTGCTCGGCCATGCGGGCGGACCGCTCGGAAAGCGCCCGCAGCACCGAGGTCAGCACCCGGGCCACCCCCAGCGCCTCGACCCGTTCGGCCAGCAATTCGCCGGCCAGGCGCGGCAGCTTCATCTTGGCCGCCAGCATGTCCTGGGGATTGGTGGCGGCGTCGACCTCGTCGCCGACCAGCAAGGCATAGGACGAGCGCATCTTCATCAACCCGCGCACGGTGACCATGCCGACGCCGATGCCATGCTCATCGACCGCCACCAGATGGCGGACCCGCAACCGGTCCATCCGCCCCATGGCGACATACGAGAAGGCGTCGGAGCGGATGGTGGCGACCGGGCTGGACATGATGGTGCCCACCGGCACGTCGGCGACCTCGCGGCGGTGGGTGGCGACCGCCTTCAAGACGTCGCGCTCGGTGATGATGCCGACCGGGCGACCGCGTTCATCGACCACCACCAGCGAGCTGATGCCCTTGGCGGCCATGGTGCGCGAGGCCTCGGCGATGGTCGCCCCCGGGCGCGCGGTGGCCAAGGGCGTTCCCATCACCTCGGCGACGCGGTGGCGATAGGCGAAGCTGTCCAAACGTTCCAACCCGGTTTCGCCGCTCATCGCGCATTCCCCCCCAATTGGCTGTCTTCGTCCCATCCCATTTCCCGATGGCGTTCCATCTGCTGGCGGGCTTGGCGGGAAAAGGCCCGCGCCGCCCCCAGCGTCTTGACGCCCTGCCGTTCCAGTTGCGGCACCAGGCGAACCCAGATTTCCGCCGTGACCAGCGCGTCACCCAGCGCGGTATGGCGGCCGCTGATATTGATGCCCAGACGCGCCGCCTGATGGTCCAGTTCCAGAGCCGTCTCATCCGGATTGAGGGCGGCCGCCAGCAGCAAGATGTCGAGACGCGGCGGCGGCACCCATGCCTGCCCGGTCCGCACCGCCGCGTTGTGCAACAGCGCCAGATCGAAGCCGATATTGTGGCCGACCATCACCGTGCCGGCCATCATCGTCATGATCTCGGGAAACACCTGCGCGATCGACGGCTTGCCGGCCACCATCGCATCGTCGATGCCGTGGACTGAGGTCGCGCGGGCCGGAATGCGCCGGCCCGGATCGACCAGCAGATCCAGCACGGTCGAGCGATAGATCCGGGTGCCGTGACAGCGCACCGCGCCGACCGACACGATGGAATCCCGGGCCGCATCCAGGCCGGTGGTCTCGGTGTCCAGCACCAGGACCGGCAGCTCGGCCAGCAAGGTGTCGTCGATCGGGGTGGCGGCGACCGGGGGCGCGTCATGCAGATCAAGCGCCAATTCGACCTCGCCGGTCGCATGCAGCTCTTCCGAGGGAATGGTGATGACGGCGCCGCGATGTTCGCCGAAATCCAGCACCTGCACCGAATGGACGGTGCCGTCCAGCAGGGCCAGCCCCGCCTCGATCGGCTTGCCGCCGGTCCGCTGGGCGCGCGCGGTGGCGGCCACCAGGCTTTCGCGATCGACGCTGGCGAAGATCGAGCCGCCGACGGCGGCGCGCTCGCCCCCCAGCATGGTCTTGGCCGGGCCGTTGATCAGGCTGATCAGGCCGGTTTCGGTCACCACCACGACACCGTCATGCAAGGCGCGCAGCACCGCCGCCAGGCGCTGGTCGGGCTTGGCGCCGGCCATCACCCGCTTGTCGGCGATCTCGCCGATCAACCGCGCCATGTCGGCCAGTTCGCCTTTTTGCTTGTCGAAATGCTGGACCAGGGTCGGCGGCACCGCCTGACCGTGCGCCACCGCTTCCAGGCAGGTCCTGAGCGAGCGGCGCTCGCGCAGGCCCGACTGCGCCAGCTCGTGGATGGCGATCAGCGCCAGCCACGCCCCCACCGCGACCAGCCCGACCAACCAGGGCGGCGTCGAAAATCCGGGAACGAAGTGCGGCAGCAGGGCCAGGACCGCCAGGGCCAGCACCACCAGCGCGAAGCCCACCACCATGGCCGAGATGTGCCCGGGGCGCGCGTTCATGGCGACCGCCCCCCTTTCGGGAAGCGGTGCCGACACCGCTCGCGTGGCTCGACAGGCAGGCCGACCATATTCCCCCCGGCAACAACCGCCCGACAGCATAGCGCGATTGAAGAAGCGATGAGAAGCGACCAGACGGACGATGCGCCCGCCAGGAAAGGCCATTAGGATAAGCGCCAGCCCCACAGGAGATTCCATGGACGACGAAACCCTTGCCCGCCTGACCGACCTGGAAGTTCGCGCCGCCCATCACGAACGCCAGGCCGAGGAAATGTCCGATGTCCTGGCCCGCCAGCATGACGAGATCGACCGGCTGAACCTGCTGGTGCGCCGCCTGCTGGAGCGGCTGCAGGCGGTCGAGGCCGGAATCGAGCGCTCGCCCCAGGACGACCGGCCGCCACCCCATTATTGAGCCCAACCGATCAAGACGCTTTCGCATTCGCGAAGCTGTGGCATAAGGAGGCCGACCGAGCCCCAAGGAACCCAGCCGCACATGATCCGTTTCGAAAGCATCAGCAAGCAGAACAGTCACCGCATCTTGTTCCTTGACGCCTCGGCGGCGCTGAACCGGGGCGAAAAGGTCGGCCTGGTCGGCCCCAACGGCGCCGGCAAGACCACGTTGTTTCGCATGATCACCGGCGAGGAGCCGCCCGATGCCGGCCAGGTGTCGATCGAGAAGCAGGTCACGATCGGCTATTTCAACCAGGATGTCGGCGAGATGGAGGGCCGCAGCGCCGTCGCCGAGGTGATGGACGGGGCCGGGCCGGTAAGCCAGGTGGCGGCCGAGATGGCCCTTCTGGAAGCGGCGATGTGCGACCCGGACCAGGCCGACCAGATGGATTCCATCATCGAGCGCTATGGCGAGGTCCAGGCCCGCTTCGAGGAACTGGGCGGCTATGAACTGGACGGCCGGGCCCGCGAGGTGCTGGCGGGCCTGAGCTTCAGCCAGGAGATGATGGACGGCGATGTCGGCGCCCTGTCGGGCGGCTGGAAGATGCGCGTGGCCCTGGCCCGCATCTTGTTGATGCGCCCCGACGCCATGCTGCTGGACGAACCCAGCAACCACCTGGACCTGGAAAGCCTGATCTGGCTGGAACAGTTCCTGAAGAATTATGAAGGCGCGCTTCTGATGACCTCGCACGATCGCGAGTTCATGAACCGCATCGTCAACAAGATCATCGAGATCGATGGCGGCTCGCTTAATTCCTATGCCGGCGATTATTCGTTCTTTGAACGCCAGCGCGCCTTGAACGAGAAACAGCAGCAGGCCCAGTTCGAACGCCAGCAGGCCATGCTGGCCAAGGAGATCAAGTTCATCGAGCGCTTCAAGGCGCGTGCCTCGCACGCCGCCCAGGTGCAAAGCCGGGTCAAGAAGCTCGACAAGATCGAACGCTTCGAGCCGCCCAAGCGCCGCCACGTCGTCGCCTTCGATTTCCCCACCCCGCCCCGCTCGGGCGAGGATGTCGCGGTGTTGAAGAACGTCCACAAGGGCTATGGCAGCAAAGCCATCTATCAGGGGCTGGACCTGACCATCCGCCGCAAGGAACGCTGGTGCGTCATGGGCGTCAACGGCGCCGGCAAATCGACGCTGCTGAAGCTGGTGGCCGGCGCCGCCGAGCCCGATTCCGGCACCGTCACCGTCGGGGCCAGCGTCAAGATGGGCTATTTCTCGCAGCACGCCATGGAATTGCTGGACGGCGACGCCACCATCTTCGAGCAATTGGAAAGCACGTTCCCCCAGGCCAACCAGGGCTCGCTTCGGGCTCTGGCCGGCTGTTTCGGCTTTTCCGGCGACGACGTGGAAAAGAAGTGCCGGGTTCTGTCGGGCGGCGAGAAGGCCCGGCTGGTGATGGCCATCATGCTGTTCAATCCGCCCAACTTCCTGGTGCTGGACGAGCCGACCAACCACCTTGATCTCGACACCAAGCAAATGCTGATCCAGGCGCTGGAGGCCTATGAGGGCACCATGCTGTTCGTGTCGCACGACCGTCACTTCCTGGCCCGGCTGTCCAACCGGGTGCTGGAACTGACCCCGGACGGCATCCACCAATATAGCGGCGGCTACACCGAATACGTGGCCCGCACCGGGCACGAGGCGCCGGGATTGCGCAGCTGACGGGGCGTCAGCGGTCAGGCGGGCAAGCTCCTCGTTGAACCGATCGTTGCCGAGCGGCCATGCCTTGTTGGTGGCATCGCGGATGCCTTTATCAGCAAATTGGAAGCGCAATCCCAGCGCCCACTGAGACCCGCAAAACCTGGGCCGAAGCCACGAATCAAACAAACCTAGTTCAGTCCTGATCCTCGGTTCGACCGATTTCGCCATCACGTCACGGTGCACCCTCGCAATTCGATCACGCCGGCTGCGGCTCGCGGTAGACCTCGCCGGAGGTCATCACCGCCCAGGCGATGCGCGCCATCTTGTTGGCCAGCGCCAACGTGACCAACCGCACCGGCTTCTTGCCAAGCAATTTGGTCAGCCACGCCAAGCCGCCAGGGACGTTGTCACGCTTGTAGCGGATCAGCCCGGTGGCGCCGATCACCAGCAGGCGCCGCAGGCAGCGGTCGCCGGCCTTGGTGATGCCGCCGAGGCGGCCCTTGCCGCCCGACGAATTCTGCCGGGGCACCAGCCCCAGCCAGGCGGCGAATTGGCGTCCCGATTTGAACATCGCCGGATCAGGCCCGGCGGCAGCGATGGCCGAGGCGATGATCGGGCCGATCCCCGGAATGGTGGCGAGGTTGCCGCGCTTGCCGGTGTGGCGCCCCATGCGTTTCCGCGAAGGGTCAGCGATTGCCGTCGCTGGCCCTTCGGCTTTTCCGGCATGGTGGCAAAGGCGCGTTGGGGGAGAGCGGGCCTGGGGCTGCGCCATGAAACTCAGGAGGGCTTGCGTGGACGACCGCGACGGCGTGGCGCTGGTGCGGTATCCGTCGGAACGGCGGCGGCCAACTGCGCCAGCCACGCTTCCACATCCTGGCGCCGCCACAAAACATGGCGGGTTCCCGGCAAGGTGATCGAAGGCGGCAAAGCCTGCGGGTTGCGAACTCTATCGCTCAGAACGGTGCCGCGAGAGCGCTTTAGAGTCCGTCTGACTTAAGCGGAATCGGAATTGGGATTCCCCTTGGGCCGAGAATGTGATTCAAACTGCTGGCTGGATAGGAGGCCAGCAGCGATGGCAGGACCTCTTTCGCAAGACCTTCGGCAGCGGATAGCCGCCGCCCTGAATTCAGGCGAGACGACCCGCTCGGCCGCGAAACGCTTCGGGGTTTCGGTGGCGACGGCGGTTCGGATTGGTCAGAAATGGCGCTCTGGGCGGGGACTTCAGCCGGGNCTCCACAAGACCGGCCTGCGCCAATTGCTCCCGGTACAGCCACACCGTCTTGGCATCCGGAACCGCGTCCTCAAGCCCAAGCCCCAGGAACCGAATGAAGGAAAGCCGGTCGCGAAGCTGGAACTCCACCTGATCGTCCGACAAGTTGTAAAGCGCGCAAAGCACGATGGCCTTGAACATCACCACCGCATCCCACGGCTTGCGCCCCGCCTTCGACTTCCGCTCCTCCGACGGCTTGCGCCAAGCCGCTTCCAGCCGGGGTCGGAAAAGCTCCCACGAAACAACCCCGTCAATCTGCGCCAACGGATCGTTCTTGGCGTCCAGACCAGCGTACCGCTTCTCGATATCGAAGAAACCCATCTGGCCCATCGTCGCTATCCCAGCCCATTGAACTTGTCCGGATTCTATCCCATCATCGCCGGAGGGCGGGATTTTTCGAGGTGCCCTTTAGCGGAATCGGAATTGGGATTCCCCTGGGGCCGAGAATGTGATTCAAACTGCTGGCTGGATAGGAGGCCAGCAGCGATGGCAGGACCTCTTTCGCAAGACCTTCGGCAGCGGATAGCCGCCGCCCTGAATTCAGGCGAGACGCCCCGCTCGGCCGCGAAACGCTTCGGGGTTTCGGTGGCGACGGCGGTTCGGATTGGTCAGAAATGGCGCTCTGGGCGGGGACTTCAGCCAGGCAAGATGGGCGGGCACCGTCGCCCTGTTCTGAACGGCGAGACGGCGGATTGGATCCGCTCCCGTCTGGCCGAGAAGACGGATCTGACCATGCGGGCTCTGGCGACGGAACTGGCCGAGCGGGGCGTCGTCGTTACCCACGATACTGTCTGGCGCTTCGTCCGCCGCCAAGGCCTGAGCTTCAAAAAAAACGCTGATGGCCAAGGAGCAGGATGGGCCGAGGGTGGCGCGGCTGCGCAACCGCTGGAAAGCCCATCAGCACCGGCTTGATCCGGCTCGCCTGGTCTTTATCGACGAGACCTGGGTCAAGACCAACATGACGCGCCTGCGCGGATGGAGCCCTCGTGGGGAAGCCCTGCTCGCCAAGGTTCCCCACGGCCATTGGAAAACTCTGACCTTCCTGGCGGGCCTGCGCCATGACCGGATCGTCGCTCCCCTGGTCCTTGATGGCCCCATCAACGGAGCGACCTTCACCGCCTGGGTCGAGCAATCCTTGGCGCCGGCCTTGGAACCCGGTGATGTCGTCATCCTCGATAATCTGGGAAGCCACAAAGGAAAGCCGGCACGCCAAGCCATTCGCAAGGCCGGCGCCCATCTGCTCTTCCTGCCGCCTTACAGTCCCGATCTCAACCCCATCGAGATGATGTTCGCTAAACTCAAGACCCTCGTCCGAAAGGCTGACGAACGAACCATCGAAACCACATGGAGGCGCGTCGGCAAACTCCTGGACGCGTTCCCGCCCCAGGAGTGTAGCGCGTATCTGCGCCATGCAGGATATGCTTCAGCCTAATCCGGACAGACTCTAG
>NZ_CACVCE010000055.1:0-5577 GCF_902729445.1 Magnetospirillum sp. LM-5 | reverse complement strand
TCGCCGGAGGGCGGGATTTTTCGAGGTGCCCTCAAGTATCGGACATGGGTTGCTGTGCACACAATACCGCCGCGTTACCGCGCCGATCTTGGCGGGAAGCCAGCGTTTGTGAGATCGACGGGGGAAAGCGACAAAGCTCGGGCTCAAGTAATCGCCGCTGGATACGAGCAGGAATGGCGTGCCAGGATCGAAAGTGTTAAGCGGAACTACAAAGGATACGACGCCCGTATCAAATCACTATTAGCTAGCGGCGCGGACCCTGTTTTTGCATCACTTGATGCAATTGACGTAATAGTTGACGCTACGCCGCCAGCGCCAAAAGTCGAGCGTATTGCGTTTGGTACATATATTGTAGATTGGCTAAAAATATCATCCGGAACTGACAAATCGAAGCACATGAAGCGAGTTACAGCGACGAAATTCGGCGCTGATTTCGTATATATTTCAGATGTTCATCGGCAAGCTGTGCAGAAATGGGTTAATACACAGATAGAGGGTGGGGCTAGCGTCTCGACAGTCAAGAGAGCGCTATCAGAACTGCGTGGATATTGGTCTTACCTTGTCTCGCTCGGATTGGCGCCAGAGGAGCAGGAGCCGTTCTTAAAACTCATTACTCCCAAAGCAGAGAAAGATACGCGTCGTGCTTTCGCGTCGGAAGATGTAGTAATACTGGTCCGACAGGCCGAAAAACGGAACGACAATGAACTTGCTGATGTTATTCGAATCGCTGCATATACCGGATGTCGCATCGAAGAAATCTGCACACTGCGTTGCGAAGACATTGATGATACGAAAATTACTGTTCATGGGACTAAGACCCGCGCTGCTATGCGTCAAGTCCCGGTTCACCCTGAGCTTGCCCCGACGTTGAAGCGGCTGAAAGGCAAGCGCTCATCCGGTTACCTTTTCAAAGATATGAAGCTTAATAAGTTTGGCGATAGAAGTAATGCTGTCGGAAAGAGATTTGGAAAAATGAAGATGGCTGAACCACTAAACTATGGGTCAGAATATGTTTTCCATTCCATTCGTAAGACATTCACCACATTATTGTGGTCTTCCGGCATTCAGCGCGAGCTGATTTCGCAAATTCTGGGCCACGAGACAGGGCATATCACAACAGATATTTATGCTCGCGACCCTGACTTCGAGACGAAGCGGCGAGCAATTGCCGCCGTGCAGTATCCCGCGCAGCTCTGACGCAGCTCGTGCGCAGACCGCGCAACAAGTTGCATATGGGCACCTCGAATAATGGGGCCTTCGGCTTCGTGGGATAGGCACAGAGGAACATTCCGGCCCATTGATTCTATCCCATCATCGCCGGAGGGCGGGATTTTTCGAGGTGCCCTGAAGTGTTATGCCGCGTGCTGGTGCTTTGCCCGTGCACGCTCACGAGGTTTGTGCAGCGTCACTTGGAGCCCCGCATTAAATGGGCGGAGGACTTGATTAATGGCTTCATAGCTAAACAGGTCGAGCTTGCCTCGGAGCAAGTCCGAGAGGCGCGACGGGCGCCAGCCGATAACGCGGGCGAGCGCAGCCTGGGACATGTTTGCCGCCTCCATCTTTTCCCTGATGAACACGACGGCTTCAGCTTTTACGGCGAGCTCCAGACTATTTGGGAGCCCGAGCTGCTCGAACGCATCGGTTGCGACATTGCGGGTGCGGTTCATGGTAAAATTCCTAGTGGCGTTCCATTTCGGCCTGATAGGCCTCGCGGATCTTATTGCGTTCTTGGAGTGACAGATTGCCGGCAGCGCCCTCCTTGGCATAAAGCACGACAACCACGTCTTCCGCGACGGCCAAGCTATAGACGGTCAGCAAGCCTATGCCCTTCCGCCCTTGAGAAATTGCTGCTTCCCTACACGGGAAGCCGAGCCCATCAACAGCGGCAAACGTCACCCCGGCCCGCTTCTTTTCGCCGTTTTTCGCGACATCGAGCATCGTTGTGACGATCACCTGAAGGTCTAGCGGTGTCAGCGCTAGCCCTAAAGTGTCTTTGATCCCGGGTGCAAAACGAATATCTCTCATGTGCAGGATCGTATTCCAAGTTTCTTGGAACACGCAACCAAAATGGTTACCCCCAACAGGTGATTCAAGGTGAGGCGGCTCTTCGAGCCTAATGGCATAGTCGGCCGGACAGAATAGCGGATAGGCTGGCCACCGTTAGTGTGGGGCGCCCCGGACACGGCATGAACGGTAAACACCCTTTGACCAAGGCGACTTGCAGCGGGGTGTGCCGGCGAGGAATGCCTCGCCGGCAGCCGCCCGGCGAATAGCAACTTTTTGCCTCTTCGACGTTGGAAGTGGAATTGCGCCGGTTCCGGCGTGAGCGTTTTGCCTACCTGTATCTGAATATCCCCTTGTTCACCGGATTCTATCCCATCATCGCCGGAGGGCGGGATTTTTCGAGGTGCCCATATATTTGAAATCGCGGAATCAAGGGTGGTATAACAAAAAGGCTCCGGTCATTGACCAGAGCCTTTGTTTGTTAACCGGCCCACCCCGTTTTGATCTTGGCGGATTGACGGAGCGGAGCCCAGAAAGGACCGGCCCTGAAAGCCGGTTAACGTTGATGATTATATCAATCGAAAACGTCGATTTCAACGACTTGCCCGCCATGATCGGCGGGGGCGATGCCTGACGGCGGCTTTAGTTCTCTTCTTATTGAAAATCCGTGTACAGCCGAATGGCAGCCACCTTCGCCGGCTGATGCCCGCGCTTTCGTTTATGCGATGCATGACACCGGCCAAGCCCTCTTGAAAGCCCTTGTCCCCGGCCGTTTCCCCAGCTTGCAAAAGTGCGGCGACGGCGGGCGAGGAATGGTCGAGATTGGCCCGAACGCTGCAGGAAAAACTGACTTCATCAAGGGCGTGCATCACTGCAAAAACCACTGGGCTTGCGCAATCGATACCCCTGGCTACCTCGCCGCTGAGGCCGCCGCCGCCGGGGCAGTGATGGACATGCACATGAAAAGCGGCAGCACTCTGGCTGTGATCAGCCTCGCCGCCAGCCGCATGGCCGAGTAGCCGGCGACAAAGGTCTTCGATGCAATCAAGACAGCCATGAAATCTTTCAAGAACTCTCGGGAGTGGCGTGCTGTATCGAAAGCATTGATCGGCACAATCGGTGCTGGCGATTATATGTTCTCGAAGACCAGCGGCCATGGCATGCATAAAGAAGTGGCGCTGTTTTTCAGAGATAGCGCTGATTTTGCCGCTATCGATGCGTCTCTTTGCTCAGCCTGGGTCCGCTGCTGCCGTGCCATAGGGCTTCGTTGCAGTCCCGCCCATGGCTTCGATCTTCGGCAGATCGAAGCGGGCACAGGGGTAAAAACCGCAGAATATATGCTCAAAGTGTCAGACCCAGGCATCGCCATTGCCGCCGCTCTGGCCGGCAAGCTGGACCCTGCAGCGGACAGTTGGACAGCATGGGACCTCTCGGCAGCCGCCACCGTCGGCTGCCCGGATTTTGAATTTGCCGGGCGGGCATGGGTGGAGTTTGTAGGCGGCGTGAAGGGCTTTTCGCGGTGCCGATGGTCCACCGGGCTGGCCGAGCATTTCTGCCCCACCGCCGCCGCCGCCGCCGATGGTGGTGTGATGGATATGGAATCGGGCGAAGTCATCGAGATCGACACCGTGCCGCCACCAGAAGCGCCGCCGAAGCGGATCATCTATGCCAGCATCAAACAGATCGATTACCGCCGCGTCCGGCGCCATCGCTTCCGGTCGCAAGTGCTGAAGGCCGCCGAGGAAGATGGGCAACCTGGGGTGAATCGGATCATTCAAAGCTTGATCGACCGTGATGATTGGTTGGCCGTGTGGCGCAGCCGCGCAGTTCAGACACTTCCCTTGTCATGCAAGCGCATCGCCCTAGATAGCCGCCCGCCGTGACAGTCTTGTTTGGGTATACCCGAGCGAGTCACGGCCATGAGACGCCGAAAGCGTCTTATTTGGGTTGCTTTTTGATTTGCGAGACGCTATCGTTTGCATGTCTAGACCCAAACGAGACAATATATTATGACGAAAATCGGATATGCCCGCGTTTCGACCAATGACCAGGACACTTCTATCCAAGTTGCCGCCCTACGCGCCGCTGGCTGCGAGATCGTGCGAGAAGAGAAGGCCAGCGGCACCAGCACGAGCGGCCGTACAGAGCTTGCAACTGTTCTGGATTTCCTTCGTGAGGGTGACGTACTGGTAGTTACCCGCATCGACCGGTTGGCCCGATCAATCGCAGACCTTCAAACTATCGTTCGCACGATCAAGCAGAAAAGGGCAGCTTTACAGGCCACCGAGCAGCCTATCGATACGGCCACGGCGGCGGGCAAGGCCTTCCTCGACATGTTGGGCGTCTTCGCAGAGTTCGAGACGAACCTGCGCCGTGAGAGGCAGATGGAGGGCATCGCCAAGGCCAAAGCCGAGGGCGTCTACAGGGGACGCAAGCCATGCATCGACGCCGCCGAGGTGCGAAAGATGCAATCCCAGGGAATGGGCGCAACGGAGATCGCAAAGCGCCTCGGCATCGGTCGCGCTTCTGTTTATCGCGTCCTTTAACCCGGATTTTGTGCCCGTGCCATCGCGCCATTCCGCCTTCCGGTTGGGCCGGAATTTGGCTATTCTGGCGTCAATCAGGGGCGGATCGGCCGTCCAGCTTTTTTGCTGGGGTGAGCGATGGCAATCGGCGCAAAGTTCAAGAATGCAAGTCTGAAAGACGCGATTTGGCCGAAGGTGAGCTGCATTTTAACCGCGATTGCGGCGGCTAAAGTTGCAATCATCATGTGCTACTGGATAATGCTGTCATATGGATTTTCAGCATTGGTAATGGCTTTTTCGGGGAAGGGGCTATACGGAGCAGCTCCAGGAGATAATATTGAGCTTTACCTTTATTTATTTATTGACATATCAATTATAATATTATTCTGGCCGGCCTTACTAAAAATTAAGGCCGAAAAATTTTGGGTTGTTCCATTTATTTCAGCGTGGGCCTTTATTGAACTGGCGATTAAACAGGCCAGCAATCCGGGACAAGGTCTGGTGCTGAGCGTGATTTTCGCATTTGCCGGGATCACCGCGTTTCGAGGTTGGCTTGGAATACGGCGTTATAGACGAGATGGAGCGCATCAGGAAGAAGCGCAACAAGAGCCGTGACCTTTCCGATCCGCTATTTCTCCAGCCGGGATAGAAAAACGGCCCCGATCTTCTCGGGGCCGTTTTACTGATGCTGGTGACCTAGCAGAATTCGAGATCGGCGGCGGGGCACGCGCACCACAAGAAGCCGCAGCTCGAGCAGATCGGCGCGCCATTCGCGGCCATCGCAGCCGCGAACAGGCCGTCAAGCGCGACGCCGCCGAGAGCGAACAGCATCGCCCTGATCTTCCGCATGTCCGCTTCCGCCGTCCGCCGCGCTTTGGGATCGGCGGGCGGATTGCGGCGCAACTCAATGAACCGCCGCGCCGCTTGGGCCGCTTTCAGAAGAGCGTCCACGATGTATTCAGGAAGTCCTGACTTCGTGAGAAGCTGTTCAGCATCGCTGATACTGCCCGCTTTCAGTAGATCGTGAATCTCAGTCAGGGCCTTTATT
>NZ_CACVCE010000054.1:0-5633 GCF_902729445.1 Magnetospirillum sp. LM-5 | reverse complement strand
AGTGACGGTATCCAACGTGCAGACGCCGACCATCGCCAGCGCCACCTATGACGCCAGCAACGGGTCCCTGGTCCTGACCGGCACCAACATGGTGAAGGCGTCGGGGGGCAACAACGACATCACCGCCGCCACGATCACCCTGACCGGCGAAGGTGGGGCGACCTATACCCTGACCGACACCGCCAATGTGGAGATCGCCAGCGCCACCGCCGCCACCCTGACCCTGTCGGCCACCGACAAGGCGGCGTTGAACCAGATCTTCAACAAGACCGGCACCACATCCACCGGCGGCACCACCTATAACGTCGCTGCCGCCGACGATTGGAACACTGTCATCACCAACGGCGATATCGCCGACACCACCGGCAATGGCGTGACGGTATCCAATCCCGACACGCCAACGATGACCAGCGCCACTTACAATGCCGGGACCGGCGCTCTGGTGGTGACCGGCTCCGGCTTCCTGAAGCTGTCGGGCGCCACCAACGATATCGACGTGTCGAAGCTGACGATCACCGGCGAAGGCGGGGCGACCTATACGCTGACGACGTCCAGCGTCGAGATCACCTCTGGCACCGCCTTCACCGTGACGCTCAACGCCACCGATCTGGCGGGGGTGAACCAGATCCTCAACAAGGCGGGTACGTCTGCCACCGGCGGCACCACCTATAACCTGGCGGGGGCCGAGGATTGGGCGGCGGGTGCGGCGGCGGCGGTCACCGTGGCGGACCTCACCGGCAACGGCATCACCGTCAGCAGCCCCACCACGCCGACCATCACCAGCACCGCCTATGACGCGAATGCGGGCACTTTGGTCCTGACCGGCACCGGCTTTTTGAAGCTGTCGGGGGCCACCAACGACATCGTCGCCAACAAGTTCACGTTTACCGGCGAAGGTGGCGCCACCTACACCCTGACCGACACCGCCAATATCGAGATCACCGGGGCGACGTCAGCCACCCTGACCCTGTCGGCCACCGACAAGGCGGCGGTGAACCTGATCATGAACAAGGCCGGCACGTCCTCCACCGGCGGCACCACCTATAACGTGGCGGCGGCGGAAGATTGGGCGGCGGGTGCGGAAGCCACGGTCAACGTGGTGGATGCCACCACGGGCGTCACGGTCAGCAATCTGGTCACCCCCACCGTCACCAGCGCCACCTATGATTACTCCACCAACACCCTGGTGGTGACCGGCACCGGCTTCGTGCGGTCGTCGGGCGCGGCCAATGACGTCAACCTGACCAAGCTGACGCTGACCGGCCAAGGCGGGGCCACCTATACCCTGGCGGCCAGCACGGATGTGGAGGTGGATTCGGGCACCCAGTTCACCGTCACCCTGGCCGGGGCCGACATTTACAACGTGGAAGCCCTGCTGAACGCCAACGGCACGGCCTCGGCGGGCGGCACCACCTATAACATCGCCGCCGCCGCCAGCTTCCTGCGCGGCGACAACGCTGCCACCGGCGACGCCACCAGCGGCGTCACCGTATCCAACTGGGCCGCGCCCGCCATCACCAGCACCACCTTTGATTGGAACACCGGCGCTCTGGTGCTGACCGGCACCAACTTCGTCAACCTGTCGGGGGCCACCAACGACATCGTGGCGTCGAAGTTCACCTTCACCGGCGAGGGCGGAACCTACACGCTGACCGATTCCTCGAACGTGGAGGTCACATCCGCCACGGCGGCCACCATCACGCTCTCGGCCACCGATCTGATGAACGTGCGCGGGCTTTTGAACAAGAACGGTACCGCCTCTTCCGGCAACACCACCTATAACGTGGCGGCTGCCGATGACTGGATGGCGGGCTCGCCTTCCGCCACCGACATCGCCGACGCCACCACCGGCGCGACGGTCTCCAACGTCGCCGCGCCCACCATCACCAGCGCCACTTATGATTCCACCAGCGGCGTACTGACCGTCACCGGCACCAATCTGTTCAAGAAGGTGGGGGCCACCAACGATATCGACGTGCAGCAATTGACGCTGACCGGCCAGGGTGGCGGCACCTACACCATTGCGGGCGGCACCTCGGATATCGAGATCACCAGCGCCACCAGCTTCACCATGACGCTGACCGGTGCCGACAAGACCGGCGTGGACGCGCTGCTGGACCAGATCGGCACCACCTCTTCCGGCGGCACCACCTATAATCTGGCCGGGGCCGATGGCTGGCTGGCCGGGCGGGATTCCGGCACCAACATCGCTGATGCCACCAACGCCATTACCGTTTCCATCAACCCCACCGTCACCAGCGCCACCTATGACGCCAACACCGGCACCCTGGTGGTGACCGGGGCCAACATCCAGGCCAATGGCGGTGGCATGGACATCGACGTGTCCAAGCTGACGCTGACTGGCGAAGGCGGCACTACCTACACGCTGACCACCGCCAGCGTCGAGCGGGATTCCCAGACCCAGTTCACCGTGACCTTGAACGCCACCGACAAGGCGGCACTGAACCAAATCCTCAACAAGACCGGCACGTCATCAACCGGCGGCACCACCTTCAACATCGCCGCCGCCGACGATTGGTGCACCAATGTGACGGCGGGCGACACCAGCGACGCCACCAACGCGGTGACGGTGTCGAACCCCGACACGCCCACCATCACGTCGGCCACCTACAACGCCTCGACCGGCGCCCTGGTGGTGACCGGCACCGGCTTCCTGAAGCTGAGCGGGGCCACCAACGACATCGACGTCTCCAAGCTGACGATCACCGGCGAAGGTGGCAGCACCTATACGCTGACGACGTCCAGCGTGGAGATCACCTCTGGGACCGCCTTCACCGTCAATTTGAACGCCACCGATCTGGCGGGCGTGAACCAGATCCTCAACAAGGCGGGCACTGCGTCGACCGGGGCCACCACCTATAATCTGGCGGGGGCCGAGGATTGGGCGGCGGGCGCGGCGGCGGCGGTCAATGTGGCCGACCTCACCGGCAACGGCATCACCGTCAGCAGCCCGACCACGCCGACCATCACCAGCACCACCTATGATGCCAGCACCGGCGTTCTGACCCTCACCGGCACCGGTTTCCTGAAGCTGTCTGGGGCCACCAATGACATCGTCGCCAACAAATTCACCTTCACCGGTGAAGGCGGGGCGACCTACACCCTGACCAACACCGCCAATATCGAGATCACCAACGGCACTACCGCCACCCTGACCCTGTCGGCCACCGACAAGTCGGCGGTGAACATGATGCTGAACAAGAACGGCACCAGTTCCACCAGCGGCACCACCTACAATGTGGCGGCGGCGGAAGATTGGGCGGCGGGTGCCGAGGCTTCGGTCAACGTGGTCGATGCCACCACTGGCGTGACGGTGTCCAACGTTTCCGCTCCGGCCATCACCAGCGCCACCTATGACTACACCACCAACATTATGGTGGTGACCGGCACCGGCTTCGTCTCCAAGTCGGGGGCCACCAACGATATCGATCTGACCAAGCTGACGATCACCGGCCAGGGCGGCGCCACCTATACCCTGGCTTCCACCACCAATGTGGAAATCACCAGCGACACCAGCTTCAGCGTCACCCTGACCGGGACCGACATCTATAACGTCGAGGCGCTGCTGAACAAGGATGGCACCGCTTCGGTGGGCGGCACCACCTATAATCTGGCCGGGGCCGAGGATTGGGCGGTGGGTGCCGATGCGGCCGTCAACGTGGCCGATTTGACCGGCAACGGCATCAGCGTCAGCAACTGGGCGGTGCCCACCATCACCAGCACCACCTTCGACTGGGCCACCGGCCAGTTGGTGCTGACGGGGACCAACTTCGTCAACATCACCGGGGCCACCAACGACATCGTCGCCAACAAGTTCACCTTCACCGGCGAGGGCGGCACCTATACCCTGACCGACACCGCCAATGTGGAGATCACCTCGGCGACGACGGCGACCATTACGCTGTCGGCCACTGATCTGATGAACGTGCGGGGCTTGCTGAACAAGACCGGCACGTCGTCGGGGGGCGGCACCACCTATAACGTGGCGGCGGCAGACGATTGGATGGCGGGATCACCCGCGGCCTCGGACATTTCGGACACCACCGGCAACGGCGCCACGGTGTCGAACGTTTCCGCGCCCACCATCACCAGCGCCACCTTCAACAGCGATACCGGCGTGTTGACGGTGACCGGCACCAACCTGTTCAAGAAGTCGGGTGCGACCAACGACATCGACCTGTCGAAGCTCACCTTCACCGGCCAGGGCAACGCCACCTATACCCTGACCACCGCCACCCAGGTCGAGATTACCAGCGCCACCAGCTTCACCGCCACCCTGACCGGGGCCGACCTGACCGGTGTGGCGGCACTCTTGAACAATCTGGGCACCAGTTCGTCCGACAACACCACCTACAACCTGGCCGGGGCCGATAACTGGCTGAATGCGGCCGAGGCGGCGGTGGACATCGCCGATGCCACCGGTAACGGCATCACCGTGTCCATCAATCCAGCCATCACCAGTGCCACCTACAACGCCAATACCGGCGCCCTGGTGGTAACCGGCACCAACATCCAGGCGTTCGGCGGGGCCAATAACGACATCGACGTGTCCAAGTTGACGCTGACCGGCGAAGGCGGCGCCACCTACCAGCTTACCACCACCAGTGTCGAGCGGGATTCGGCCACCCAGTTCACGGTGACGCTGAACGCCACCGACAAGGCGGCGGTGAACCAGATCCTCAACAAGACCGGTACCACGTCCACCGGCGGCACCACCTTCAACATCGCCGCCGCCGCCGACTGGTCGGGTGCGGTTTCTGGTGCTGCCGATGCCACCAACGCGGTGACGGTGTCCAACCCGGATACGCCGACCATCACCTCGGCGACCTACGATGCCGGCACCGGCACCTTCGTGGTTACCGGTACCGGGATGTTGAAGAAGTCAGGTGCCACCAACGACATCGACGTCTCCAAGTTCACCATCACCGGCGAAGGCGGCGAGACCTATACGCTCACCACCAGCAACGTCGAGATCACCAACGGCACCAGCTTCACCATTGTGCTGTCCGCTGCTGACAAGGCGGCGCTGAACATGATCCTCAACAAGGATGGGACCAGTTCGACCGGGACCGGGACCTACAATCTGGCCGCGGCAGAGGACTGGGCGGCGGGTGCGGCTGCCGCCGTTAACGTCGCCGATCTGACCGGCAACGGCATCACGGTCTCGAACGTTGCCGCGCCTGCGGTGACCAGCGCTACCTACGATTTCGGCACCGGCGTGCTGACGGTGACCGGAACCGGCCTGTTGAAGCGCAGCGGCGCTGCCAACGACATCGATCTTACCAAGCTGACGCTGACCGGTGGTACCGGCACCACCCACACCCTGACCAGTACGGATGTGGAGATCACCTCCGCCACCTCCTTCACGGTGACGCTGAACAACGCCGACAAGACCGCCCTCAACCTGCTCTTGAACAAGAACGGCACGGCGTCCAACGGCGGCACGACCTACAACCTAGCTGCGGCGGGAAGCTGGAATCGCGGCTCCGCCGTGGCTGCCGCCGACCTGACCGGCAATGGCGTGACGGTGTCTGGCGTTCCAGCCCCGGTGGTTGCCCCGCCCGCCGCCCCGCCACCGCCGCCCGCGCCGCCGCCGGTAGTCGAGGCCCCCA
>NZ_CACVCE010000053.1:0-5904 GCF_902729445.1 Magnetospirillum sp. LM-5 | reverse complement strand
TGCCCTTCAGTCCCGCGCGGATTTCTTTAGGGAAGTCGGTATTGACCCCAGCGACATCGAACCGCAAAAAATTTGAGGTGACATGGTTTCACCCGCAGCGACAGGGAACTTGACGGGGCTCCAGTTACAACATACGTTATCACAGTTGTTGTAACGCAGGTTACCACTATGCTGAAAAGTTCCGCCAAGCTGTCGCCACGAGGAAATTCCCTGGCCGTCACCATTCCCAAGGACATCCTGGAGGCCGCCGGGCTCCGTCAGGGCGATGAATTGTCCCTGCTGGCCCGCGACGACGGGGTGATCGAAATCCACCACGCTGCCCCCGGCGAGGCCGAACTGGAAGCCGGATTCGAGTGGAGTCTGGGGCGCTATCCTGAAACGTACAAGGCGCTGGCCAAGTGACCGGATGGGCCTGGATACCGCCGCATCTTGCGGTGTCCTGGCATGCCCGCCTGGTGGAAATGTTCGGCGGGGCGCCGGGTATTCGCGACCTGGGTCTGCTGGAAGGCGCCCTGGCCCGGCCGCAGAACCTGGTCGCCTACGGTGAGGTAGTCACTACTGAGCGCCTCGCCGCCCTGTATGGCGTCGGCGTCGCCAAGGCGCACGCCTTCCTGGACGGTAATAAGCGCATAGCCTTCGCCGTCATGGCGGCCTTCCTCAAGGCCCACGGACGGCATCTCGATGCCACCGAGGCCGAAGCCACGCAGATCATGTTTGACGTTGCTGCCGGCACCATGGATGAGACCGAACTCGAACAATGGATCACGGATCACTGCCGCGAGCGTGGGCGAGAAATTTGAGCATCCACGCCTCACGTCCAAACCAATGGCCGGCACTGATGCCGGCCATTGGTTTTTGGCGGTTATGCGGGGCCTTCGCCCGGATCAGGAGCTTGGCTACTTGCTTGCTCCGGCCCCGACGTCTTCGGCAGGGTCTGGTCTTCGCCGGCATCCCCGCCTTGATCAGTCTGCCCACGCGATGCTGGCGTCTGATCGGCCGAAAGATCGCGCGTGCTCGTGCCTTTATTGTCGGTGGGACCGGTCGATCGTGGTGAGTTATTGCCCGCATTCGACAGGGCTTCGATCATTTCGCGATGCTGACTTGCCTTTTGTTTGTTTGCCACATCTCCGGCCGCCTTCTGCGCACGATCAGCAGCCGCGGAGCGCGCCATGTTGGCCGACCCCATCGCAGTGCGCTGACCGGTATTGCCGGCATGGCCCACGCCAGCCAAAACGGTCCTGTGAGCAAGGTCATCGTCATTGAGTTCGAACAGCGACTCGCTACGGCCGCCCATCCAGCGAACGACGGTATCGGGCAGCCAGGTGATGAAGCGGAAGCTGCGCTGGGCCATGGTGGCCAGGGTGGAGGCAAGGACGATGATCAGCACCAGCTGCGTCACCGGACCCATGGTGTAGGATGCGAGGGCGACGCTGGTGCCGTATTCCCACAGCTCGAGCAGCAGGCCAGCGCCGACGGTGAAGATCGCCACACCGCCGAACAGTCCGCCGATCATCAAGGTCGGTCGGGTCAGGATGTTGAGCAGGATCAGCCAGCCGCCCTGGCCGGCCTCGCCGGACATGCCTTCACCTTCGGGCCGCAGGTGCGCCAGGGCCCAGAACACCCCGCCCAGGACGCCTTCGACGGTCAGCACCAGCCAGCCGATGACAGCGGTGATCCAGATGGTGAAGGACATGATCGGCAAAAGGATGCCGAGATAGATGGCGGCGCCGAGGAAGGGGGCTTTCGCCCGCCTGACCAATCTGGGCGGCACCGACATTTGAGCAGCGATCAGACGATGACGCGGTTATTCCTGGCCGCGCCCAGGGCGCCAGGGGGTGTCCAGAGGTGTGCAGGTGGGGTGTGCAGGAGCCCTCCCCGGGCGTGCACCCAGGGTCGAAAAATGGCGGAATTCTGCGGTTTTTTGGAATTGGCGTGCCGTAGTGGTCGAAACTGATAACTGGTCGGCTCATCTGGGCCCCTGACTACTTCCGAACGTTACTGTAGGCTCCTCCATGCCCGCCTCCCTCCCAGAATCGGGGGCGGCGTCCTCGGCGTTGCCACAGCCGATCGGGTCGATAGACTGAGGTGGGGAAAACCACGCCAGGGGCGTCTGGAGCGAGTTTGAGGAACGGTATGCCAGTGTGCTTAGGAGCCGATCTTATATCCATCAATAGAGAAGACGTAACGTCACCGCTACCAAAAGGCCGGTCATCAATGCCGCCGGAATTACGGCCTTTTTGCTTGCCCCGCGCTTCAGCAGTGCCCCGGTCATCGCCATGGCCATGCCAGCCAAAAATACGAAGCCGCCGATAACGACAATGAACCGCCCCGGGTTTGCCGGAGGCCGTTTGGTTTGAGTTACGCTGCCATGGGCTGTTGGGCGAGCATGGCGTGATAGCGTTCCTCGGCTTCGGCGGGCGGGATGTTGCCGATTGGCCCCATGATCCGCCGATTGTTGAACCAGTCCACCCATTCCAGGGTAGCAAATTCCACCGCTTCGAACGACCGCCACGGGCCGCGCCGGTGGATGACCTCGGCCTTGTAGAGGCCGTTGATGGTTTCCGCCAGAGCGTTGTCGTAGGAATCGCCGACGCTGCCGACCGAGGGCTCGATTCCCGCCTCGGCCAGACGCTCGGTGTACTTGATGCTGACGTACTGGCTGCCGCGATCGCTGTGGTGGACCAGCCCGCCGCCCTGAACGGGACGGCGTTCGTGCAGAGCCTGCTCCAGGGCATCCAGGACGAAGCCCGCGTGGGCGGTTCGGGAGACCCGCCAGCCGACGATGCGTCGGGCAAAGGCGTCGATGACGAAAGCGACATAGACGAAGCCGGTCCAGGTCGCCACATAGGTGAAATCAGACAGCCACAGCCGGTTGGGGGCCGAGGCGCCGAACTGGCGGTTCACCCGATCCAGAGGGCAAGGCGCCGCCTTGTCGCTGACGGTCGTCTTGACCGGCTTGCCGCGAATGGCGCCTTGCAGCCCCATCCGCCTCATCAGCCGTTCCACGGTGCAGCGGGCCACGTCATGGCCCTCGCGGGCCAACTGGCGCCAGACCTTGCGGGCGCCATAAACCCGGAAGTTGGCGTTGAACACGCGCCGCACCTCCCCTTGCAAAGCAATGTCCCGCCTTGCCCGCGCCGACAGCCTGGCCGGGTCGGCACGTCCGGCGACGTGGGCGTGGTAGGTGGATGGGGCGATCGGCAGAACCTTGCAGATCGGCTCGACCCCATGCACCGCGCGGTGGTCGTCGATGAAGGCGATCATGGCTTGAACCGGCGGTCGAGCTCCGCCATCGCAAAATAAGCCGACGCCTTGCGCAGGATCTCGTTGGCCTGCCGAAGCTCGCGGTTCTCCCGCTCCAGCGCCTTCAGCCGATCGGCCATCTCCGACGGAACCCCGGCCCGCGTGCCCGCGTCGATCTCGGCTTTCTTCACCCACTCCAGCAACGTCTGCGCCGCGCAGCCGATCTTCGCCGCGATCGACACAACCGCCGCCCACCGCGACGGATGATCCTTCTCGTGGTCCAGGACCATCCGCACCGCGCGGGCCCGCACCTCGGGGGAAAACTTGTTCGTCGTCTTGCTCATGATGCCCCTACCTTCTCAGAAGCTGGGGCCTCCGGCAAACCCGGGGCGGTTCAATCAGCGATGAAGGCATCCAAGTTCACGGACGCGCAAAAGGCGTTCATCTTGAAGCAAGGGGCGGACGGGATTCCGGTCTCGGAAATCTGCCGCAAGGCCGGGATCAGCCAGACACGCGCGCGACCTTTTCGTCTCGGCCTGTCCGCCGATCCGATTTTTGCGTCATCGATATTGGGTAAATTTTGGGTGAGTTCCGAGCTGGAAAAGCTAACCCATTGATTCGCTTGGCGTAGGAAAGTCGACTCCATATCAACTCTCTCTAAGTAGCGCATCGAATGCAGTCGAATGCGAGTTCGCACATTGCCGTATACATTGGTTAAATGCCGAAAATACGACTTCCACGTGGACATTTCTTATCATCAGCATCAAATCAGCACGGAAATCATCTTTTTAGTCTGGCTATAACAGCCCTTTTGACGCCCATCAGCCGTACCTCCTCGGGGCGAGCAAAGCTCAGTTCCAGCGGTACTTCTGCTTCAGGCGGTTGAGATGGGTCCACGGAAGAATCCCCTCATGTTGGAGCATTCCGACGACGATCCCCGGGTGGATACCATGCGTCTTCGCAAAGGAAGACACCGCCACCTCGCTGCGAGGATGGGCTGCTTTGAACCGTTCCCAATCGGGCTTTGGGACAAGAAAGCTCCCCGCCCATTCGTCCGCTTCGCGCTCAATGTCAGTACCGTCGCGCCCCTTTTCGTCAACAAAGACGTCCTTCTTGCTGTGGAGCAGCAGGTGCGCTGCTTCATGGAAGAACGTCCACCAGAAATGGTCGTTGACCAGATGCCGGACTGACTGCTGGATAAGTCCCTTCCTTGGCGTGAGCCAGCGGGCCGCCCCGCTAAGCGCCGTCTTAGGGAAGCATGGTACGACCGCGAATGCGACCCCGCTCTCGTTGCAGAGGCGTGTCATCTCCGGAAGAAACTCCGCGGGTGTCTTGACGGTTAGCCCCCGGATTGTCTTCAGATTGGCTTTGAATCGAGGCTCGTTGAACTCGGCGCATTCCTGTGCCTCTCCCTGTACCTCTCCCATCCTCAGCCACGCAGTTAATGACTGTTCGCTGCTATTGAAAGTGGGCGAATGCCTGTATGCAACAGAGGTTTGGCTGAAGCGAGACGACCAAGCATCTACTGACGCCACCCCGAAGAAGCCGAGGAGCTTGCCGACGCCCTCAGCCTCCGATTCCGGCTTCGGCATGCAGCCTCGCTGGACAAGGTCCTTCACCGGAAATGCACGATACCAGGCCACGGCCCGCTCAAGGCGTTCAGCCTCGGCCTTCCGAGCCAGATGCAGTTGGTAATCCGCCTCGATGTTGAGCCAAAGACCGGCGTCCATGCCGAGCACCTTCTCAAATTGGAGTGCGGTCTCAGGTTCCACAGGCGCACGACCGGCGACAATGTCGCTGACCAGCTTCGCGGAGCGCCCGCAGCGACGGGCGAACTCGGCGTGGGACAGTTCGCGGGCCTCCAGCATCTCGTCGAGAATCCATCCCGGCGGGACCGCGTAGTCCGGCTGGAACGCGTTCTTGGTGGTACCCATTTCACCCTCCCTTGGCGCGTCAGTGGTAGTCGATGACGCCCAGAATCTTAATTGCCGTCACCAAATCAATATCGATCCCGCCGTCCGTTTTACGGGGGATCGGATCATGATCCGGTTTGAAAACAAGCCGGTACGGATGGTCGAGGTCTACGGCGAACTGCTCGTCGCGGTCCTGCGAAAGCTGATGGCGGCGAGGCGGCTTGGCGGTCGAAACCTGTGTCAGATTTCTCGCTCCTTTCAGAACCGCCATCCTCATCATGATCGTCCGCGCCATCTTCGGGCCGTACTCCCGAACTAGCTCCTTCTCTTTATTGAAGGCCTTTTCAAGCTTCCGGGTGGCGAAGACGATATCCATCCACTCAGCCGTTTTCGTTACGTGATGCGTAATGTTTTTATCTGACCTTGGCAAGATGCACAAGCGAGTTCTGGCTGTAAGGCGGTTTCGGTGATCTTGCGATCAACCTTCAAAACCTGGGGCCTAGACCACCACACTTGGCCTTCCATCATTCTCCCCGGGGCTATCGTCCACCGACGGGATTGGCTGCGATCTTGAGTCTGGTGATGGCGGCTTCAAGCTCGGCGGCAACCTTGGCTCGCTGATCGGCAAGCTTGGTGGCCTTCAGACGGCGCATCAAAGCATCTGCCTCGCCTGTCCGTCGTCGAAACAAATGGGACATCGGCGGCGGTTTCGGACCGGAGGTTCTGGCTCACCAATGATTGATGGGCA
>NZ_CACVCE010000052.1:0-6982 GCF_902729445.1 Magnetospirillum sp. LM-5 | reverse complement strand
TCGCCGGAGGGCGGGATTTTTCGAGGTGCCCTTATGTATGCCCTCGCCGGGCGCAAACCTACGGTTTGCTTGGCCGCTCGCTCAATGCTCGCCAAAGCGGTTTGCGCCAGATAAAGCGCAAACCGCTTTAGCTTTCGAAATGCCGAAACAGAAACCGCAGCATTTGGTTGTGCATTGGAGGTCATTAGCAAATACTCCGGCACGTAAGCCTGTCCAGCTTAAGCCGCTCACGCAGCAAGCGTATCATGCCTATTTCAAAAGCCATATACCTTGCCAGCTCTGCCTTCATGCATTGGCCAGCCTATGTCTCCTCCTTCATCCGGAGAACCCCAGTCTCCAATCCCGCAGCGATCACCGTGTCCGAAATGGCATCCTTGACCTCACCAGGCAGAATGATTGCGGCCCTCCATGAGCCATCTGGTGCCCGGTATGTTGGCAAGGAAACCTCGTACTTTTGCCATCAGCCCTCACCTTGACTCCTTGGATGATCATCTCGATGCCATCAAAGACGACCTCAACATCAGCCAAGGCACGTAGCTTACCGGCATTCTTCACTTCGCTGATGCCGATTGCGGATACAGTAATCGATGCGGTGTCCATGGTCGGATTTACGTTCAAGATTTTCACCATATGGGCGAAAAGTTCATCCTGTACGTCTTGATGGCGCGTCCCGAATACGATAGCGTTCTGCTGTTATATTCACCTAATCGGCTGTGTCTTGATGGATATTTCCCGCCCACCCCCAAAATCCGTCCAGCATGATTAGGCGGTAGAGTTCTCGCCCGTTCGCCACCGCCGATCTGCTTTACGGTTCGCTCCGCTTCACAGGAACGACCACGAAGAACTCTTGATCATTCCGCGCCTATTCGCTTTACGCCCACACCCACTACATTTAGAGTGGGTGCAAAGCGAATAGGTGGTGGCCATGGACGTTCTCGACCGAGCTGACCTCCCGTTCCCGGAATCGCTTCCTGGGTTCCAGCGGCTTTTTCCTGACGATGCGGCTTGCGCCACGTACCTGGAGCGCTCCCGTTGGCCGGACGGTTTCGTCTGCCCCCATTGCGGTGTTGTCGGATCACCGTTCCGCTTCGAAAACCGTCCCGGCATCCTGCGTTGTCGGGCCTGCCGCAAGAATACTGGCCTGACCGTTGGCACTGTCATGGAGCGCAGCCATATTCCGCTCTCGACGTGGTTTTGGGCCGCCTATCTGGTGTCCAGCCAGACGCCCGGCTTGTCTGCCGTCCAATTCCAGCGCCAGCTTGGACTGTCCCGCTATGAGACTGCGTTCGGCATTCTCCACAAGCTCCGCGCCGCCATGGTCCGTCCTGACCAAGACCGCATCGGCGGCCATCCCGATCAGCATGTTGAGGTGGATGAGACGTGGGTAGGTGGACGCACACGCGGCGAGGGCCGGGGCGTCCATCACAAGGTGCTGGTGGCCGCCGCCGTCGAGGTGCGGCACCGGGAACCGGGAACCGCCCAAGACAATCGGCGCGACGGTCGCTACGCCGGTCGGGTGCGTCTGGCGATTGCCGCCGACCGTAGCGCCGAAGCGCTGGGCGGTTTCGTCAAGAGTGCCGTCGAACTCGGCACGCTGGTCATCACCGATGATTGGAGCGGCTATGGCGGGCTGCGTAAGGACGGCTACGACCACCATGCAATTGCCCAATGCGGCGACCCAGAGGTGCCGGAGGAGTTCTTGCCCATCGTCCATCTGGTCTTCTCAAACCTGAAATCGTGGATCAACGGCATTCATCACGGCGTCAGCGCCAAACACCTTCAGGCATACCTCAACGAGTTTACCTTCCGGTTCAATCGCCGCTTCTACCCGTTCAATGCCTTCCGGTCGCTCCTTGGAATTGCCGGGGATGCGACAGCGCCAACCAAAACGGAGCTATATTCGGGAGAGTGGCGACATCCTAAATGTAGTGGGTATGGGCGTTAAGCGAATAGGCACGGATCATTCAACGTTCCAACCGACAC
Source organism: Magnetospirillum sp. LM-5 (assembly GCF_902729445.1). Lineage (NCBI taxonomy): Bacteria > Pseudomonadati > Pseudomonadota > Alphaproteobacteria > Rhodospirillales > Rhodospirillaceae > Magnetospirillum > Magnetospirillum sp. LM-5. Next base: position 4,999 of record NZ_CACVCE010000052.1, on the reverse strand, counting down.
CATCAACGTCTCATGCTGGTTCACGAGCCGGGCATGGGGGACACCATCGACCGCCGTCCAAAGGCGGGACACCTCCCAGACTTTCCTGGTGTGGTCATTTGCCTTTGTGAACCGGTCACCGACTTGGATGGGTGGAGTTTTTCGCCCGAATATCGCCATTGTCGCCCGAAATGATTGCCTGCGCTCGTCCTGCTGTATCTCGAATCGCTTGGATTTGTCCAAAAAACTTTCGATCCTCTGACAGCGTGTGCTTTGCCACCAGGTCACAGGCCAGGAAATTGAACAGGGCGCCCATGGCCAGTTCGCCCGCACGATCGAATAGGCTGAAATAATAGGCCACCGGCAAACGACACATCCATCCAAGCCCCCTGTCGGGCTGAAACTGTCATTTGCGCCACATCCAGCCCTTCAATCGCGCGGACATTGCCAGCGGCATCCGCAACCGAATCCGGGTTCCCGGCCCCATGGCGCGCTGGACCGCATGATGAACGAAAAGTATGCACAGCGCCCCCACCGCGATCGCGACGAAAAGATGCACGAACAAGATCGCAACCGTCAGGCCAATGGCCACGACCAAAAGCAGCCGAAGCCATCCTGCGGAATTTACCGCCCGGCGAATCTCCTCGAAGCCGAAAGCATTATTATGCGCCACACTCCTCCCCTTTCGATTGCGAGCCCCGATCAAAGCCGCATGCCCCCATGATTGGGCCCCATACGGGCGGGGCTCGTCAAACGATTGTTGCATCCTTGGAGATATGTTGCCGCTCATCAGATATTGCGACTTATTTTTACTCTCTGTCCTTAGGCCGATTTATGCTAGAGTCAGTGATCGAATTCGAGATGATTCGCCCTGCGGGAGACGCCGCCGATGCCGCTTCCCCACGGCTCGGATCGTAAGCCTCGCGGCTTTGGAATGTAGCTTGAACTTTGGCCGGATTTGCCGGCGATCCCGGTTGACTTTTGGTCGCGCTGACTGACTAAGTAACTCTGGCATGGGGCATTGCCGTAGTTGGGCCGCCCGTTAAAGCAGGTCGTGAGACGAGGAAGAGGAATGAACCAGACCAATCCGCTCCCCGAATGGACCGATGATTTATCCGTGAACGTCGAAATCATCGACGAAGATCATCAGGCGTTCTTTCGCTTGGCGGCTCTGATGAATGACGTGACCGCCACGCCCGACAACGATCAGCTCTACCTCATCGAAACCTCCATCAATATCCTCGAGGAATATATCGAGGGGCATTTCCTGCGCGAGCAAAAGGCCATGGCCAAGGCCGACTACGCCTATCTGGTCGAGCATATCGCGGCGCACGACGCCTTTGCCGACCGGGTAACCCGCATCGTTCAGGACTACCGCCAGACGGGCAATATCGAACATATCGGCGCCCTGGCGCATTTGGTCACGGATTGGCTGAATATCCACATCCGGGGGGTAGATGCCCAATACAAAGGGATCTTGACCAACGCGAATGTGGATGACCGCCCCCTGGTGTATATGGCCGCAGGCCTGGACACCGAGCTTGCCTCATAGCCAAAGGTACGAAAGCCCCCCGTCGGCAGATGCGCCTCTTCCTTCGGGCTTGGGGATAAGGCGGGCCGTCGTGCGCAAGGACGGCCCGGATGGGATTGCCGACCCCGACGGGTTCAGACAGAATGGGCCTGTCAGCGTCAGCACAGGGTCCTGAGAGATGGCGCATCCTTCGATACTGTCCGTAGCGCTGGCGAACCTGCAGAAATCCCATGAATTCCTGCTGAAAATTCTGGACGCCTGCGGCAACATCCCCGGAGCCCCCGGCGCCGCGTCTGATCAGGAAATGATGGCCGCTATCGCCCATTTGGCGCATTTGACCGAATCCGTGATTCAGGAGGGCGAATATGCCCGCGAGAACGGCGGCGACTTCGTGGCAGCCGACATATTTTCCGAAACAGCCCCCGACACCCAGGCATCCCTTCTCCAGGCGCCCCCTGCCGACGATAAAATGCTCCGCCTCCGGGTCATCTTGCAGATATGCCTGGAGCAAAGCGACCGGAACTGGCTCCAGGCCAAGCGGCTGAAATCCGAAAACGCCGCCCTGCGGCGCGGCATGAAGCAGGTCGCCGCCGATGTGGCCGCCGCCCGCTCGATGCTGCCGCCGGTCGCTGCTGCCGCCCCCCGACCAGCCCCGGCCCCGACCCCCATCGCGGTGGCAAGACCGTCGCCCGCGGCGATGCCCATGACGGTGACGCGACTGGCCGGACAGCAGAAGCTTCGGCTGAAATAGGGGGTCGACGCCGAACTCTTCGAACGCCCCGCCCATGGCCCTGATCAGGGCTTCTTCCCCGCCCCACGCGAACGCAAAAGATCGGCAACCCCGTTCTGGCTTGCCACCCCGTCGATCGCCTCGGCGGGCGGATGAAACCGGCTCACCCCGCGCTTGCTGCGCTTGTTGCGCGTCAGATCGGCCAGTTCAAACTGTTCCGCCTCCATTTTCTGGAGCTTCCCGATTCCCTCCCAGGCGGAATCCAGCTTTCGCTTCATGGTTTCGTCGGCTTTGCGTCCGCCCAGGACGGCGACGATTTCCTCCACCGAGGCCAATCGCTCCTGCAGAAGGTCGCCGCCTCCCAGGGTGATTTCTCCGCCGTTCAGATACTTCTCCATATCGGCGATGATCGCATCCAGCCTACCGACGGACATTTCCCGCAAGATGCCGATGAACAAAGCCTTCATCGTCCCGATGTTCTGCCGCAGCGGATTGTCCTGGCCGCGATGGGGACCTTTGTTCAAGTCCACCAGGGTGACGAGGTTCACCAGCCTATCTGCCGCCTCCATGATCTCTGCGCGCACGACCTTGCGCGTCCGTTCATCATCGGTGGCATGCAGGGCTTCCTTCAGATGCTCGATTCTGGCGGCGATTTCGCTCACGCCATTGAAGATAATGGATGCCTGGGAATTGGGATCCTCCCCCACGACGGCCGGCGCATGCGGTCGGCGCGGGGCCAGGCCCAGCTCCCCGGAATGGCCCGCGGCGGCAAGCTTGCGGGGGGCCGGAGACGGAGACGGAGACGGCGATTGCGTCGCGCAGTCCTGGCGGTCGGCAGCGCGACGGAACGGCCCTTCGTAAAGGCCCGGAGCGGGATTGCGGCGGCAAGGCCCCCGAAAGGTCGGGTTGGCGATGAACTCGCGCTTTTCATTCAAGGCGCGATTGACGTTTTTCAGCATGCCGCGCGTGCTGATGGGCAGGGTCATGACGCAATTGGCCCCGGAATTGCGCATCATGGACAGATTGCCGACATCCATGTGACTGATGACGCAAATCATCGGCCCGGTCACGACGCCTTCGGGGGTTTCCATTCTGATGCGCCGAATCATGTCGAGCGGTTCGTCGATATCGGTACCGGCGCAAACGATCAGGTCATAGATGCCGGAAGCGGCGAACTTAATCGCTTCGGTCAGGATGCCCGACTTCAAAACGTCGGCAAATCCAATCTGATGCAAGGATGTCGCGATCAAGCTGCAAAGCGAATCGTCCGAGGCCACGACCATGCATGCCTTGCCTAAGAAGGAGGTATTCAATGACATTCCACGATCCTTGGCCCCACGCGCGCTCCGCATCTCAGGGAATAAAGAACCAGCCGATGAAAACGGAAAAAGCCATTCCGTGCTAGTCTGGATCCGATGAATAGGTATTGAAGCATGGTTATGACCGGGTTATCAAACCCCTTGCGAATTGAAGGGGGCATACGGCAACCTTAACGCCTGGGGCCGAGGCTTACGCCAAGTCCGGTATTCGGCCAAGACAGGAGACAAGGATGGGCACGGAAAAGGGGGTGCCTTCACCGGAAACGGACNGTGGATCTTGCACTCCACCCCGCCGATGACGGCCTGTGCCTCGCCGAAATCCACCTGCGCATGGCCGGGTGGATGGTACAGCGGCACGAACATCTCCTTCGATCGGAGCCGCTGCTCGGCCACATATTCCTTGATGATGGTGTAGCCACCAGTGAACCCGTGCTCGGCCTTGAGACGCTCGAAGATCCGCTTCGCCGTGTGTCGCTGCTTCACCGGCATCTTGGGATCATTGGCCAGAATTTGGTCGATGATCCCGGTGAACCTGTCCAGCTTCGGCCGTGCGGCCGGCTCCTTCCGCCGATACCCCGGCGGCACTGAGAACGCGCACATCTTGTCCACCGTCTTGCGCGCAACGCCGAATAAACGCGCAGTCTCTCGCCGGGACCGGCCTTCAACGAAGACCGATTGCCGCACCAACAGATAAAGATCCACGGGCTTCATGCTCCCGCCCTTCGTCATCATCAGAAACGAAGGGCATATCACTGGCCGACTTTTACGCCGCCCTCAGCACCACAACGGCGCCGATCCGTGGCCTACTTTCTCTCCGGCGCGCACACTCCTGACGCGCCTACAGGTTGAACTGGCCGATTCCCAAGTCCTGTCGGCAGGAAGTTCAAAACTCTAAGCCGGCCACAAGTTGCCTTGAAGGATAGCACATCATGCCTTTGCGTCTTCATTCCATGCCCGCTGGCCAGGGTTGCCCTATGAACGGAAGCTCCGCTTTAGGGAGCAAGGCGGGAGCCTTAAAAGGTCTTGGTGCAAAGACCGGGGCTGGGCTGGGCCTCGGGCAATGCAATACCACGACTGTTGGAAAAATAGCTGTGGGCGCCAAAGGCGTTCCAATGGGATGGGGGGCAGGCGCAGGAACCGGAGCAGGTACGGGTCTGGGTGGCATTGGGCCATGTGGAACCGCTGTCGGCAAGGTGGCTTTGGGAGCCAAGTCAGCCACTCCCATAGTGTGGAGCACCGGAGCTGGTGCTGCCTCAGGTCATGGGATCAGTTTGGGCCTAGGCCTTGGACTTGGGGCATGGGGGCCGGTTTTACTGGGGGCTGGCATTGCTGCACTCGGCTATTACCTCTATGCCAACCGGAACCGAAAGCCCATCCCTAACAAAGACGAATTGGCGGTAGCCTTGAACGACGCAGCCTGCTGATCCGTAAATTTCTCTA
>NZ_CACVCE010000051.1:0-6495 GCF_902729445.1 Magnetospirillum sp. LM-5 | reverse complement strand
CAGATATCGAAGAAACCCATCTGGCCCATCGTCGCTATCCCAGCCCATTGAACTTGTCCGGATTCTATCCCATCATCGCCGGAGGGCGGGATTTTTCGAGGTGCCCTAATATCAGACTTCGCCCGCCATTGTGATGGGCCAGAGTGTCAGGATAGTCGGGTCACTCAGAAATTTTCCATGATCTTGGCCTTCTGCCCGTCGTAATCGGCCTGGCTGATCAGGCCCTCGTCGAGGGCGGTCTTCAGCTTTCTCAGGCGATTGATCGGATCGTCGTCTCGGTTGGCAATCACCGGCTTGGAGCGATCAGAAGGACTGGGAACGGCAGGCTTCGGCCGGGCATTGGGAGTGATATTGGGCGCTCCACTGGACACCCGATAGAGAAGCCACCTCAGACCTCCGGTTACCGGGCTCATGTCCAGCCCTGCGGCCGCAGATAAAATCGCCTTGATCGACGGTATGCGGATGGAATTCGATCCACAGGCCAGCGCAAGCCGTGCCGCCCAATCGCGAACGTAAAGGTCATCGAAGGCTGAAAGCCGCTGAAACAGTTCCGAGCCTTGCGGATTGAGGAAATCCGACCGGGTGAAGATGAGGTTCTCGCCACTGTGGCAGTGCTTGAGCAATCCGGGATCGAACACCAAGGCCCGCAACGACAGTTGCATCACCAGCATGGAGAAGTGGTCGAGCGTCGCGTCGAAATGCGTCTCGTTGCGCTCAGGGTGTTGGAAATTGATGCTGCCGAGCAAGGTGCAGGGAAGCCCGCTCAGTTCAGGAAGATACATGGAATCGTAATCGATCAGCTTCAGCCGACCATCAGGTCCGATCAGAATGTTGTCGTGTTTAAGGTCGCCATGGGCCACGCCACGGTTCAGCAGATCCAGGCAAAGCCGCGCCCAGGCCCGGCTCAAGCCTGCGATGCCGCCCCGCTTGTCGCTATCGCACAGGGTCTGGACCAAGGCGCCGATAGTGCGACCAGGGACCCACGGCATGCTGATGACCGGATATTCACCGTGCCTGGCGATGGACGACGTCACGTAGAGTTCGTCGCGGTGAAACCGGAGCGGAACCATATAGGGTGAGCCGCTGGCAGCAACGAAGCCGGAGATTGCTTGGTAGCGGCGCTCCAGATCGGGTAGATCACGGATGAAGCACTTGATCGCCAAGAGCGATCCCTCGGAATCGGTGACCCGGAACACCCCGGCGAAGTTTCCGGCGAGAAACTGCGGGTGGCCTCGGGAATCCTTAAACGGCGTTACCTGGAGAGTGGCGAACCGAGCCTTGGCGTTGGAAAGCGCCGCCTTGTAGTCCGCCAATACGGGGAACGTCACTGTTCGAACTCCGTTGCCCGGTCCCGCGAAGAATCCTCGGCGGCTTGATTAAAAACGATGGCCGGCCGGGTGCCAATATCGAGCAGTTTGACCAGTGCGATGGCATCGGCATTGAACGCCATGCCGCGCAGGGTCGGCGTGGTTTTCAGGTCGCGCTCAAATAGTTCGCAGATGATGGCGCGATGACGGCCCGACAACTCGCTCGACATCTCGAACAGCAGGCGGGCATAGGTGTCGTCGGGCAGTTGGCCGGCGCTGGACGGGAACACCACCGGCGCGTCGTCGCCACCGGAAATATGGCAGTTCATCAGCAGGACGTGGCCGTCATTGGTCTTCAGCCCGGTCAACCGTCGGGCGGTCGCCAGAAGTTCTTCGTCGCTGTCCACATCGTTGGCCATGCCGTCGGTAATGTTGATGACGGCCGGGGGGAATGACCCGGGGTTCGCGGAAATCCAGGGTTCCAGGATCGACTGCGCCAAGCGCAGAGCTCCATTCATCGGGGTGCTTTCCACCGCCACCGGCGCCACCCAACGCGAAACTGCCACCCGCTCGACCACCGGCTGGCCGCGAACCATGATGGTGGTTTCTTCCTCGATGGTATCGGCGTTTTCCGCCACCTCGGAGATGGGCACCAAGCTGCGCCCGGCAAGGTTCCCCAGCCAGCAGAACTCGGCGCGGTTGGTACGCCCATAGCCGATGACGCCGATGTCGAAATAGTCTCGGACACCTTCATCACGCATACAGCGGTTGATCAGTTCGTCGAGGGTTCGGTTGAGCGCATCCGCCACCACCTGGGCCCGACTGATTGTCTGGCCGTTATCATCGACACCGAAGGTGGTGTTCATGGATTTAGATTGATCCACCAGAAAGATAAAGGCGCCGCGCTGGTCGCGGCTGATTTCCTGTGAATAGGCCACGGATCACGTCTCCTGTGGTTGAACAACGGTAGGATTTACGCTGGAGGGGATCTCTACCGGCAAAATCAGGTCATATCCGGAGCCTTGATCATGGAACAACCGGAGGCCCTGAATCTACGCGCCATCACTTTAGCAAAGACTATGGCTCCATCAAATTCTTGGACAAAACAGCATGAAGTGCTGACGGCAAAAGTGCGAACATGAGAGTGATTATTAACCTCTTTTGCTGATGAAGCATTGTTATCCGCTTGCAGACTATTGTCGAGCAGGCGAATTTGTGCAACAACACAAGTATGTATTTGTCTCTTTCCCAGAGGAGTTAGGTTATGGCAGCACAGATGGCAACAGGCATGGCTGGTGGAACCGCCGCGAACGCAGCAGCTCCCGCCGCTGGCGGCGCGGCCATGGCTGCCGCGGCGGCTCCGGAAATCGAACGTGAGGGCGCCGCTCAGGCCGCCGGCATGAAGGCCGGTGGGGCCAAGGCCGGCGCCGCCAATGGCGCTGCGGCCAAGACCGGTGCGGCGAAGGCTGCCGCAGCAGAGGTTGAGCGCGAAGCGGTGACCGCCAAGGCCGCGGGCATGAAGGCCGCCGGGGCCAAGACGGCTGCTGGTGGCGCCAATCAGGCTGCCATGGCCGCCAAGGGGACCGGCGCAGCCACCAAGGTCGCCGCGACCGGCGTCAAGGGCAAGGCCATGGTTGCCGCCGGTGGAGCCGGTGCCGCGGCGGGTGCCGCTACCGGTGCTTCGGTCACGGCCAGCCCCATCGCCGCCGCAACCAGCAGCAGCGCCATGCTGTCCGCTAAGGGCGTCAGCTTGGGCCTCGGCCTGGGTCTGGGCGCCTGGGGGCCGGTGCTGCTGGGCGTGGTCGGAGTGGCGGGCGCCATCGCCCTCTATGGATATTACAAGAACCGCAATGCCGAGCCGGCTGCGGCCGAAGCCGTCTGAGGGAGGACGAAATGACCGCACAGACTATCGGGTTGTCGCAAGAAACCGGAACCAGTTACAAGCCCCTGGTGATGGCTGCACTTAGCTATCTCGGCATTCTTTGTTTTGTGCCTTTGATGCGCAACAAGGATGACGAATACGTTCAGTTCCATGCCAAGCAAGGGCTGGTGCTGTGGATGATCGCGGTCCTTTCCATGTTCGTGCTGGAAATTCCCGGCATCGGAAAGTGGTTCTTCGGCTTCTCGTCCATGCTGGTTCTCGTGCTGTCGGTGGCCGGGCTGGCCTCGGTGGCGTTCCGCCGCGCCTGGAAGCTGCCGCTGGTCGGATATATCGCCGACCGTATCTGAGACTGCTGAACGAATCCGCCGCGCCGAGATGACTCCATGGGGTCATCTCGGCGTCGTCGTTTTTGTGGGGCGTTTGCGGTCACATACGGCGCCACCAATCGAGGGTGCCGCACAGCAAGGCGGGGCCGTTATCGACAATTTCGATAATGCCCATGGCCACGGCAGCCAGCCCCAGCAGAATACCGATCTTCAGCCTGCCGTTCCGAGGCAGTTGATCGCGAGAGATCATTGCCGCATCCCCATGGCGGGGGTCAGCCGCAATCGGCGCGGCCGCCGTTTCTCTTGGCGCCGCAACTGCATCCGCCGCCACACGACGCTCCGTCGGACGGCCGCCACATCCGCCACAGATGACGGATGACCACGAAGGCCGCCCCCGCTCCCACGACGGTAATGGCGCCTATATCCCAGAGTGATCCCCAAGCCATGGCGCAACGCTTCTTTCATCAAGGGGCGGCGGAACAACTCCGCCACCAGAACAAGACCTAAAAGAATGTCCCGCCGATCCGGCTGGCGGCCAGGGCCAGCAGCCAGGCGAAGGTCAGGGAATAGGCCACCGAGAACCCGGCCCAACGCCAGCTCTGCGCCTCCTTGCCGATGATGGCGATGGTGGACAGGCAAGGCGCGTAGAGCAAGGTGAAGATCATGAAGGCGATGGCCGTGGCGGGCGGCATGGCGCCCCTCAAGGTCTCGGTCAGCTGGTCCGACCCCTTCTCCTGGGCATAGATGACGGCATAGGTCGCCACCACCACTTCCTTGGCGACAAAGCCGGTCATGATGGCCGCCGAATCCCGCCAGGAAAAGCCCAGCGGCTGGAACAGCGGCGTCACCGCGATGGCCGAACGCCCCAGATAGCTCTTTTCCAGTTTCTCCTGCGCCTGGGCGCTTTTCAGCGTCTTCAGCGCTGTTTCCTTTTCCGGGCTGTCGGGAAGCGCGGTCTGTTCGGCGATGACTGTCTCAAAATCCTGGGAATAGGTGATATCGCGGGGGAATTCCTGGAGGAACCAGATCACGATAGAACCCACCAGGATGACGCCGGTTACCTTGGCGACAAAGCCCTGGGCGCTGTCCCACATATGGTGCAGCACCGAATGCAGTGTCGGCAGACGATAGGGCGGTAGCTCCATCACGAAGGCGTCACCACCGCTGCCCGGGATGATGCGGTTCAGCAACACCGCCGACACCATGGCGGCGGCGAGGGACAGCATATACATGGCGAAGACCACGGTCCCGGCCATATCGGCGAAGAAAGCTCCGGCGAACAGGATGAAGACCGGCAGTCGGGCCGAGCAGTTCATGAACGGCGCGATCAGCATGGCGATCAGCCGTGCCCGCTTATTGGTGATGACGCGGGTGGCCATGACGGCGGGGACATTGCAGCCGAACCCGGCCACCATGGGGATCAGGGTGGTGCCGTGCAGGCCGAAATGGTGCATCACCCGGTCCATCAGGAAGCTGGCGCGGGCCAGATAGCCGGTGCCGCTGAGGATGGCCATGAAGAAGAACAGGATGACGATATTGGGCAGGAATACGATGGTTCCGCCGACGCCGGCCATGACGCCGTTGACCACGAGATCATGGAACATGCCCTCGGGCAGGGTCTTGTCCACCAGATCGGTGGCCAGTTGCACCCCGGCCTTGATCCAGTCGGTGGGAATGGCTCCCAGGCTGAAGGTCGCCTCGAACATCACCCACAGGATGCCCAGCAGCAGGGGAAGGCCCAGAGTGCGGTTCAGGAAGAAATCGTCGAGGATACGGGTCAGCTTGAACCCGGCGGTGGGATCGCCCTCCTGCTGACGGACTTCGCGCAGCAGGCCGTTGGAAAAGGCGAAGCGGGCCGAGGCCAACAGGCTGGCGGTGTCTTCATCATGCTCGTGGGCCAGGGCGGTCTGCTCGCCCTTGATCTCCTCGACCAGTTCGACGTGGTTGCTTTCGTGGCGCAGAACCTCGTCATCGCCTTCCAGCATCTTGATGGCCAGCCAGCGCGAGCGCACCGGGCTCAGCTCCTGGGGGGGCAGCTTGGACAGATGCTGCTGGACGCGCTCGATGGCCGCCTCCAGATGGCTGTCATAGTGCAGCCGTAACGGGGCGGCGGCGGGAGTTGTCGAGGCCATGGCCGCCACCGCGTCCAGCAGGGCGTCGATGCCCTCCTTCTTCAGGGCGCAGGTCTCCACCACCGGCGATCCGAGGGCCGAGGCCAATAGGGCGGTGTCGATGCGAATACCGGCCCGGCGGACCTCATCCATCATGTTCAGCACGGTGATGCGGGGAAGCCCGGTCTCGATCAGCTGGGTGGTCAGGAACAGGCTGCGGTCCAGATGGCCGGCATCCAGCACGTTGACGATGATGTCGGGTTCCTCGCCGTGAATATAGTCGCAGCCGACCTTCTCCTCCGGCGATTGCGACGAGGTGGAAAAAATGCCCGGCACATCGACGATGCGTAAGGGAACCCCGCCATGGGTGATCTCGCGCACATTCAAAGAGGTCGTCACCCGCTGATAGTTGGCGACGGCGGATTGGGCGCCTGTCAGGGCATTGAACAAGCTGGTGGAACCGGCATTGGGGTTACCCACTAATGCCACGGTGACGGGGGATTTCATATACGGCTACCCTTGAAGCGATGTCGGATGGGGTGACTATTTCAAACGAATGCGGATCTGCCGGGCCTCGGCATTGCGCAGGCCCAGGCTGTAGCCCATCAGGCTGTAGATGCGAGGATCTCCGAGCGGGGCAGAGCGATCCAGGGTTACAGCGGTACCGGACACCACTCCAAGCGACTGCATACGGCGCTTGAAAACGCCATCCTCGGTTTCGATCTCGACGATCTCACCCTGCTGCTCGGGGCGAAGGTCGGCAAGGGTAACACGGTCCATATCCATATTCCGCTCCTTGGCACGCGCATAAGAATGCGAATGCCTCTCAGTTTAATACAGTTTTCTCTTCATGGCAAAGGATCGTTCTT
>NZ_CACVCE010000050.1:0-7323 GCF_902729445.1 Magnetospirillum sp. LM-5 | reverse complement strand
GCCAGTAGCACCGAAGCGCCGACAATACCGCTGAGGATCAGTCGGGCACGCCGGGATGATGTCAGTCCATCACGTCGCCAGGCGGCGACCTCTCCCAGTACTGGCTTGAGGATGAACCACCAGATTTCAACGACGAACAAAACAATCCCCAGCGCCTTGAACGCCAGGTAATAGACCATCACGGCAATACCCGTGAAGACAATGAGACGATAAAGCCAGGTCGCAACAGCATATCCAAGAAGAAGCCGTTCCAGACTGGAGCGCCGAACCGGCTGTTGGGTTCCGGAAAGCCACTCCCGAAGCTTGCTTCTGCCTTCCGCGAAAGCTCGTTCGTGGAGATTTGGAACATTGAGAAGATCGGCAAGAATGTAATAACCGTCGAATTTCATGAACGGACTGACATTGACCAACAGACTTCCCACCAGGGCGGTGGTCGCCATCAGGAAAGCCGTGGATTTGATGGCGCCCTCTGGCACGAGAGCCCAGATCAGCACGGACACAGCTCCCAGTGCGATTTCGGCCGATACCCCCGCGGCGGCCACGATGATCCGTTGCCGTCGTGATCTTAGGAACCAGCCGGAACTGGTGTCCGTATAGAGCATGGGAAACAATACCAAAAAAGCTACGCCCATGGTCGGAACCAAACCACCAAAGTGTTTCAGCGCGATGGCATGTCCCAATTCATGACAGATCTTTGTGACCACGAGAGCCACTGCGAAAGCGATCACGCCGCCGACTGTGATCTGATCGGGAAAGGTGGCGGCGAATTCGTCGAAGTGAAGAGCCAATACGGCAAGAGCAACCACCCCAAGAACCATCGAAGGCACGGGCAGACACCTCAGAAAGGGCCTGACCGATTTCTCCAGGGAGCTGATGAAATGGTCCGAGCGCAGCAAGGGCACGCGGATAAAAAGGTAATGATGAAGAAGCCAAGTGGCGAAGCTCTGTTCCTTCGCCCGACGCATTGCATCCAACCGCTGGATGTCCTCGGCACTTCCAGGGAGTGTAAGCCCGGAAGTCTGCAAAAATTTGGCTACGGTCTGAATGAACTCGTCATCCACGACCAGAGTGGTTTCCCGCATGACCGAGTCAACGATCCGCTCCGGGGTCCCTAGCCCCCAACGGCTCAGCACCTCGAATTCCGGGCAGCCAAGGTGGAAGTACTTTCCCCGCACCGGATCCTGAAGCACATAGGTCGGCCATCCGGTCACGTCGTCGCCTCCCCGGACCACCCGGATTTCACTCCGCAGGATGGGGAGATCGGCAGGCATCAAAGCCCCACAAGCTGTCTGAGCGTGGCCAGGGGCTTCCGAAGAATCCAGGCGATCAGGGGAACATTGTCGGCATAGACCCGGGCGCTACCATGCAGGCCGATCCGCGGTGGAGGTTCGTCCTCTGCCAGGGAGGCTTTCAGACGGTAGGAAAGAACACCAGCGGGTGACATTTGTGCCTCATAGGAAGCGGACTCGAGGCTTGCCTTCAGTGGCGACAACGGGGCGGTGTTCAGAAACATCCTGACCGCAGCACCTGATCGCAGAACGATGGCATCCGTACTGGCTAGCCAAGCCAAGACCTCCACCTTTTCGGGATCGGAAAGCAATGCAATCCGTTCTCCCGTCTTGACCGGCTTGCCCAGCCAGTCGGCCGGATCGGTGAAGATCACTAGGCCATTCTTTTCGGCAACCACCTCGCTGCGGGCCAGAAGCTCGCGTGAATAGATTTCCTCCGCCTGGGCACGTTCGATCCGGTTGGCCAGGATAGACAACTCGGCACTACTTTGCGGGTCAGCGAAGGCGGCCTGATTGGCTCGCTTGTGATCGGTCCGGGCGATGGCGAGATCTCGGATCGCCAATTCATGGCGGTTCCTGACATCGACGTCATCCAACTCGAACAGTTTGTCACCAGCCTTGACCATCTGATTCGGTTGCACGAAGAACCGCGCAACCACGCCATCACGGGGGGCGGCCAGAACCATCGGGTCTCGGGCCGCGATCTCGGCCGGTGCGGTAACCGATAAACGCACAGGAAACAGGGCTAGCAGGAAAATGGCCGCAGCAATAGCCAGTCGTCGGCGCGTCAACGCTGCCAGAATTGCAGAACGGGTAGTCCCGATTCTGAGGTGACGCGACAGAGTTTCACCTAAGGCTTCACCAAGCCGTTCCAGCAGGGCCAGTTCTGCACCGTTGAAGGCCGTATCCCGGATAATCCAGACCCCACCCAGGACGACTTGCCTGGAGGGATGACGCAGGGGCAGCCACAGGGCAAAAGGCCCGCCCCATTCCGTCCACTGTGGTTCAAGTTCAGGCGGAATGTTCTCCGGCCTCACCCCCATCGGCCCTGTCGTTGAGGTATCTTCGGCAAGATGGCGACAGAGCGCGTCCAACCAGATCATCGCCGGTGAGTCGGGATCGATCTCGGCCACTCCGGACACAGCCGAGACGCCGGAACGAGCCGGACGATCAGTCCACAGCGCTGCGTTCCGGAAGGGTACCAGCCGCTTCAGGCTGTTGGCGGCTACGAAGGCAAAGGCATCGAGCGTGTCGGCCTGACGTGCCTCCTGCGCCAACTGGAGCAGGACAGTCAGGACAACGACCCGCGGGTCCGTGCGTTCGCTCATGGCTGCCCGTCGAAAGTTACTTCACCGGTCATGCCTGGAATCAGGGTTCCTGCCCGCGGGCCCAGGCTCCCATAGACCTTGATGGTCTGGGAAACCTGATCGATCCGGGCGCCGAGCTTGGATACCGTGCCGGTCACCGTCTGGCCATTCTCCTCGATCTTGATCTTGAAGCTGGCTCCCGCCTTCACCCAGGTGAGCCAGGAGGACGGAATGATCACCTCCACCTCCAGGCTGGTATCATCGACAATGGACAACAGGGGCTGGCCACTGCTGTAGCTCTCATGGGCATGTGCCTTGGCCTCGATGACCCTGCCGTCAAAGGGGGCCTTCACCTGGCACATGGCGGTGATGGCAGTGGCTTGTGCCAGATCCGCTTCCGACTTTGCGACCTCCGCCTCGGCCAGTTGCACGTCAAGCGGACTCACCGTGGACAGCCGAAGTAGTTCCTTCTTGATGGTCAGGGTCTTGCGCGCTGCGGAGACCTCTGCTTGGGCTCGCTGGTACTGGGCTTTCTGCACAGCGCAGTCAAAACGCACCAGGGTGTCGCCCTTACGGAAACGATCACCGGCCCGAAATGACATTTCCGCAATAATGGCGTTGATCTGGGTCGATAGCATGGCCTCGTGGCGGGCCGTTACCAAACCGCGTAATCGGGGGCTTGATCGTTCCTGTGATAGGACCGGTGACGCGACACTGGCCAGGACAAGAAGCCACGCAACTCCCCGAACGACATTGCCCGTCGTCACTTGAAACCTCGCGTGATCCACTTGAGGACTGGAATGTCGTCGTCAGCCGATTCGTTGGCGGTTGGCTTCGGGGTCTCGACCTCATCAGGGACTGCGAGGTTCCCTTTGTCCCATTCGGTCATCTGAGCCTTAAGCGCCACCGAGAGTTCAGCCAACTTCCATTCCCGCTCAGCGCCAAACACAGGGTCGAACCCGACCGAGCCATAAAGGCGCCCAGCCGCGTTCTGCAACTCCGCCATCGCCGTATCCCGCTGAAGCTCCATGTAGACCGAACGCGTAGTACGTCGGATCACCTCGAGCCCGCTCTCCGCCAAGGCCGAGCGTGCCTTGTTGCCCTGCTCCTCCAAACGGCTGGCGGCGCCAAACATCTCATGAGCGAAGCCGAAATCCTCATGGGCCTGCTGGAAGCGCAGCCAGGCAACATTGACCTGGGTCATCACGGCCACGCCTAGGGCCAATTGCTGCCGCCGAACCAGTTCCTCCTTGGCTTGGGCCAGGGCGAACTTGTCGTCGGCACCCCACAGGTTCATCAGGTTCCATGTCAGCTTCAGCCCGCCTTCGACCCAGCTTTGATTCAGGGTATATGAGTTGCCGGTGTATTGCCGATCTACGTTGATCTCGATACCCGGCAGGAAACGCAGCAGGGTCTTGGTGGTCTCCGCGACCGTAATCCGTTCCTGGTAGCGCTGCTCGCGGATTTCGGGACGAAGAAACAGAGCGGTTTGCTGCAGCTTCTCCAGAGGGACCTTGATCTCGGGCGCCGAATTGTCGTCCGGGGCGGCCAGTACATATGGCATCCCCGGAGGAAGGTTCATCAGCGCCGCCAACTCGGCGCGGGCAAAGATCAGTTCCTTCTTGACGGCATTGATCTGGCGCACCGTTTCCAGCAATTGCACCTGGTACTCAAGCGACTGCGCCTGTTGCAAGCCCTGCTGCTCGGCTTCCCGTGCCTGAGCCAGCGCGTTCTTCACCTCGACCAGCAACCGCTCAACTTTAGGAAGCAAGCGCTGAGCCCCGTAGGCTCGCCAATAGGCAAACCGAATGTCCTGGAGGATGTTCTGAACGGTCTTGCGGCGTCGCTCCTCGGTCACCAGAATGCTGTCAGCCTGTTGCCGCGCCCGAAGCCAACTGACGCCGAAATCCAGTACGTTCCAGGCCAGAGACAGGTTGGCGGTGGCGAACTGCTTCTCGCTCGACGCTGAATACTCGTTGCTGGTGACGTTGGTCGCGAGGTTCTTGCTGCGTGACGCGTTCTCGGTGTCGCGTGCAGTATAGCCTGCCGTCTGCGTCAGCCTGGGCAGAAGGTCGAATCGGGCGATCTTGGCATCCCCAGCCGCAACCGCGCCCTCCATCAGCTTCAGGCGGTGTTCCAAATTGTAGGCGATACCGCGCGCCATGGCCTCGTAAAGCGAAATGGGCCCGGACAGCGCTTCCTGGCTGGAATACATCCGCTCACGATCGGAGCGCGCCCAATCGGCGAACTCCTGTTCGGTATAAGGGGATGGGGCGACGGTGCATCCGGCAACAAAAAGAGAAATCGCCAGACCTGAAATAGAGGCGCCCCCGCGCCAGCCTGTCATCACGCATCCCCCTGCCAAGCCATCATTCCCGCCATGAATACAACCACAATATTATGTCTCGCTCAGCCGTCCGGCGATTGCCTGCCAATTGCCCTGCGACAGCAGATGAGCGTGGATTAATGCTATCCAGCCTTTTGCCCGCCATTGCAGATAGATGTCATCCGGCAGAGCATTGAAGCGCCCCTCGTCAACGATGCGAAAACCTTCGATCGGTTGCGAGACGCCATCTTCGCCCTTCAAATCAACCCGCACCGGGGCCAGCAGACCATTGCTTTCCAGGGCCGTGGCGAATTCCGTTGTTTCGTTGAATTGTTCCTGCACCTTGTTCATGCCATTCATGACTTCGCGCAATGCCGCGGCCGGTTGCCCATCCAGGAACAACGGCTCTCCCTTCCCCTCGCTGGCAAGCCGATCGGATGTGGGGTCCAGGCAATAGATCAGTTGGTCCTTGTCCGCTGACTTCATGAAGATGAACGGATACCGCCGTACATAGACCGGAACCATGGCATGTTTGGCCCATTCTCCGGCTTTGTTGACGAACAGATTTTGCTCGGGCGCCACGCCGGTGACGATGATCGGCGACGCTGGGTTCTGCCCGGCGAAGACGATGGGATAGGTCAAGGCCGCCGCAACGAATTCAGAGGCGACCAGTGGAATACCCGGCGTCTTTGCGGCAAAGGCGTAGGACGTGTGCGGTCGCAGCACCAAACCCTGATGCAGGGTCGGCGACAATGGCTCCGCCTTGGCATAAAGGACCGGCATGGTTGGTCCCTGGGCGGGGCCTGCCTCTGTCGTTCCGGCAGCGCTTTCATCCATATCGTCTCGTGTCCTTTTCATGTCGTCGGGTCAGGGTCACGTCTAGGCCGCCAAGGTATCGTTCAGCAATTCATCCAGGGCGGCGATCAGTTCGTTCTCGGCTCGCTGCGAGGCAGATCCCAGGCTCTCCAATTGTTGGAGGAATGAAACCTGGGTAGAGGCGCCGCTGGTACCGTCCAGCCATGCCCCGTCCTGGGGTGCCGGCGCCGGTTGTCCTTCGGCCGGGGCTGGCTGTTGTCCTTCGGCTGGGGCTGGCGGCTGTCCCTCGGCCGGGGCTGGCTGCTGTCCCTCGGCCGGGGCTTGCTGTTGTTGTTGCCCTGTGCCGCCAGCCTGGGCATCGCCGGTCGTCCCAGCCGGGGCAGTATTCCCACCGGTTGCCGGTGCGGACGCGGGCGCTGCCGTAACCGGGGCGGCACCGGTTGCCGCAGGGGCAGAGACCGGTGCCGATGCGGGCGCTGCGGGAGAGGCACTGGCAGGCCCAGACAAGCCGCCTCCCGCCGGTGCAGCCCCCGGTGCGGCTACCGGGGCCGATGTCGGCGCCGCCACCGGAGCCGGGGCGGCGGCAGGAGCGGCAGTGGGTGCCGCGGACAGCACCGTGGCTCCGGCGCTGATCCCGGCGAAGGAGAAACTTGCCGCGGGCGATGCCGCCCGTCCGATGGAAGTGCCGCCGCTCGCCGATGTCGTGCCGCCACTGGTGGAACCGCCGGTCGAAGCCGAGGCGAACAGGGCCCCCGTGCCGGTCGATGCCGGTGCACTTTGTCCACCGCCCGAGAAGATGGCACTGGTCACCGTCGCCGGGGCTGCGGTCGGCTGCGACACGGCTGCGGCAGTCGATGTCGTGGTGGACGCTGTTGCCGTGACCGAGGTGCCGGAAGTTCCACCGGTCAGCCCTCCCAAGCCACCGGTCGGCGCCGCCGCGATGATCGGCGCGGGCGCGGGCGCAACCACCGGGGCTGGGGCTGGCGGCGGCGGAGGCGGCGGAGGTGGCGGAGGCGGAGGTGGCGGCGGGGGAGCGGCCACCGGTACTTGGGGCGCCGAGACTGTGATGGTGGCGGTGGCGGCCGAGCCGCCGATTCCGGCCTCGGTTGCCGAAGTCGATCCACGCACTTGGAACGAGCCATTGGCCGTTCCCGATGGCGTGAACTTCAATCCCACTTGTCCTTCGGCCACGGTGATGAAGGCGCCATTGGCAAGGGCAGTCCCATCGGCCTTGGCCAAGTTGCCACCACTGATGCCGCTGATCTGGAAATAGGCCACATCCGGACCATTGGAAGCATTACGCCCGATGGTGACAGTGGCCACCCCGGTGCTGAGGATGGACGGCGAGGTCACCACCGGTTCCAGAATCACCGGCGCGGTGGAGCGGACAAAGATGTCGTGTTTCCAGTTGGTGTCCCCGGCCACCAGAGTACTGGCATAGCTTTGAAAAGCCACATAGCGCCCGTCGGCGGAAATCGAGGGGGTCTCTGAAGGGCCATTTCCCTGCGCCCCCCCCTGCGCCACCGACACCCGGCTGGTTGTCCCGGTTTGGCGGTCATGGACGAAAATGTCGCGTTGGCCATTA
>NZ_CACVCE010000049.1:0-12942 GCF_902729445.1 Magnetospirillum sp. LM-5 | reverse complement strand
TCGCCGGAGGGCGGGATTTTTCGAGGTGCCCTGAAATGAGATTTTGTTCAGGTTATCCAGTTCTTCACCGGAACGCGGCAGCTTATAGCCCGACGGCTTGACTAGCTCATGCTCTTCGGGGCACGCGATCATCTCTTCCTTGGCTGCTTTTGCAGCCACCCACCACCCGGCCCGCTCAGCTTTTGCTTGCCGCGCCGCCTGATGCGATTCTTCGAGCTGGTGCTTCAGCTCCTCGATCTGGTGCTCGAGCTTGGTGCAATGGTCGCGCCACTCCTGGTCAAGGCGCGAGATTTCTCGATTATGTTTGGCGATCAGCAGGGCGATGATTTCGGCCTTCTGCGCACCCGCCGAAGCTTCTGCTTCCTGACGCGCGGCTTCGGCAGCGCGGCGCTTATCGTCATGGGCGGTCAGGGATGCGTCAAGATAACCATCAAGGTAACCAGCCATTACAACCTCGCGAAACGGGTGTCTTGCATCCGAGTATGCCATGGCGCAGCGGCAGCGGCAAATTTCGCAAGGCGTGTAAAGTGCGCACGCGACCTGTCGACCGCTCATCGTCCTGAGTCGGTTCGCATTTTGCCGCCAGGACCTCATCCAAACAAGAAAGAGCTGTACGGTGCCATTACCATGGTTGCCGTCGGCCAAGCCGAGTTCACGGCTCCCCAGCGTCGTCGCGCATTTTGCATTGCGGTGACGGCAGATGATTGCCAAAAAGCAGCCGCCCTCTCCGGTTGGGATCGGAACAACCGTCCGTTTCTGGCGTCATCGGCCGGATCGAGGGCTATGCAGAACGGCGGTTTTGGCCCCGACCCGTACGGCGCGATGCGGGCAGTGCTTCGCAAATGCAACATTAACAATGGCTTATCTGCGGCTTGGCCGTCAGTTCACGGTTCACATTTGCCTGTGACTATAAGAAGATAACCGCCAGCTGGTGATACCAATGATCGCCGGATGGACGGGAGGAACAGACGTGACCATCAACAGACGCGAGTTTTTCCGGCTGGGCGGCAGCGCCGTCGCCGGAACGACCGCCAGCGCCCTGGGCTTTGGCAGCCTAGAGGCGGTCGCCGCCGAGGTGCGGCCCTACAAGCTGGCGCGAACCACCGAGACCCGCAACACCTGCCCGTATTGCTCGGTCAGCTGCGGCGTTATCATCCACACCACCGGCGACGGCTCGAAGAACACCAAGGCCGAGATCGTGCATGTCGAGGGCGACCCCGACCATCCGGTCAATCGCGGCTCGCTGTGCCCCAAGGGCGCGGCACTGCTGGACTTCATCCGTTCCGAGACCCGGGTCAAGCAGCCGATGCACCGCGCCGCGGGCGAGGCAGGCTTCAAGCCGGTCAGCTGGGATTTCGTGATGGAGCGGGTCGCGCGCCTGATGAAGGACGATCGCGACGCCAACTTCAAGCAGACCAGCGACGACGGCAAGACCCTGAATCATTGGTCGACCACCGGCTTCCTGGCCGGCTGCGCCACCACCAACGAAACTGGCTGGCTGACCTATAAGACGGTCCGTTCGCTGGGTATCATCGCGGTCGATAATCAGGCTCGTATTTGACACGCCCCCACGGTGGCCAGTCTGGCTCCAAGTTTTGGGCGTGGTGCGATGACCAACGGGTGGAACGACATCAAGAATGCTGATGTCGTGCTGGTGATGGGCGGCAACGCCGCCGAAGCGCATACCTGCGGCTTCAAATGGGTGACCGAGGCCAAGGCCAGCAACGGCGCCAAGCTGATCGTGGTCGATCCGCGCTTCACGCGCACGGCCGCCGTGTCCGACCTGTACGCGCCGTTGCGTCCGGGCACCGACATCGCCTTCCTGGGCGGTGTCATTCATTACCTTCTGTCCAACAACAAGATCTTCAAGGATTACGTCCTCGCCTACACCAACGCCGCCTTCATCGTGAAGGAAGGCTTCGGGTTCGAGGACGGCCTGTTCACCGGCTACAACGCGGAAAAGCGCGATTACGATCGCTCAACCTGGGATTACGAGTTCGACGAGGCCGGCCAGGCCAAGCTGGACCCGACGCTGGAAAATCCGCGCTGTGTGTTCAATCTGCTGAAGGCGCATTATTCCCGCTATACGCCCGAGATGGTGGAACGGACCTGCGGCACGCCCAAGGACCTGTTCTTGAAGGTGTGCGAGCTGATCGCCACCACGGCGACCGGTGCGAAGACCCTGACTAGCCTTTATGCGCTGGGCTGGACCCAGCATTCCAAGGGCTCGCAGAACATCCGCAACATCGCCATCATCCAGCTGTTGCTGGGCAATATGGGTGTTCCGGGTGGCGGCATCAACGCGCTGCGCGGTCACTCGAACGTGCAGGGCATCACCGATTTCGGTCTGTTCTCGAATTCGGTGCCGGGCTATCTGGCCATGCCCAACAGCAAGGAAGCCACGCTCGAGGATTATCTGAAGACCCGGGCCTTCAAGCCGATTCGCCCCGATCAGATGTCGTTCTTGCAGAACTATCGCAAGTTCTTCGTCTCGTTCCTGAAGGCGATGTATGGCAAGAACGCCACGCCGGAAAACCAGTTCGGCTTTGACTGGCTGCCCAAGGTGGACGTCAACCTCGATACGCTCAGGCAGTTCGAGATGATGTTCCAGGGCAAGATGAACGGCTTCGTCTGCCAGGGCTTCAACCCGCTGATGAGCGTGCCCAACCGCAAGAAGCTGATCGCCGGGTTGTCCAAGCTGAAGTTCCTGGTAGTGATGGACCCGCTGCACACCGAGACGGCGCATTTCTTCGAAAATCACGGCGAGATGAACGACGCCGATCCCGCGAAGATCAATACCGAGGTGTTCCTGCTGCCGACCAACTGCTTCGCGGAAGAGGAAGGCACCTTCACCAACTCGGGCCGCAATATCCAGTGGCACTGGAAAGCCGCTGAGCCCCCGGGCCAGGCCAGGACCGACATCCAGATCATGGCGGACCTGTTCTTGCGCTTGAAGGCGCTCTACGCCAAGGAAGGCGGCAAGTTCCCGGACCCCATCATGAATGTGGACTGGAGCTATCGCAATCCGGCCAGGCCGACCGCCGACGAGTTGCTGCGCGAAATCAACGGCCGCGCCTTGGTCGATCTGCCCGATCCGACCGATGCCACCAAGCCGCCGATCAAGAAAGCCGGCGAGCAGATGGATATCTTCGCCCAACTGCGCGACGACGGTTCGACCAGTTGCGCCAACTGGATCTATTCGGGCTGTTACACCGAAAAGGGCAACATGACGGCGAGGCGGGATCCCAGTGATCCCAGCGGCAAGGGCATCCATCCCAATTGGGGTTATGCCTGGCCGGCCAATCGGCGCATCCTTTACAACCGCGCCTCGGCCGATCCGTCGGGCAAGGCGTGGAATGCCAAGAAGAAGGTGATCGAGTGGAATGGCAGCCGCTGGGCGGGCATCGACGTGCCCGATTTCGGGCCGCTGATCGACCCGACCGTCAAGGCGACCGGCCCCTTCATCATGAACCCGGAAGGGGTGGGGCGGCTGTTTACCAGGGGCATGATGCGCGAAGGCCCGTTCCCCGAGCATTACGAACCGTTCGAAAGCCCGGTGGCCAATCCGTTCCATGCCAAGGTGCAATCCAACCCGGTGGCCCGGGTGTTCAAGGGCGACCTGGAAGTGTTCGGCAAGTCCGAAGATTTCCCCTACGTCGCCACCACCTACCGCCTGGTCGAGCATTTCCACTATTGGACCAAGCACGCCAAGATGAATGCCGTGCTGCAGCCCGAATTGTTCGTGGAAATCGGCGAGCAACTGGCCAAGGAAAAGGGCATCAGTGCCGGCGACATGGTTGAAGTGTCGTCGAACCGGGCCCGCATCAAGGCCAAGGCGGTGGTGACCAAACGCATCCGGCCGCTGATCTGTGACGGCAAGCCGGTGCATGTGGTCGGCATTCCCATCCATTGGGGCTTCATCGGAGCCACCAAGAAGGGATTCGGCGCCAATCAGCTCACTCCCTATGTCGGCGATGCCAATACCGAGACGCCCGAATACAAGGCGTTCCTGGTCAACATCAAACGCATCGGCCCGGCGGCCTAAAGGGAGGAAACGATCATGGCAACGTTACAATCCCTGGATGTCCGCAACCGCTCGGCCAGTACGGCGGTGCCTCCGTCGGTCCGCAAGGACCTGGAAGTCGCCAAGCTGATTGATGTCTCGAAATGCATCGGCTGCAAGGCGTGCCAATCGGCCTGCATGGCCTGGAACGATCTTCGCCCCGATGTCGGTGTCAACTCGGGTACCTATGACAACCCCGACAACCTTGGCCCCGCCGCCTGGACGGTGATGCGGTTTGCCGAACATGAGGAAGCGGGCAAGCTGGAATGGCTGATCCGCAAGGACGGCTGCATGCATTGTACCGACCCGGGTTGCCTGAAGGCCTGCCCGGCCCCCGGTGCCATCGTGCAGTACGCCAACGGCATCGTCGATTTCGTACAGGAAAACTGCATCGGCTGCGGCTATTGCGTGAAGGGCTGTCCCTTCAACGTGCCCCGCGTCTCGAAGGCCGATAACCGCGCCTACAAGTGCACGCTGTGCTCGGACCGGGTGGCCGTCGGCCAAAGCCCGGCCTGCGCCAAGGCGTGTCCGACCGGGGCCATCGTCTTCGGGTCCAAGGAAAGCATGATCGACCACGCCCAGGGCCGCATCAAGGACCTGCAATCGCGTGGCTACGACAAGGCCGGACTTTATGACCCGCAAGGCGTTGGCGGTACCCACGTCATGTACGTCCTGCACCATGCCGACCGGCCGGAGCTGTATTCCGGCCTGCCGGACAACCCCGCCATCAGCCCGATGGTCGCCCTGTGGAAGGGGGCCCTGAAACCCCTGACGATGATCGGCATGGGCATGGCGGTGCTGGCCGGGTTGTTCCACTTCGTCACCCGCGGCCCCAACGAGGTCACCGAGGCCGACGAAGAGAACGCCCGTAAGCTCAACGGGAGGGACGCGGCATGACCACGAGCACCGAAAAGGTCGCGGTCGTCCGCGACACCTATATCCGTTACAACCCCAGTGAACGGGCCAATCATTGGCTGGTGGTGGTGTGCGCCATCTTGCTGATGCTGTCGGGGCTGGCCTTCTTCCATCCGGCCTTCTTCTGGCTGACCGCCCTCTTCGGCGGCGGCCAGGCGGCCCGCGCCATCCATCCGTGGATCGGCGTCGTGCTGGCGGGTTCGTTCACCTTCATGGGCATCCGCTTCTTCCGCCAGAACATCTGGACCAAGGAAGACGGCGAATGGATGAGCCATGTCGGCGACCTGATCAACCACCGCGAGGACAAGGTGCCCGAAGCCGGCCGCTTCAACGCGGCGCAGAAGCTGGTCTTCTACGTCATGTTCTGGTCGGTGGTGACCCTCTTCCTGTCGGGGCTGGTGTTGTGGCAGCATTATTTCGGCGATGCCTTCCCGATGGGATTGCAGCGGTTCGCCGGATTGGTGCATGCCCTGATGGCGGCGGCGATGATCATCACCATGATCATCCACATCTATGCCGCCATCTGGAACACCGGTTCGGTCCGCGCCATGACCCGCGGTCCGGTCACCGGCGGCTGGCTGTGGAAGCATCATCGCCGGTATCTGCGCGAGGAGGTCGGCGGGCGTAAATGAGCGATAGTCCCGAAACGTTACTGGCCGGGGGCGGAACCACCGTTTCGCCCCCGGCCGTCCTTCTGCCCGATCCCGCCCTGCTGTTCGACCGCAGGTCCCGGCGCCTTGCCGCCTGGGCCGACGGCCATCCGCTGGGCGACTATCTGGCGTTCCTGTCCCATCTGTGCGCCGCCCAGCACAAGGCGCTGGCGTCCGTTTCGCCCCCCGATCTGCCGGCCCCAGCCCTGCTGGACCAGCGCCTGGCGGGCCAGATGCCGCTGTTGCCGCGCGAGGCGTCGTTTCTGACCCCGGCCTGGCGAGCGGGGCTTGCCGCAGTGCTGGATGGCATTGTCGGCCAGAACCTGCCCGACCCGGCGCGGCGCGTGGTCGAGGTCCTGGCGGCCGAGCCGGGGCCTGCGCTTGATGCCAGGGCGGCGGCGTTCCTGACCGGCCAGACCGGGCCTGACGATCTGGCCGCCGGTCTATTCATTGCCGCTGCCTTGCAGGTGTTCTGGGCCAAAGCGGCCGGCGCCTTGGCCCCCAGCCTGCCGCAAACATTGGATCCGCCCGGCCTGTGCCCGGTCTGCGGCTCGGCCCCGGTGGCGGGGCTGGTGATGGCCGCCGACCCGCTGGAGGGCGTGCGGTACCTGTCGTGTGGCCTGTGCGGCTGTCATTGGCACCATCCGCGTGCCTATTGCTCGTCCTGCGGCTCGGACAAGGACATCGCCTATCTGGCTTTCGAGGGCGGCTCGTCCCATGTCCGCGGCGAGACGTGCGGCGAGTGCCGCACCTATCTGAAGCTGTTCGACGAGGCCAAGTCGCCCGGCGCCGAGCCCTTCGCCGACGATCTGGCCACCGCCGGTCTGGATTTGCGCTTGGCCGAGGATGGCTGGCACCGGGCGGCGGCCAATCCGTTCCTGCAGGCAGGCCCGGGGTGAGCCCGCTGCCGGCGGTACATGCCGTGCTGGCTGCCCCCGGCACCCAGGCGCTGCTGGCCCAGTATGGCCGCGACGATACCGTGGCGGCCTTGCGTGAGGCGCTGGATTCCTTCCGTCAGGCCGGCCGTCAGGCCGGGATCGAGGCCGTGCTGGCCTCGGCCGGGGCCATCCTGGAATACCGCCACCGGCCGCGGGTGCGTCCGGTGTTTAACCTGACCGGCACGGTGCTGCACACCAATCTGGGCCGGGCGCCGTTGCCGGCCGAGGCGGTGGCGGCGGCGACGGCCGCCATGACCGGGGCCATCCCGCTGGAGTTCGATCTGGGCCGGGCCAAGCGCGGCGACCGCGACGATCTGGTCGAGGATTGGCTGTGCCGGCTGACCGGGGCCGAGGCCGCCACCGTGGTCAACAACAATGCCGGTGCCGTGCTGCTGATGCTGCATGCATTGGCGGCCAAGGCCGAGGTGGTGGTGTCGCGCGGCGAGTTGGTGGAAATCGGCGGCGCCTTCCGCATCCCCGAGGTGATGGCCCGGGCTCAGGCCCGCCTGCGCGAGGTCGGCACCACCAACCGCACCCATCTGCGTGATTTCGAAGCCGCCATCGGCCCCAAGACCGCCGCCCTGATGAAGGTGCACACCAGCAATTACGCGGTGGTCGGGTTCACCGCCCAACCGCCCGAGGCCGAGCTGGCCAGACTGGCCCATGATCACGGCCTGCCCTTCCTGGTCGATCTGGGGGCGGGGTCGCTGGTCGATATGGAACGCTGGGGCCTGCCGCACGAACCCACCCCGCGCGAGACCCTAGCGGCCGGGGCCGACCTGGTCTGCTTCTCGGGCGACAAGCTGCTGGGCGGGCCGCAGACCGGCATCATCGTCGGTCGCAAGGACCTGGTCGCCCGCATCAAGAAGAACCCGCTGAAGCGCGCGCTGCGCATGGACAAGATCCGTCTGGCCGCGCTGGAGGCCGTCCTCAAGCTCTATGCCGATCCCGACAGCCTGGCCCAGCGTTTGCCGACGCTGCGCCTGCTGACCCGCCCGGCCGACGCCATCGCCGCCATGGGCAGGCAAGTGCTGCCGGCGATCGAGCGGAGCATGGACGGTAAGGCCAGGGTCGCGCTGGAACCCTGTCACAGTCAGATCGGCAGCGGCGCCCTGCCGGTCGATCTGCTGCCCAGCTGGGCCATCGTGCTGCGCCCACCTCTTGGCACCAAATCGGAAGGCCGCGCGCTGGATCAGTTGGCCGCTGCTTGGCGCGGCCTGCCGGTGCCGGTGGTCGGGCGCATCGCCGACGGTGCCCTGTGGTTCGACCTGCGCTGCCTGGAAGACCATGCGCCCTTCCTGGCGCAATTGGCCGATTTGCCATGATCGTCTGCACCGCCGGCCATATCGACCACGGCAAGACCGCCCTGGTGCGGGCTTTGACCGGCATCGACGCCGATCGGCTGGCCGAGGAAAAGGCCCGCGGCATCACCATCGATCTGGGTTTCGCCTATCAGGATCAGGCCGACGGCCGGGTGCTGGGTTTCGTCGATGTGCCCGGCCACGAACGCTTCGTCCACAACATGCTGGCCGGGGTGTCGGGGCTGGATTTCGCCCTGCTGGTGGTGGCCTGCGACGATGGGGTGATGCCGCAGACCATCGAGCATCTGCACATCCTGGACCTGCTGGGCCTGTCCCGCGGCCTGGTGGCGCTGACCAAGGCCGATCTGGCCGACCAGGCCCGGCTGGCCGAGGTCGAAGCCCAGGTGCGCGCCCTGCTGGCCGCGACCGCGCTGGCCGATGCCCCCATCGTTGCCGTTTCGGCCAGGACCGGGCAGGGGGTCGATACCGTCGCCACCCATCTGGCCCTGGCCAGCGCTGGGACAGTGCGCGAGCAGGGCGGTCTGTTCCGCCTGGCGGTGGATCGGTCCTTCACCTTGGCCGGAGCGGGCGTGGTGGTCACCGGCACTGCCTTTTCCGGCCGGGTGGCGGTCGGCGACCGCTTGTGGCTCAGCCCGATGGGGCGCGAGGTGCGGGTGCGCTCGCTGCACGCCCAGAACCGTAAGGCCGATCAGGGCTTCGCCGGCCAGCGCCTGGCGCTGAACCTGGCCGCCGCCCAGTTGGGCAAGGACGACATCGCCCGCGGCGAGTGGGTGCTGGACGCTGGTCTGCACCATCCGGTCGATCGCTTCGACGCCCATTTCCGCCTGCTGAACAGCGAGCCCCGCGCCCTGGCCCACTGGACCCCGGTCCACCTGCATCTGGCTGCCGCCCATGTGCCGGCCCGCATCGCCCTGCTGGACGGCGATTCCCTGGCCCCGGGCCGGGACGGTCTGGTGCAACTGGTGCTGGACCGGCCGATCGGTGCCCTGGCCGGCGACCGCTTCATCCTGCGCGATCAGTCGGCCCGGCGGACCATCGGCGGCGGCCGGGTGCTGGACCTGTTCCCGCCGGCGCGGGGCCGACGCACGCCCATGCGCCTGGACATCCTGGCGGCGGCGCAATCGTGTCGGCCGGAACAAGTGCTGGCGCAGCAATTGGACCGGGCGCCGGGCTGGGTCGATCTGGATCGGCTGCGCCTGCAATGGAACGCGCCCGAATTGGCCGTACCCGACATGATCGCCGCCGGTCGCTTCGCCTTTCGGCCGGCGACATGGCAGGCTTTGCGCGCCGGGCTGGTCGAGGTGCTGGGCGCCTATCACCAGGACCATGCCGACCAGCCCGGCCTGCAGGCACCGCGCCTGAAATCGGCCGTCGATCCCAAGATGGCGGCCGATCTGTTCGGCTGCGTGGTCGCTGCCGCCATCGCCGACGGCGTGCTGGACCAGGATGGGCCGTGGCTGCGCCTGCCCGGCCATCAGGCCCGGCTGTCGCCCGCCGACGAACGGGTGTGGGACGAGGCCCGGCCGCTGCTGGGCGGCGACCATCGCTTCCGCCCGCCCCGGGTGCGCGATCTGGCCGAAGACCTGGACGTGCCGGAAGCCGAGATGCGCGGCGTGATGAAACGCGTCGCCCGCATGGGCCGGGTGGTGTTGGTGGCCCAGGACCATTATTTCCTGCGTGAAACGATGGCCGAAATGGCCGCCATTGCCGCAGACTGTGCCCAACAGGCCAAGGATGGCTGGCTGATCGCCGCCCGGTTTCGCGACCGGCTCGACAATGGGCGCAAGGTTGCCATACTGATCCTGGAATATTTCGACCGCGTCGGACTGACCATCCGCAAGGGCGATCTGCGCAAGGTGCGCGCCGACCGCCTGACGCTGTTCGGACCAGGCGATGGAAGGGAATCGTCCCCGGTGGGGCGGACGGACTTCAAATCCGGAAACGGTCGGTCGCCGGCTGTTGGTGGGTTCGACTCCCACTCCCTTCCGCCATCATGACGCCTCTCAGGGTGGTCGATAGCGGCCTGCGCGGCGCCCGGGCCAACATGGCCATGACGGCGGCGCTGCTGGCGGCGCGTGCCGAGGGCCGCATTCCTGACACCCTGCGCTTCTTCCGCTTCCCGCCCTGTGTGCTGATCGGCCGCCACCAGGACCCGGCCGCCGAGATCGATCTGGAACAAGCGGCCGGGATCGAGCTGGCCCGTCGTCCGACCGGCGGCGGTGCCGTCTATATCGACGATCGCCAGCTGTGCTGGGAAGTGGCCCTGGCCTGCCAGGCGCCGCTGGACCACCTGACCGGCGATCTGTGCCGCGCCGTCGCCGTCGGGCTGTCGGGGCTGGGGGTGGCCTGTTCCTTCGCGCCGGCCAACGACATCGAAGCCGCCGGCCGCAAGATTTGCGGCACCGCCGGTCTGGTTCGGGGTGGCGCCGCCTTGCTGCACGGCACGCTTTTGCTGGATGCCGATATCGACAGCATGGTCCGGTTGCTGACGCCGCCCGCCGCCAAGCTGGCCCGCCATGGCGCGGCGACCATCGCCCAGCGGGTCACCGGGCTGGCCGCGCTGCTGGGGGGCGTGCCGTCCTTCGCCGCCGCCCGGGCGGCCATCGCGGAAGGCATCGCGTCGCTGGGTTTTTCGCCGTATCCTGGAACCCTCACGGATCACGAGGAGACCTGCGCCGCCCAATTGCGGGCCGGCCCCTTGGGGTCGGATGCCTTCCTGTGGAACGGAGACGTCGATGCCGACTAAGCTGGTGGTGCTGCTGGCCAACACCGATCCCGACCGCCCGATCGAGGTCGGGGCACCCCTGTTCCAGGCCGCCGTCGCCGCCTCGATGGATTGCGAGGTCGATGTGGTGCTGACCGGGGCGCCGGGCATCCTGATGAAGAAGGGGGTGGCGCAAGCCATGGTGCTGAAGCCGGATTCCGGCAAGACCGCCTATGACTTCATCAAGATGGCCAAGAAGGCCGGCGCCCGCTTCCTGCTGTGCGCCGCCACCGCAGATCTGCACGGACTGGGGCCGGACGATTTGATCCCCGAATGCGACGGTCTGGCGGCGGTAACCGAATATGTCGCCGACCTGATGGACGACAAGTGCCGGGTCCTGACCTTCTGATGGCCGGTACCTGGGATTTCCCGCCCGATCGATTCTACGATGCCGGCCGCCACATGTGGTTTCGCGAGGAAGCGCCGGGCTGCTTCCGTGTCGGCATCACCGCGCAAGGGGCCAAGGTGGTGGGCGATCTGGTCGCCTTCATGCCCAAACGGGTCGGCGGCCGGGTCGAGACCGGGCGTTCGGTCGCCACGGTGGAAAGCGGCAAATGGGTTGGCGCGGTGCGCCTGCCCTTCGCGGGTTTGGTGCTCGAGGCCAACGAAGCCCCCATCGACCGGCCTGAGTTGATCAACCAGGACCCGTTCGGCCAAGGCTGGATGGTGGTGGTCCAGGCCGACGAACCGGAAGCCACCCGCTCCCTGCTGGAATCCGGGCAAGCCGGCTGCGAGGGGCCCTAATCAACCAATGTGACCATCGCCGGACCAGAGGCCACCTCGCCGATGATGGCGGCATCGGTGAACCCGTGATCGCGAAAGGTTGCCAGCACGTCGTTGACCGCTGAAAATCGACACGACACCAGCAAGCCGCCGCTGGTCTGCGGGTCGGTCAGAAGCTTGATCCGCCAGTCGCTGGGCTCCAGCCCGCTGGCCACCTTGGACCCATAGCTGGTCCAGTTGCGGCCCGAGGCGCCGGTGACGATGCCGTCTTGCACCAGCGCCAGGGCCTCGGGGATGGTCGGCACCTGGCTGGCCTTGATGCGCAGGCTGGCCTTGCTGCCGCGGGCGAGTTCCCAGGCATGGCCCAGCAGCCCGAACCCGGTGACGTCGGTCATGGCATGCACGCCGTCCAGCGCTGCCAAATCGGGGCCGGGCGTGTTCAGCCGGGTGGTGACATCGACCATGGTGGCGTAACCGTCGGCAGACAGCTTGCCCTTCTTCAGCGCCGCCGACAGGATGCCGACGCCGATCGGCTTGCCCAGCACCAGCACGTCACCTGGCCGGGCCTTGTCGTTGCGCTTGATGTGTTCGATCCGGCCCAGGCCCAGCGCCACCAGTCCGTAGATCGGCTCGACCGAATCGATGGAATGGCCGCCGGCCAAGGGGATGCCGGCCGTCTGGCACGCCGACAACCCGCCGCGCACGATGTCGCGGATGGTGGCGTCGGGCAGCTTGTCCACCGGCATGGCCAGGATAGCCAGCGCCAGGATCGGCCGCGCCCCCATGGCATAGACGTCGGACAGGGCGTTGGTGGCGGCGATACGGCCGAAATCGAAGCCGTCATCGACAATCGGCATGAAGAAATCGGTGGTCGCCACCAACGCCTGGCCGCCGCCGATATCATAAACAGCGGCGTCATCGCCGTTTTCCAGCCCGACCAGCAGGCCGGGATAGGGCAGACTGTCCTTCGGCACCTCGGCCAGGATGCGTTCCAGCACCGCCGGAGCGATCTTGCAGCCGCAGCCGCCACCGTGTGAAAAACCGGTCAGCCGGATGGGATCGGACATGGATGTTGGCCCTTGCGATCTAACGAATCGGGGTCCGGCCGCCATGGGCGGTCGATCGAAACACGGGGATTGTGGGCCGGGCCATGATTGGGCGGTCTGAACCAGACACCAGCCCCGGGAGCCATTCCGCCAAGGATGCGACCGCCGGGCAGGGCTGTCAAGCCGGTGGGGCGTGACGTGCAGGGCGCGACCCGGTTCGCTCAGCCAGATTCTTGATCGAAGAGACGCCCGCATGGTCCATCGCTCGCTATCCGCTTGTTGCCCTAAGCCTTCTGGCGGCAGCCCCGGCCTGGGCCTGCGGCCGCTCGGATAAGGACATGGGATACGGCTATCCCGCCAAGCCGTTGATCGTGACCGATATGGTGACCAACGAGAGCCGGCTGATGTGGAATCTGCGGGGCTCGTTGCGTGCTGGCGAGGACGGCACGGCGCAATGGTCGATCACGTCGCTGCCAGGCGGGCCGGACAAAGGGATCAGGCTCCGGGTTTCGGCCAAGCGT
>NZ_CACVCE010000048.1:0-13295 GCF_902729445.1 Magnetospirillum sp. LM-5 | reverse complement strand
GCGGTGAAGGCGGGCGATGTCGGCCCGGGTGATAGCAGCTACCTGGAGCTTTCCGGCGCGGGGATTGATGTAGGTCTTGAGGTAGTAGCGGTAGCCGACCACCGTGCCCGGCTTGCAGTGATGCTCGGCATGGTCGGCGAGAACCCGCTCACCCAGTTCCTTCAGGGTGGGGTCGTGGCGGGCCCTGTCGCGGGCGGCGGCGGGGTCGTTGCCATCCTGCACGGCGGCCAGCACCTTCATGGCCTCGGTCCTGGCCTTCTCGGTGGTCAGGATGCCGTGCATTCCGAGGCTCATTCGCCGGAAGGTCCGGCCGGCGCGATACTGCACCATGTAGGAGCGCTTGCCGCTGGGCAGGATGCGGATGCCGAAGCCGGGCAGATCGCTGTCGAAGATGATGTAGTCCTTCTCCCGCGGCTCGGCCGCTTCGACAATTCTCTTGGTGATCTTGGGCATGGGGCAGGGGCCTTCAGGTGGTTACGGTGGGCGGCGCGCGGCCTTCTTGCGGACCACACTGAAGGGTGATTGAATAAATAATCAAGTTGAGTCAATGTGTTGTCGAAGTGGTGCGGAGTCTTTCGAAGCCGCTCGCAATCAGGATTCAGAGGCTTGGCGATGATGCGATTGGAGATTGCTTACCGCCATTCATCCATGGACTCCTCATGGACTCAATGAGGCACAAAATGTAGCGCGGCGGTGCGAAAGGGAGAGTGGATTTGATTTGGGCTATTGCTTTGATATGGCGGAGAAAAGCGAAAACGTGAGGGGTGCGTGGAAAAGCCGAGAAACACAAAATATGGGTCTCATAATCTGGAAGTAGCAGAGCGAAATCCTGCGAAGCGGAGTGACAAGGGAGCGAAAAGCTGGGTACGGGCATCCGGTGGATGCATTTTCGATCAATCCCGCAGAAATCCGCCATTTTTCCCAGTTCTATGAACCCTACTCGGTTCCCGGTCGATGTCCCGCCGTCGCAGTTCCAGCGTTTCTGCAGCTTTGCGAGATGCGACCTTCAGGTAATTTGACAAAATGCCGATCGGCCAGGAATTGCGGTTAATAAGTGCTCTGGCGATGCCCCTGCAACAATATTGCGATACAGAATTTAGCCGACTTCAATCCTTCCACCACTTCACATAGCCATCTGCGGTCAGCTCCATATCGGCCTTTGCGGGCGCGGATTTCTTCTTGCGGGCAGCGGGCTTCGGCTGGGACGGGGCCTCCGTGGGCGGAACCGGTGAGGCGGCCATGTCCAAGCCGAACAGGGCGGCCATGTCGTCGGTCTCCAGGATGTTGGCCGAGGATGGAGGCGCCTTGGTCAACGGGACTTCATGACCGAAATCGGTGATCAACTCGTGGTGATCGACGCCGCGCAGGGTGAACAGCAGTTCGGGCTGGTGGTCGAGGCGGGCGCCGATGCCGTAGAGCGTCGCCGCCACATGCTTGCACATGGAGGCCCAATCGGGGCAAGAGCAGGAGAACTTGATCTCCGAGGATTTGGGAAACAGGCCGGTGCCCGGGCGGTACAATCGTTCCATCACCGGCTTGGACAGTTTCCCCTGCAGCAGGTCGACCAGCGAGTCGATGCTGCCTGCGCAGTCCTTGCGCAGAATTTGCCAATGGCTCTTGGGCAGGGGGTGGATGGTCACGGTCACCGCATAGAGGGACGATCCCGCGACCTGGGCGGTGACCTTGCCGGCAGCGATTTGAAGGTCGACCACCGACCCGTTGCGGACATAGGTACGCCCGCGCGGCAGGCGGTTGTCATAATCGCCGAAGCTCTCCATGGTGTCGCACCATGCCTTGCCCCAGGCGGAGGAGGCGATGGTGCGGCCGGTGATGACCACCGGCGACACCGCCTGGCCTGCCTTGCGCCGCTTGACCATTTCCCGTTCGGCCTTCTTGCGCCGTTCGGCCACCGGGACATAGGGCGCCCATCGCACCATGCGTGTCACTCCTTCGCAACGGCGGCAAGATCAAGAGCGACGAGGCGCAGCAGGTCGTCATCGTTCATCTCGGTCAGGTTGATCTCGGCCGAACCGCTTAGCAATTCCTCTGACAAGGATTTCTTGGCCTCGATCATGGCGTCAATCTTTTCCTCGACGGTGCCGGCGCAGACGAATTTGTGGACCAGAACGTTGCGCTTCTGACCAATGCGGAAGGCGCGGTCGGTGGCCTGGTTTTCTACCGCCGGATTCCACCAGCGGTCGAAATGCACCACATGCGAGGCGGCGGTCAGGGTCAGGCCGGACCCGCCTGCCTTCAGCGAAAGCACAAAAAACGGAACCGTCTCATCTTCCTGGAATGCCTGGACCAGGGACTTACGCTCCTTGACCGGCGTGTCTCCATGCAGCACCAGCCCGCGCCGGCCAAATATACCGGACAGGAAGGCCTCCAACGGCGCCGTCACCTCGCGGAACTGGGTGAATACCAGCATTTTGTCCTGGCGGGCTGCCACCACCTCGGCGATATCGCGCAGGCGCGACCATTTGCCGCTGTCGTCTTCGGCCCAGTCCCCATCATTCAGCCATTGCGAGGGGTGATTGCAGATCTGCTTGAGCCGCATCATGGTGGCCAGCACCAGCCCCTTGCGCTGAATGCCCGAGGCATTATTCAGTGCTTCGGCCAGATCCTCTACCGTCTGGGCGTACAGCGCCGCCTGTTTGCGACTTAGCAGGCAATGAGCCTTGATTTCGGTCTTGTCGGGCAGGTCGGCGATCACGGATTTGTCAGTCTTCATCCGGCGCAGGATATAGGGTCGCACCAACTCGCGCAGCGGGCCAAAGGCGTTGTGTTCACGCGCGGCCAGGGCCTTGGCGTAACTGGAGAACTGCTTGGCGTTGCCCAGCAGGCCGGGATTGATGACGTCGAAGATCGACCACAGATCGCCCAGATGGTTTTCCACCGGCGTGCCGGTCAGCGCGATGCGCGCCGCGGCGTTGATGGATTTGACCGCCTTGGTCTGCTTGGCCTTGGAGTTTTTGATGGCCTGGGCCTCGTCCAGCACCAGGAAATTCCAGTCGGTGGCGGCCATTGCCGGCAAGCGCAATAGCGTGCCATAGGAGGTGATGACCAGATCGACGTCACCGAAGCCATGCATCTGTTTGATCCGGTCCGCCGGCATCGCCGAAGGATGAACGATCAGGGCACGCAGATCGGGAGCGAAGCGGTCGATCTCCGCTGCCCAATTAGCTAGCAGCGAGGCCGGAGCCACCAGCAGGGAGGGGCCTTTGCCCCGATGCGTCAGCAGCAGCGCCAGCACCTGGATGGTCTTGCCCAGGCCCATGTCGTCGGCCAGGCAGGCGCCCAGCCCCAACCCGGTCAGCAGGTGCAGCCAGTGGACGCCGACCTTCTGATAGGGCCGCAGGGTTGCCTTCAGCATCGGCAGCGGCTCGGCGAGGGCTGCGGGGTCGCGTAACGCCGTCAGGGTCTCGGCCAGCCACGGGCCTGCGGTGACTTGCGACCATTGGCGGGTGGCCTCGTCGGGGCTGTCTTCGGCGATAGCGGCGCCGGCCAGCAGGCGCATGGCCTCGGCGAAGCTCAGGCCGTCACGTTCGGCCATGGCCTCGGCGTCCTGGAAACGCCGCAGCTCGCGGTCCAGACGGTCGCGGTCGACCTCCACCCATTGGCCGCGCAACAGCACCAGCGAGTCGGTCCCCGCCAGCAAAATATCCATGTCCTCGGCCGACAGCGTCTCGCCGTTCAGGGTCACTTCCATGCGAAAGTCCAGCAACCCGTCCAGGCCCAGCGCCGAGGGCTGACGGCTGCCGATGGCGGCGGTGACCTTGGGCCGCGGCGGTCGGGCGGCGGCCCATCCCGCCGGCATGCGCACGATCACCCCGGCGGCGTCGAGATCGGGCACGCTGCCCATGAATCGGGCGGCGTCGGACGGCGTCCAGCGCAAGGGATGGTAAATTTCTCCGTCCTCGACCATCGCCTTCAGCCAGGGGCAGGACTGGCTGGCGCGGCTTACCGGGAGCAGCAGGTTCAGTAACCGCGGACGGTCGGCGGCATAATCGTGCAGCGCCTGGCCCAACGGTACATGCCGTGCCTGGCCGCTGGCTGCCAGCTCGGTGGTATAGGTGGCCATGAAGGCGAAGGGAAAGTCGGGGTCGCGGCGGTTCTCCGCCAGATTGAAATGGACCCGTCCCACCGTGTTCCATGCCGGGTTCAAGGAAGACAGAAAGCCCTGCAAGTCCGAGCCAGCAGAGCTCGCCACCGCCGCCACAATCTCATCCCACAGGGCGCGTAGCACCGAGGGGGTCAGGTATTCGGCCCCTTTCATCATCGGCGCGGTGAGCGCCAGGGTCGCCAGTTCGGCCTCGGTCGGAGGCGGAATATCGGTGGAGGCTTGATGGCACAAGGCCGACACGGCGCGGCGGACAAAATCGCGCCACCACAACAGGGTCGGCGGCAACGCCTTGGCATTTCCGGCTCCCAGATGCAGCAAGCCGTGACCGGCTCCGCGTGCAAAAGCCGTGGCCAGCGGGCCGTCGCCGGAGTCCAGCAGCAGGTGTCCGTGGGGCGTCAAGCGCAGGGCGGGTTCGTCAATAGCGGACGGCGAGGGCAATGTCACGACGATGACCTTCCGCGATTATCGTTCGGACAGCCAGTCGCGGATCTCGGGCAGCAGCGCCTCGATGTCGGCCAGTGCGGCCTCGACATCGCCCGGATCGGGCATGGCCGGGAACCAGCCGCCGGGGCTGGGGTAGCGCCACGCCGTGGCTGCCGCCGACAGATTGTCGAGGCCCAGAAGATCCTCCTTGAAAACATGGCCGTCTGGAAGGGAGCCGGCGGCCTGTCCGATATTGTGTGTGCGGCCGACGGCGAGTCCTTCGCCTTCGCAGACCGCCCGCGTCATCTTCTCCGCCGCCTGCTGGGCATGGAAGATCGCCTGATCGGGCATTTCGGGAAGCAACCGTCGCGCGGCTTCGATGTCGCGCTCGGCAGCGGTCATCAGGGCGGAGAGGCGCCGGTTTGTCATTGGCTGACCGCCTGACCGCGCCAGCGGTCACGGAAGGGAGAGCCGGGGCGGGCATACAGCAACCGGCCTGCGCTGTCCGCCGCATGGGCAATGGTGCCGGGCCGTTGCCGTTCAGCCTCGAAATCGGCGAGGCGGCAGGGCACGACGTCGACGCCGATGCCGCAGCCCGCCACCGGCGCATAGGCGGCGAAATAGTCCGGGGGGCCGCTTTCGTCGTCGGGCAGGATGACCAGAAGGTCGAAATCGCTGTCCGGGCGCGCCGATCCGGCGGCGCGGCTGCCGAACAGGAAAAGCGCCACCGGACGGAGCGCCGTCTTGAGGCGTCCGACCAGGAACGACAACGCCGCGTCCTCGTTGCGGAACGGGCCGATGTTACGGATCGCGGTGTCGCTGCCAACCAGGGACGGCCGCGTGCGGATGAATTCCAGCATGGCCGCCGTCATGCCCGGATCATCCTTGATGGCGTTGACGAGCTCGCGGACGGCATGCTGCCGATCGGGTTTCACCCGGAAGGTGATCGTGGGGGTGGACATGGGAGGAATTCCAGCCTTGTGACACAGACCTTCATATATGTAGTACGCAGTCGTGACGCAGGCAAGAACTCGTATGGAAAGCCCCCTGTGGAGCGATGTGATGGCGCTCATTGCCATCGATCCATGGACTCCTCATGGACTCAATGAGGCACAAAATGTAGCGGGGTGGTGCGAAAGCGAGAGTGGTCTAAATATGGCGTGTCACTTTGATATGTTGAAGAAATGCGAAAATGTGAGGTGTGTGTGGAAGTCCAGAGAAACACAAAATATGGGTCTCATAACCTGAAGGTCGCAGGTTCAAATCCTGCCCCCGCAACCAAATTAATGGCGCTAAGTCAAAGACTTAGCGCCATTTCCATGTCCGGGGTCGTGTTGCAAGAGAACGCAACGCGAAACCGCGCGATTCCAAACAGTTACGGACGGTGACGGCGATTCCGTGCAACACCGATGCGACACGGGAATCTGCCTGTGTTGCTATGATGTTCGCGGCGAAGGGCGTTGCTCCGAGGCCCGCATCCGGGGGCGCGGAAAGCTGCCATGTCAGCGCCATGTCAACAGATTGGACTTGCCTGGGCGGCGGTTCAACGCCGTCATGTGGGCACCATGAACGGAGCCCACCATGCCCAAGACCAAGGATTCCGCCCTCGCCGCTTTCATCGCCCGCAAGGCCGAGATCGACGCTATGCTGGCCCGGCTCCAGGACGCCAGCGCCGATCACTTCGGTTTTGCCCCGGACGACATCAACTGGGGCCACGTCGGCACCCTGGCGCACTACGCCGAACTCCTCAAGCGGATCACTGACGCAGCCTTCAACGAGGGCGAACACGCCGCCTGATCGGCGGCGCTCCCATTCACGATCACGCAGCCTCGGTCGCCACCCCGTCCAGACGCACTCGCACGGCGATGGCGCCGTTGCCGGCGGCGGTGATGGCCACGCCCACCGGGTACAGCCCGGTCGCAGGCGGGGCGATCACCTTGACGGCATCGTCCCACGCCACCCGGTCGCCCAGGGCGAACACCGTCGCCGGGGCCTTGGGCAGGTCGTAGACGCCGGTGGTGGCGATCTCGACGTTGCTGCCTTCCGGCGCGGTGGTGGCGGCGATGCCGAACAGGCCGCCGACGATCATGCCCTGGCCCGAGGCGATGCCACCGGTCGGGGCCGGCATGGTGATCATGGCGCCGGTCTGGATGAAGTTCTTCATGCTTTATACTCCCTTGCTGGACTTGATCCGCACCTGGGTGACGCGTGCGTTGCTGCCGAGGCGGCGCTCGAGATCGGCCAGGGCGGCTGCCATCTCGGAATCGGAGCGGTACTCGACCTTGCGCCCGTCGCATTCCACAATGCGGGTGCCGGCGTAGCGGGCGCGCAGCAGCGCCTCCCGCCAAGCCAGAAGCTGGTCGCGGTCGGCCATTACGCCGCCCCCGCATTGGCGTACCAGCCCCGGTGATCGACGAAGCCCGCGCCGAAATCCAGGATCACCCGGATCTCGACGCCATCCACGTCCCAGCCGGACTTGGACTCCACCTGCGGGCCTTCGGCTCCCGACAGGTAGGCGAATTCCAGTCCGTCGATCTCGGCGGGATCGGCGGTGACATACCACCGGTTGGCGCTGGACAGGCGGGGCTCGACCACCATGGTCAGCGAGCCGGCGAAAGGATTGACGTCGGCCGCCTTGGCCGCCGCCACCGAGGCCAGCCAGCGTTCGGCCTCGGTCTCCAGGGCTGGCGGCACCAGCAGGTATTTGGGCGTCACCCGGATGATGCGATCCTCGATGCCTTTCTGGGTACGCAAGCTGAGCCGGGCCGCCGACAGGGTGGTGTCGGAGATGGCAGCGCCCGATCCCGCCTTGTTGCCATGGTCGGCATGGAACAGCGGCTTGTTGTCCGACAGCTTCGGCCCGTTGCCGGAATTGGCCTCTACCAGTTCGACCAGCAGACGGGCTTCGGTCTCGGCCGCTCCCTGGCCCATGCGCCGCGCAAGGTCGGAGAAGGCGCCGAGGTCGTCGTTGACGATGACCTGGCGGGTGATGCCGATCTTGCGCGCCCAGGTCTCGATCTTGTAGGCCTCGCGGGCCTCGGCCATGGTACCGGCCTTGATCTCGCCGTGCTCGCCCAGCTTCTCCAGCAAAGGCGCTTCACCCAGCATGATCTTGTTGACGGCACGGAAGTCGCGGGCCGAGGTCTGGCGGCCCAGCTGGCGGATGCCGGAAGGCGCGGCCTGATAGGCGGCGCGCAGGGTGCGGCCCACCGTGTCGCCCAGGATGATGCCGAAATCGCTGGTGGTGTGCAGCGCGCGGGTGACCATGGCGGCGGGCGACAGGCCGGTGACGGCATGACCGCGCAGGGTCAGCAGTTCCCGCGCCATCTCGGCGCAGGTGGAATAGGCGTAGCGTCGGGCCGGTTCCGACAGGGCATGGGCCGGATTGATGCGGGCATACAGCGCCTCGCCCATCTCGCGGGCGCGGGCATCGGGATCGTCGTGGCTGGCGACGTGCTCGACGCGCACCTGCTCGGTGCGGATGGTGGGGCTGCTGCGCTGGGCCAGTTCGGCGAAGGCGGCGCGGCGGGCCTCGTCGGCGCTGGCGTCACGGTCGATCAGGCCATCGACGAATTCCTGCCCCAGCCCAGCGACACGGGCGACGGAGCGGATTTCGGCATTGATGGCGGCGCGGGTGTGGACACCATCCCCCTCGGGGATGGTGGGGACGGGTTCGGGCATTCTCTCCTCCATGCGGATGTGGGCGCCGGGATCGGCCGGCGTCGGGACCAGGGAAATTTCGATGGGCGTCCAGCGGATGGCGGTCAGCACCCGGACGCCCTTGTCCAGGCTCTCGGCCCATTGCTCGACGGTGTAGCCGACCGAGATGTGGCGTAGGATGCCGCTCACCACGTCCTGCCAGACCGGCTCCACCTCGGGCCGGGCCGAGAACTGCACCAGGGCGACGCCCTGGCGGCCATCGACCGAGGCTGTCCGCACGGTGCCCAGCACGTCGCGCACCGCGTCCTGCCGGTGGGCGTCGAGTACCGAGGCACCGATCAGGCGCGACAGGTCCACGGCATCGGGGGCCAGCGACAGTCGTTCCTCATAGGGGCCGGAGAGGTCGCGGCGGCGGACACCGGCGCCGGTGCTCCACACCACCTCGGCGGTGCGGGCCTGGGCATCGATGCTGGCGGGAGCCAGGGTGCTGCGGCGGGTAATCAGGTCAGCCATTGTTGGGCGCCTCCATGGTCAGGCCGAGGCGCTTTTCCCGCTCGCGGTCGGCGGCGATGGCGGCATCCACGTCCTCTGCGTCGTAGCCGCGTTCGGCGATGCTCATGCCTCGGCTCTTCAGCCCCGCCTTGATCTGCTCAATCTCGGCCCGCGCGTCCTTCAGAGGATCGACCCAATCCCATTTGGGCGGCAGCCAGTCGCAGGCGAGGAAGGCGGACGGATCGCGGTCGAAGCCGGCGGCGGGCAGGTGGCCCGCCAGGACGGCGAGGCGGACGAAGCGCTCCCACACCGGGCGGCAGAACTGATGCACCAGCACTGTGTGCTGGACCTGCTCGATGCGGCGGCGGAATTCCACCAGCCCGGCGCGGATGCTGGAATAGGTGACGCCTTCGAGGTCGCCCGAGACCAACTCGTAGGGCAGGCCCAGCCCGCTGGCGATGGCCCGGATGTGGGTTTTGGTATAGGCGCCGTAATCGCCGGGATCGGCCGGATCGGAGAACTGGATGTCGGCGCCGGGCGGCAGCGGGATCAGGCTGCCTGGTTCCATGCCCACCTGGAGCACCCCTCCGATGCCGCTGCCATCGTTGAAGCCGGCCACCGTGCCGTCGGGATCGCGGATGAAGCCGGTGAACAGCGCGGCGACCTTGGCCTTGACCAGCGCCGCGTCCTCGTACTGGTCGAGTTCATGAACGCGCAGCAGCACCGGGGCCAGCCAGGTGATGCCGCGCACCTGTCCCGGTGCCAGCGGCTGGAATAGATGCGCCACGTCGCCGGCCGGCAGGCGCACGGTGTCGAGCGACAGCGGTGCCAGGGCATCGCCGGGCCGATGGGCATGGCAATGATAGGCGACGCGGCGGCCCGAGCCGTCGAACTCGATACCGGCCCGGATGCGGGCACCGGCCCCGATATCGCGGTGAAGGTCCATCGGCACCTGCTCGCGGTCGAGAAGGTCGATGGTCAGGGGGAGTGGCGACACATCCTCGGCCATGCGCAGGCGGGCGAAGCTCTCGCCGCTTTCGACCATGGCGCGGAAGGCCAGTGCCTGGAGGCCGTAGAAATCGGTCAGGCCGGCGGCATCGGCCCGATCCGTCCAGCGGTCCCACAGCGAATGCAGGGTGTCGCGGATTTTGGCATCAGGGTGGCGCGAGCGCGGCTTGATGCCGGCCCCCACCGCGTTGGCGGCCAGCGACTGCACCGCCGCCGACACCCATGGGTTGTTGCGGGCGTACCAGCCGGCCCGCCGCGCAGCCGTGGTGGCGCCGGCCTGGATCGAGCCGTTGAGGCCGTCCACGGTGCGGGCGCCGTCCCAACGCCGACCGCCACCAGCCGCGTCAAACGAGCGGCGGCGGTCGAGGCCAACGGCACTGAGAAGGGATTTCCACATGCCTCGGATTATCGGAGACGGCGGATTCCCTGGCTATTCGGAGAGTTTGGGAAAGATTGGTGGGAAGCGGGACGAGAGGTGATAGATTGGGATTAGCACCCGACTTTCTCAATCATTGGCCGACGGCTGCTCTTCCTGGCTTCTTCCTTCCGTCCTGATGAAGAGGCGGCTCTGATCATCCGTTTGTTGACGGGGGCGATTGACCGAATTTGACCCTCAGCAGCCAGAGGGGGATTTCTCAGGATCGCTATCGTTCAAAGGATCGCAGCCCATGACCCTCTCCCCACTCGTGGCCTCAGAGGTCGCCCGCCTGAAGAAAGCGGCGACGGCAGCATCTTTGGCTACCGCCACCGTCATGATTGGCTTGAAGGTCGGGGCATGGGCCATAACCGATTCCATAAGCGTCTTGACCTCGATGATGGATTCCATCCTCGATTTTAGCGTTGGGTTGATGAACTTCGTTGCGGTTCGCAAGGCGTTAAGTCCAGCTAATCGGTTCCATCGCTTCGGGTTTGGAAAGGTCGAACCTCTGGCGGTTCTGGCTGAAGCCGTCTTCCTGTTCGGTGTGGCCATTATGATCATGATCGAGGCCATTGACCGTTTGCGCCACCCTCATCCCATTTCTCATGCCGAGTTGGGTGCATGGGCCATGGCGGCGGTCATCGTTCTGACCATCGGGTTACTACTCTATCAGCGCCATGTGATCCGCAAGACCGGCTCCCTGGTCGTTCGGGCCGATGCGATCCACTATGCTTCAGACGTGATGATCCATGTAGGCATCATCTTTTCTCTGCTGCTGTCTGATCTGGCGGGTGTGTTTTGGGTGGATTCGGCCTTCGCATGCGGCGTGGCCTTCTATCTGGTCTGGAGCGCGAGGACGATCCTGAGCGAATCCATAGGGATTCTACTCGATGGCGAATTACCCGACACCGAGCGGCACAAAATCCGGGATCTGGCCTTGTCCCACCCGGAGGTCAAGGGAGTTCACGATCTGCGCACCCGTTCCGCTGGTCCACAGATATTTATCCAGCTCCATGTTGAAATGAACCCCAATCTGTCACTGCGTGACGCGCATCGCTATACCGAGGAAGCCATCGACCTCATCCTTGCTGCCTATCCCGATGCCGAGGTCCAAATTCACGAGGAACCGGTGGGCATGCCCCGCCACCGCTCGTGGTGCGCCGAGGCTGGACCCATTATTCCAGGCCAATACGCCGGCCCGAAAGATTAGTCAGTGGATGGCACAGTGGGGGAGGCCAGATAATTGATCAGTGACTGGCCGACGATCAGATAGTTGCCGTTGCCACCCTTGGTGGCTTGGATTGCGCCACTCTTGATGAGCTTAAGCACATCCAGACGAGCCATCTTCAAAAATTCAGCAGCATCGCCGCTGGAATAGATACTCGATGGCTTTATCGTATTGGAGCCGTAGTGTTGGCTAAGTCCGAATAATCCAAGAACGATACTAATGGTCGAAGCTAAAATTTCCAGAATCTTGTCCATGGAAACAAGCGACTTGGATGACTTCGCCATGATTTTCTCCTGCTTAGCTGGTCTCATTGAACCCAGTGTAGCGATATTCGAACATCGTCAGCATGAAAATGAGATCTTGGCTATCGCGCTTCAACTCGTCGAGAGCGACTTCGGCCTCCACAAAATTGCGATCACTGAATAACTTCACAAGAATATCAGCTGTCTCATGGAAAGGCCGATGACGTTTCTCCAGAAATGATATTTCCGGA
The DNA here is from genome assembly GCF_902729445.1 of Magnetospirillum sp. LM-5. Taxonomy (NCBI): domain Bacteria; kingdom Pseudomonadati; phylum Pseudomonadota; class Alphaproteobacteria; order Rhodospirillales; family Rhodospirillaceae; genus Magnetospirillum; species Magnetospirillum sp. LM-5. The sequence goes on along the minus strand of NZ_CACVCE010000048.1, from coordinate 1,450 downwards.
TATGCACTATATTTTTCGAGTGCCTCTGAATAAATCCATTTTCCAAGTTCGCATGTCCGGCAGGACTCAAGTGCCGGCGCAGATTCGTGCCGGATCTTCTTTTCAAGCTGAAGCAGCCATCGGAGGTGAACAAGTCGCGCTTTTGATATGTCAACCATGCTGCCTCATCATGTGCTATGGCGTAAAATCATTCTGAATGAAGGCTTGGCGACGCAGGCTCCTGTTTTATCGTGTCCGCGAATAAATGACCTGCCCAGTAATCTGGGACATCGTCATTTTGGCTCGTGTCTGGCACCGTGATGATCCACGCATGCTGAACCTCCGAAAAACTATCAAGTATATTTTCTCTAAGGTTGTTGACGATGGCGTTGCTTTCAGCAACCGTCAGCTTCTCGTCAATTGAAACATGCATATATATTTCCCAGAACTCTCCCAAGCTGCGGCCTCGGATCAACTTTATTTCTCTAACACCCTTTGTTGCCCGTGACTTACGGGCTATTTCATCAAGGGTTTCACGCGGAACAGTGACGTCTAAAAGGCCCTTGATGGCATCCCATGCGATGATTCTGCCAATATTCATGACAATCAGGGAGACGAGGAGCGCAGCGATGTGATCTGCAGCATCAAGCCCAGCATTGGAAAGAACGATTCCGGTGATTACAACGATGGAGGTGATCGCATCGATGCGATTGTCACGGCTCGCAGAGCGGAGCGCAATGTTGTCATTTTCTGTCGCGACGCAAGAGAGATAGCGCGACATTAGTTCGCTAAAAGCAGCGGAGACTATGACGCCGACGATGGCAAACAGAGAGCCTGTTGCCTCCACGGTGTTCGGCTCATTGAAGCTCGTGCTGGCGAGAAAGACGCCGGTCCCGATGAGGGATATTCCGATTATGAGCGAGGTAACGAACAGAATCTTTCCTGCCCCAAACGGAAAAGTCTTGCTGGGAGGAATCTTGGAAATTCGGATGCTGGCGAGGGTCAGGCTCTTGGTGATGGCGTCACCAATGGAATACAGTCCCTGCGCTGCCATGCCCATGCTGCCTGACATCACACCAAGCAGGCTCCGGAATATCGCTTGGGCCAGCGTGCCTCCCAGATCCAACCGTGCAGCTTCTTCTACGCAGGTTTTCCTGCCCGAATTTCCCATGTGAACTGCTAGTCCTTCCAGGTCCCAGGCGAGGATAGCCTCCATCCTGAGCCCGGGGAAGCGCAAAGTCATATTCCTGATGCTGGAATATCCGAGAGGTCTCAGCCTAACGAAGGTGTGGCCGGATCGCGGGAAAGGGGGGGCGCCTCACCGGGACGCTGTGATTGCCTCAAATTGGCACTGACCCGGCGTAGCTACCGTTCTCAATGAGCGACGGCTGACGGGGGCACAGAGGCCGCCTGCCGCGCCGCTGCCGCACGGCTCTGGTTGACCCACAAGAGGCACTCGCACCTTATTAGA
>NZ_CACVCE010000047.1:0-13538 GCF_902729445.1 Magnetospirillum sp. LM-5 | reverse complement strand
CGTTGTATCGCCCCGGCACCGGGACCATGTGGATTCTGACCAACAAAAGCCGACTGGCCTGACGGGCTGGGGGCGGCAACAGGAAGAAGCCGATGTCGTTGCCTGCCCCCTTGCTTGTCGGCCGCTGGCGACATTCCCACGAGGAGGATCTCGGCGGCGACCGGGTTTTCCGCCGCGAGGATTTCCCGTTCCCGCCGTCCCGTGGGCGGCAGGGGCTGGAATTGCTGGCCGGCGGCGACCTGGTCGCCGACGAGATCGCCGCCACCGACGGCACCGATCAAGTCGCGGGTCGTTGGTGGCTGGACCCTGACGGCCGGCTTTGGCTTGAAATCGCTGGCCGGCGCACAAGGATGCAGTCGCTGGACCTCGGCGAGTTGGAGCAGGGACGGTTGGTGCTGCACCCGGTATGACCTGCTGCCCCAAGGGGTGATTTTGCGCTAAGCTGCGCCATGCGGCCCGTCCTGACCTTGTGCCTTGCCGAAGTGCTGACCATGCTGGGGGTGTTCGCCTTCCCGGCCCTGCTGCCGACGTTCTCGGCCCAGTGGGGCCTGACCGCCACCCAGGCCGGTTGGATCGCCGGCATCCATTTCGCCGGCTACGCCATCGCGGTGCCGGTCTTGACCGCATCGACCGACCGCATCGACGCCAAACGCATCTACATGATCGGGGCGCTGTTGGCGGCCCTGTCCTGCATGGGCTTCGCCCTTCTGCCCGGCGGCTTCTGGACCGGCCTGGCCTTGCGCCTGATGGGCGGGGCCGGATTGGCCGGCACCTATATGCCCGGCCTGCGCGCCTTGGTCGATCGAACCGGCGGCCCGCGCCAGACCGCCTGGATCAGCTGGTACACCGCCAGCTTCTCGCTGGGGACCTCGGCCTCGTTCCTGGCGGTTGGCGCCGTGGCCGAGCTGTGGGGCTGGCGCGTTGCCTATGGATTGTCCGGCCTGGCGGCGCTGGCCGCCCTTGGTCTGGTCGGGCTGGGCCTGAACAGGGTGACACCCGCCCAGGCCCCCGCCATCCCCGGGGCGCTGCTGGATTTCCGCCCGGTCTTCGCCAATCGCGCGGTGATGGGCTATGTCCTGGCCTATTTCGCCCATACCTGGGAATTGTTCGCCCTGCGCAGCTGGCAAGTGGCGTTCCTGACCTTCGCCCTTGCGGGTGCCGCGCCCCAGCCTTCGGCCTGGGCTTCGCCGACCGCCATCGCCACCTGGTCGGCGCTGGCGGCGATGGCGGCCAGCATCTGGGGGGGCGGCCTGGCCAGCCGGGGCCAGCGCGCCCGCACCTGCGCGGTGGCCGGAGCCGCCTCGGCGGTGATGGCGCTGGCGCTTGGCTTCCTGGCGCCCCTGCCCTATCCCTGGCTGGTGGCGGCCATCCTTCTTTATAGTGCGCTGGTGCAGGTGGATTCGGCGGCGCTGACCACCGGCGCCGTGCTGATCGCCGAGCCCGGCCGGCGCGGCGCCACCATCGCCGTCCATTCGCTGATCGGCTTCACCGGCGGCTTCCTGGGGCCGCTGGCCTTCGGCCTGGTGCTGGATATCGCCGGCCCCGACCGCACCCTTGCCTGGGGGCTGGCCTTCGCTTGCGTCGGACTGGTAGCGGGACTGGGACCACTGATCTTATGGACACGCCGCCATATCCTTGCCACGAAGCACGACTAAACGACGGGGCCGAAACGTGCTAAGAGCCAGTTCGCCATGATCGACCAACTTGCCCATCCCGAGCTGACCGCCACCGCCATCGTCGCCTTGGCCGCCCTGGTGTGCGGCGTGGTGATGGCGCGCCTGAAGCAGCCGGCCATCGTCGGCTATATCCTGGCCGGCGTGGTGCTGGGCCCGTCGGGGGCCGGCCTGGTCGCCAACCGCGAGGCGGTCACCACCCTGGCCGAGTTCGGGGTGCTGATGCTGCTGTTCGTGGTCGGCATCGAGCTGGATTTGCGCCGTTTCATCCAGGGCTGGAAGGTGGCCCTGTTCGTCACCCTGGTCCAGATCGCCGGCTCGGTCGGCACCGCCCTGGCGCTTCGCCCCCTGCTGGGCTGGAGCTTCGGCCTGGCGCTGGTGCTGGGCTTCGCCGTCGCGGTGTCGTCGACCGCGGTGGTCATCAAGATGCTGGAAAGCTCGGGCGACGACGACAGCACCGTCGGCCGCGTCACCGTCGGCATCCTGATCGCCCAGGACATCGCCGTGGTGCCGATGATGCTGGTGCTGGGCGGCGTCAGTCGGGCCGGAATCTCGCCGCTGGACGCCGGCAAGGTGGTGTTCTCGGTGGCCTTCCTGGCCGCCTTGTTCTGGCTGCTGGTCAACCGCCGCCTGCGCCTGCCGGTCACCGGAAGACTGGCCCGCCATGTCGAACTGGGACCGCTGACCGCCCTGGCCTGGTGCTTCGGCGCCGCCGCCCTGTCCGGCCTGATGGACCTGTCGCCGGCCTATGGCGCCTTCCTGGCCGGGGTGGTGATCGGCAATTCGTCGCAGCGGGAATCGATCCTGAAAAGCGCCGAGCCGGTCGGCAACGTGCTGTTGATGGTGTTCTTCCTGTCCATCGGGCTGCTGTTGGACTTCGCCTTCATCTGGAAGAATCTGGGGACCGTGCTGCTGCTGCTGCTGATGGTCACCTTGTTCAAGACGGCGCTGAACGTCGCGGCGCTGCGCCTGACCCGCCAGGATTGGGGCGCCGCCGTGCTGGCCGGCGCCGCCCTGGCCCAGATCGGCGAGTTCTCGTTCCTGCTGGCCGAGGTCGGCAAGGCCAACCGGCTGATCACCGGCGCCGAGACCAAGCTGGTGGTGGCGGTGGCGGTGCTGTCGCTGGCGCTGTCGCCCTTCTGGCTGTTCACCATGCGGCGTCTGCACCGGGTCGCCGAGGCCAGCAGCCTGAAGGCCCTGCTGGGCGCCGTCTATGGCCGCGCCGCCCTGCCGCCGCCGAAGGGGCCGTCCCCCCGGGAGCTGTCCGATGCCTGATCTGTCGCTGGAGACAGCCCTGGGCGGCATCGTCTGCGGCATCGACGAGGTCGGGCGCGGCCCGCTGGCCGGGCCGGTGGTGGCGGCGGCGGTGATCCTGCCTGCCGCCATTCCCGCCCTGCTGACCGCCGAGTTGGACGATTCCAAGAAGCTGAAGGCGGCCAAGCGCGAGGTGCTGGCCGCCCTGGTGCTGGAAAGCAGTATCGTCGGGATCGGCCTGGCGTCGGTCGCCGAGATCGACCGCCTGAACATCCTGCAGGCCACCTTCCTGGCCATGCGCCGCGCCCTGGATGGTTTGGGGCGCCCGGTCGAGGCCGCCCTGGTCGATGGCAACCGGCCGCCGCCCCTGCCCTGCGCCGTCCAATGCGTGGTTGGCGGCGATTCGCGGTCCTTGTCGATCGCGGCCGCCTCGGTGGTGGCCAAGGTCCATCGCGACCGCATCATGGCCCAACTGGCCATTGAATATCCGGATTTCGGCTGGGACAGGAATGCCGGCTACGGCACCCGCCAACACATGGAAGCCCTGGCCCGCCTGGGCCCAACCCCGCATCACCGCACCAGTTTCGCGCCGGTGGCGCAAAAGGCGTTGTTCTAGACTTGGGGTCCGCTTTCCCCTATCCCATATCTAGATAGGGATACTCGCAGCGAAGCAGGAATGCCGCACCGGTCGGAAAATCAAGAACACGCGTCCCGGCGCCAGGTTTGGCGCTATGCCGCCCTGTTGGCCGTGATCTGGACCCTCCTCGCCGGCATCTCGCTGGTGTGGAATATCGAACGCCAGCATGAAGTCTCGCTGCAACTGGCGCTGAACACCGCCCGCGATGCCTTCAAGAAGGACCAGGCCTACCGCCAGTGGGCGTCGGAACATGGCGGTGTCTATGTCGAGCCGACCGAGAAGACCCCGCCCAGCCCGTGGATGGCCCACCTGCCCGACCGCGATCTGGTGACCACCGACGGCCGCAAGCTGACCTTGATGAACCCGGCCTACATGCTGCGCGAGATGATGCAGGATTTCGGCCACCTGTACGGCATCAAGGGCCGCATCGTCGGGATCGTCTATCTGAATCCCAACAACAAGGCCGATCCGTGGGAGGCCGAGGCCATCAACCGCTTCTCGACGGGCCAGGCCCAGGAAGTGGTCGAGGTCAGCGCCATCGACGGCGAGCAGTACATGCGCCTGGTCCGCCCGATGATCATGCAGGAAAGCTGCCAGAAGTGTCATGGCCATCTGGGCTTTCCCAACGGGTCGGTGCGCGGCGCGGTCAGCGTGTCGGTACCGATGGCCCCCTACGCCGCCGCCGAGACGGCCGCCCACGGCGCCATCGCCGCGACCCATTCCGGTGTCTGGCTGGTCGGGCTGCTGGGAATCGGCTGGGGCGGGCGCCGCGCCGCCGGCCGACTGGGCGAGCGGGCCCGCTCGGCCGCCGAGGCCAGGCTGGCCGCCCAGATGTTCGGCAACGCCTTGGAGGCGATGGTCATCACCAATGCCGACGGCACCATCTTGCGGGTCAACCCGGCCTTCACCCAATTGACCGGCTACGATGCCAGCGAGGCGGTCGGCCACAAGGCCAACCTGCTGCGGTCCTACCACCACGACGATGGCTTCTATGCCGCCATGTGGCAGGAATTGAACGAACACGGCCGCTGGCAGGGCGAGATCATGAACCGCCGCAAGGACGGCAGCATCTTCGCCGCCTGGGAAACCATCGCCGCCGTCGCCGAGCCCGACGCCAAACAGCCCCGGCATTACGTCGCCAGCTTCCGCGACATCACCGAGCAGTTGGAAGCCCAGAAGCATATCCAGCACCTGGCCCATTTCGATCCGCTGACCGACCTGCCCAACCGCGCCTTGTTCCACGACCGCCTGACCCACGCCCTGGCCTTCGCCGCCCGTGACGACCGCAAGCTGGCGGTGTTGTTCGTCGATCTGGACGGGTTCAAGAAGGTCAACGACACGCTGGGCCACCGTGCCGGCGACGAATTGCTGGTCGAAGTGGCCCGGCGCCTGCGCAGCTCGGTGCGCGGCGCCGACACGGTGTCGCGCCTGGGCGGCGACGAATTCGCCCTGATTCTCGAACGCGTCGCCGATTCCGAGGACGCGGTGATGGTCGCCGAGAAGCTGTTGAACGCGCTGCAAGCCCCCATCGTGCTGAACGGCCGCGACATTTTCGTCGGGGCCAGCATCGGCATCGGCTTCTATCCCGACGACGGCGAGGATGCCGCCAGCCTGCTGCAGCACGCCGATACCGCCATGTACCAGGCCAAGGCCGAGGGCAAGGGCCGTTTCCGCTTCTATTCGTCGGACATGACCCAACGTCAGGAACGCCGGCTGGAACTGGAAGCCGGCCTGCGCACCGCCATCGCCGACCGGGTCTTCCAGGTCTATTACCAGCCCAAGCAATCGCTGAAGCACGGCTCGGTCGCCGGCTTCGAGGCTTTGGTGCGCTGGCCGCATCCCGAACTGGGCCTGATCTCGCCGGCCGATTTCGTGCCGCTGGCCGAGGAACTGGGCCTGATCACCCAGATCGACATGCTGGTGCTGGAGCAGGCCTGCGCCATGGGCAAGGCCTGCCTGGAAGCCGGGCACCGCGTCACCATGGCGGTCAACCTGTCCAGCCTGGATCTGAAATCGCTCGAGCTGGTCGAATCCATCCGTTCCGTCATCGATGCCAGCGGCTTCCCCGCCGAACTGATCGTCCTGGAAATCACCGAAAGCTTCGCCATGGAACTGGGCAGCGGCGGCATCGAGGCGTTGGAGCGCCTGGCCGCCCTGGGGGTCAGCCTGGCCATCGACGATTTCGGCACCGGTTATTCGTCCTTGTCCTACCTCAAGCAATTGCCGGTCGGATCGGTCAAGATCGACCGCTCGTTCGTGCGCGACATCGGCACCGACAGCCGCGACACCATGCTGGTCCAGACCATCGTCGGCCTGGCCCACAGCCTGGACCTGTCGGTGGTGGCGGAAGGCGTCGAGATGACCAGCCAGCGCTCGATCCTGCGCGACCAGGAATGCGACGAGGCCCAGGGATACCTGATCGCTCGCCCCATGCCGTGCGGCGATGTGCTGGCCTTCCTGGGTGAATACGCGGCGGCACCGTCCCGGTCAAACTGATCTCTGGAGATTCGGGTCGCCAGAAATCTCTCCCAAAAGGAGAATTAGTTTGACTCATGCACAATTTGGTTGAAAGCTTCACGCCATCAAACTCAACTGGATGGGGTGGCGATGCTTCTCGCGAAATTCGTTCAAGGCGATTCCGGCTTCACCGCCGTCCCGACCAACGAGGTCATAACCGTCAACATCGGCTCGCGGCTTCGCCTCCAAGGGGAGATCGAAGTTACGGACCAGTGGGGCCGCATTCTGTGCCGGCAAAACCTAGTCAACACCCACTCCACGATCACCGGACTGAGGACCGTTGACACCACCTCGTGCAACAATACTCAACGCGGCAGCTTCACCGCCGACATCAACCTCGCGGCCAACCCGGTCGTTTTTTCACCCGTGTCGGAAGGGCCGGGGCAGTTTTCCATGACCGGCACCGGCTGCACCGCCTACGCCCAGGAGGCGGTCAAGGTTGGATGCGACATCGCCGTTCGCGCCAGCCAGTTCAAGAAGTTAACCGGGAATGTCTATCCCCCCGTCGTCGTGAATGGCTACCTTGCCTTCGAGAAGGAGAACGGGTCCCAATCGACTATCGGCTTCGGCGATATCGTCAACAGCGGCACCGTCGCCGGTGATTTCGGCATCCTCCAGCTCGTCACCAGCAGCCGGCGGTACGCCGATTTGTCGAACGGCACTGTTCAATACATCGCCGATTTCGCCGGAAACAGACTGGACGACCTGAGTGGGGTGACGATCGCGCCGCTGATGCGAGACGTTCTGCCGGGGACCACGTGCTCCGTGACGCTGCAAGACAGCCCCTCGATTTACCTCGTCCGCTACTGGAAGCAAGGAGAGAAAAAGATCGAAATCAGGTCTTTCACCCTGGACGACATGTTCGTTGCCTATTTGATGTATCGCGCCCACGAGACCGATGCTCAATGGGTGCCTCTGGCCAAAGTGGGCTGGTCGGTTCGCGGCAGAGCGAAGTTACCGGACGAGCAGGAGAAGTCGAACAAAAAGTGGGTGGTGGACTCGGCGTACACCCGCCTCACCCAGCCGACCACGGCCGTGCTCTTCCCAGAACCACCCACATGGAATGGCACCGCCCAAGGCAGTGTGCTGGCTGAAGTGCCGCAAGGCCAAGACTATTATGAGGCCAAAGCCCATGTCCCAGAGGGGTGACGCCTGGAACCGGCAGGCCGCCGCCCTGCAAATCTTAATTATTTATTGATTCCAACGGGTTCTTGACAGACTCTGCCATTTGACTCAAATTGGCCGAATGTCTCTGCCACTCGACACCATCCTCGAGGGCGATTGCATCGCCCAGATGGAAGCCCTGCCCGCCAAATCGGTGGACCTGGTTTTCGCCGACCCGCCCTACAACCTGCAGCTGGGGGGCGAGTTGCTGCGCCCCAACAACAGCCGTGTCGACGGGGTCGATGACGACTGGGACCGCTTCGCCAGTTTCAAGGATTACGACGACTTCACCCGTCGCTGGCTGGCCGCCGCGCGCCGCCTCTTGAAGGATGACGGCGCCTTGTGGGTGATCGGCAGCTATCACAACATCTTCCGGGTCGGCGCCGCCCTGCAGGATCTGGGCTTCTGGATGCTGAACGACATCGTCTGGCGCAAGTCCAACCCGATGCCCAATTTCCGCGGCACCCGCTTCACCAACGCCCACGAGACGTTGATCTGGTGCGCCAAGTCGGCGGAAAGCCGCTACACCTTCAATTACGACGCCATGAAGGCCCTGAACGACGACCTGCAGATGCGGTCGGACTGGACCATTCCTTTGTGCACTGGCTCGGAGCGGCTGAAGGATAACGGGGCCAAGGTCCATCCGACCCAGAAGCCCGAGATGCTGCTGTACCGGGTGTTGATGGCGACCACCAAGCCGGGCGACGTGGTGCTGGACCCGTTCTTCGGCACCGGCACCACCGGCGCGGTGGCCAAGAAGCTGAAGCGTCACTTCATCGGCCTGGAACGCGACCCCGATTATATCGCCGCCGCCAAGGACCGCATCGCCAAAACCCGTGCCGTCAGCGAATTGTCGTTGCTGGCGACGCCGTCGAAGAAGTCGGAACCGCGCATCCCGTTCGGCACGGTGGTCGAACGCGGCCTGCTGGAGCCCGGCACCATTCTTTACGGCAACGGCAAGGACACCCTGACCGCCAAGGTCCGGGCCGACGGCACCTTGATCAGCGCCGACCATCGCGGCTCGATCCACAAGGTCGGCGCCCTGGTGCAGAACGCGCCTGCCTGCAACGGCTGGACCTTCTGGCACCTGCGCCAGGGCGAGGACCTGGTCCCCATCGACGTGCTGCGCCAGAAGATCCGGGCCGAGCTACACTGATTCGCCAGCCCCATTGTGGTTGACGAGCGCCACAACAGCTTGGTCGAAGTGACCGCACTGCCGCCTCAAACGCCCATGACCCTGAGCGTGGAGGCGACAGAACTTCTCGCGGCGCTTCGGATCTTTGTCGATCTCAGTCGCAATGCCCGTCGGCCGTCGTTCGGAAAGCAAGACCGCATCCATGAATGCCCGGTTCAGTTCGTCTCCGCGCAATCGTTCGACATTGTCAGGATGATCTCGAAACGCGGCCAGACACCAGGTTTCGGTTGATTCCACTGCAGGAACCAGAAGATGACGGCGGGTGTCTGCGTCACTGCACGCGTCCAACCGGGCCCAACGGGCGAGGATGTTACACACGACAGCTCCGCGGTCAGCCGGTTCGGCGGGCGGGATTACGGTCATACCATGCGCATGAAACATTCTGGTCTGAAAACCGGGCTCATCAAGGATATCCGCGTCCATCTGGATGAGCATGACGTCGCACGCCTTGGCGTGCAGATCATGCATGAACAACCCGCCACGCAAAAACTCCCTCACCCGCCGGTCCGGTGGGTTTCTCAATAGCCACTGCTCGATATTGCCCCAGCCGGCATGAGCCCCGGCAGCCTTGCCATCCATCTCGGGTTGGATGTCGATGATCTCAGCGTCTACACCCTCTGCCGTCAGGCTGGCACCGACGAAGGCGCGAATCACGACGAAATCCGTTGGTCCCTCGCAGATGATCCCGATGCGCAATCTGGTCTTGCTCATAGCGCAGGCGCCTGTACCCCCAGGGCACCGCGAATATCGCCATCAATCCACATCTGGCTGAGCTTGCGCCCTTCAAAAGCGCGAGCCCAGTCTTCTCGAGACATCCCCGACGCAGGCTGAAGCCGGGTGGCCACCGTATGGCCCTTCTCGTTGCGCTGAACCACAAAAACCCGTTGGTCGTCGTCGAACAGGTCGAAGGCATCCAAGGATGTCGGATTATGACTGGTCAGGAACACCTGCGACGGCCCGATGGCCAGCCCCGACTCCACCTTACGCTTGGCACCATCGACCACCGCCTTGATCAGACTCTTGGTCAGGGCCGGGTTAAGGGCGTTATCAAAGCTATCTAGCGCGAAGATCGGAGGCGCCTCGGAATGCCCCAGCAAGACGGCAATAAACAGAAGATAAAGCGTGCCTTCACTGGAATCATAGGCCGACAACTTGTTCCGGCGCATATTCATGAATTTGTCGGTGAAAAACAGACTACGACCTGCATTGGGCACGACCTTAGTCGAGCGCTGGCGAGCATTAAGCGCTTCAACCCCGACAGATGACGTCCAGCCAGGCAACCAAACAAGGTTCATGGCCTCCCGTGCTTGGACGCTACCTTCGTGATATTGTACCAGCAACGAATCGACGGCCGCGCCAAGCCCCTCACCATGCAATCCAACCGGCGGCGACTCGACGATGCCGGTCTGGGTTTCACGCAAGAACTCAGTTTGCGGCGCGTATATCGCATAACGCGACAGGGCATCGAACTCGTCCTGCATGGGCCGCGGAAAATCAAACGCGCTGCGGGTCTGGTCCCAGATGCTCCGATGAAGGTCTAGAGTGCGGGCAATCCTCTTCCCCATAACGGTTGGACCGTTCCTGCTGCGCCCGAAAACCTGATGCCCTTCGACCTTGCCCTTTTCCGAAAAGGTCTCAAGGGCAGTGTGACGATCACTGGCCGACAGCTCCAACGCGTACTCAACCTCACCAGTAAACTCGGCTTCCAGTCGCAAGGTCGGCGGCAGATCGGAGTTCTTGAACGCAGATTTCATCATTGCGGGCGGCGTCAGGCGCACACCTTTACGCGAAAGCTCGGAATCTTGGACTCCTCGATTGAGCGCCGCAGCGATCAGACCGATTGCTTCCAAGATGTTCGACTTGCCGGCACCATTGCCACCGATGAAAAGATTCACCCGCCCGAAGTGAAGCTCTTCACCCTTCAGCGATTTGAACCGTTGTATTTTGATGCGCTCTAGCATACGGGACAATTCCGATGGGTTCGACTCTGGGAATAGCACATGAAGAGGCAATCACCAACCCGAGGAAGTGGTTAAACTGAGATCATCCGCCCCATCTCGGCGGCGAACATCTGGAACCGCGCCCGGTCGTCACCTTGCGTGCGCTCGGCCCACTGGGCCAGCACCGGCGCCTGCGCCGCCGCCACCGCCTGCTTGTCCACCTCGGGCAGGCGCTTCAGAAGCGTGGCGAAACCCAGCACCATGTCGCCACCCATCGGCTTGGCCGCCAGCTTGACCAATCCGTCCAGCAGTCCCGGCGTGATCGGCAGCATCTGTTCCGCGTAACGGCGAAGCACCGGCCCGTCGGCCTGGATCGCCGCCAGTTCCGCCTCGAAATCCTCGCGCTGGGCGATGCGCTTGCCTTCATAGACCAACGGAGCCGCCGCCGACACGTCGCACGCCCAGCCCGGGCGCGGCACCAGCAAGTGGTCCTGGTCGCCTTCTTCGCGCCAGGCCAGGAACGGCATCGCCTTGCAGCGTAGCGGCTTGGTCGCGTGGATGGTGCACAATCCGTCGCTGCCCAAGGCCGGGCATTCCATGGCGGGCGGGATGAAGGCGACCGGGGTGACGCGCACCGCCAGTTCCTTCTTGCGCCCCAGATCGACGGTCACCCCCAAGCGCTTGGTGGCGGCAAAGGCCTTGGCGCCCGGCTTGACCGGGCTGAAGGACACCGCCAGCGGGAACAAATCGGCATGTGCCAGGGCGTCTGGGATGGTCAGCGCCAGCCGGCCGGTGCAGCATTTGCCGCAGGCGGTGCAGGCGAAATGCCGGTCAGCCACCGCAGCACTTCTTGTACTTCTTGCCCGACCCGCACGGGCACGGATCGTTGCGGCCGACCTTGGCCGCCTGGACCGGCGAGGATTTCGGGTTCATCTGGCCGTCGGCATAAAGCCAGCACCCATTTTCCCGCCGAAAGCTCGCCAGTTCGTGGTGGGCGTGGACCTGGCCGCGGACTTTGAAGCGGGCGACGTACTCGACGCCGCCGGTATCGTCGCCCTCGGCCCCGCCATAGGTGGCGCGCACCTCGAGTCCCAGCCCGCTCAACCCCTCGGATGAAGCGGCGACTTCGGCCTTGTCGAACTCGGCCTGCTTCTCGGGCGCCAGGGTCCGCGCAAGGAAATCCATGTCACGGCGGACGAAGGCGGTGTAGCGGGCCCGCATCAGGGCCTCGGGCGTCGCGGCCGAGCTGCCCTGGATGATCGGGCCGCAGCATTCGTCGAAGGCCTTGGGCAGGCCGCAGGGGCAGGTGGTCATCGTGATCCTCGTGTGCGAATTCGGCCCCAAGATAGCATCGCCGCGCGCCCTTCGCATTGACCTTGCGGCGCGGCAAGCTTAGGTTCTCGGGTTCTTCTTACCAGGATGCATGCCCATGTCCGACTTGTCCCAGCTCGCCCGCTCGTCCACCGCCTGGCCGTTCCAGGAGGCCCGCGCCCTGCTGGATGATCGCCTGAAAGGCACCGTCCCGGACAAGGGCTATGTGCTGTTCGAGACCGGCTACGGCCCGTCGGGCCTGCCCCATATCGGCACCTTCGGCGAGGTGGTGCGCACCACCATGGTCCGGAACGCGCTGAAGGTCATCGCGCCCGACCTGCCCACCCGCCTGTTCGCCTTTTCCGACGACATGGACGGCCTGCGCAAGGTCCCCGACAACATCCCCAACCAGGACATGATCCATCCGCACCTGGGCAAGCCGCTGACCGCCATCCCCGACCCGTTCGGCACCCATGAAAGCTTCGGGCATCACAACAATGCCCGGCTGCGCTCGTTCCTGGACCGCTTCGGCTTCGATTACGAGTTCCAGTCGGCCACCGACTGGTACCGTTCGGGCCGCTTCGACGACGCCCTGCTGAGGGTGCTGGCCCATTACGACGAAGTGATCAACGTCGTGCTGCCGACCCTGGGCGAGGAACGGCGCAAGACCTATTCCCCCTTCCTGCCGGTCTGCCCGGAAACCGGCATCGTGCTGCAGGTCCCGGTGATCGAACGAAACGTCGCCGCCGGCACCATCGTCTATCAAAGGGAAGACGGCAAGAAGGTCGAGACTCCGGTCACCGGCGGCGCCTGCAAGATGCAGTGGAAGGCCGATTGGGCCATGCGCTGGACCGCGCTGGGCGTCGATTACGAGATGAGCGGCAAGGACCTGATCCCGTCCTTGGAGCTGTCGTCGAAGATCTGCCGCATCCTGGGCGGCAAGCCGCCGATGAACCTGACCTACGAACTGTTCCTGGACGACCAGGGCCAGAAGATCTCCAAGTCCAAGGGCAACGGTCTGGCGGTCGAGGATTGGCTGAAATACGCCCCCCACGAAAGCCTGGCCCTGTTCATGTACCAGAAGCCCAAGGCGGCCAAGCGGCTTTATTTCGACGTCATCCCGCGCTCGGTCGATGACTGGCTGACCTATCTCGCCAAGTTCGAGACCGACGAGACGCAAAAGCGCCTGGACAGCCCGGCCTGGCACATCCACGACGGCCAGCCCCCGCACGAGAACACCCACCTCACCTTCTCGATCCTCTTGAACCTGGCGAGCGTGTGCAATTCCGAGGACAAGGCGGTGCTGTGGGGCTTCATCCAGCGCTATGCCCCGGGCGCCAGCCCGGCCACCGCGCCCATCCTCGACCGTCTGGTCGATGGCGCCGTCGCCTATTACCGCGATTTCGTCAAGCCGACCAAGACCTATCGCCTGGCCACCGCCGACGAGGCCGCCGCCTTCGCCGACCTGGAGGCGGCCCTGAAGGCCCTGGCCGCCGACGCCAGCGCCGAGGACATCCAGAACGCGGTCTACACGGTGGGCAAGCGCGACGCCTTCCCGGAACTGAAGGCATGGTTCAAGGCCTGCTACGAGGTGCTTCTGGGCCAGGACCAGGGCCCGCGCATGGGCAGCTTCATCAAGCTTTACGGGATCGACAACACCGTCGCCCTGCTAAGCAAGGCGGCCCGGGGCGAAGCCCTGGGCTGACCGGCCGGCCGGCTTGGTTCCGCGCCGGCAACCAGAACAAAACATGATTGACGGCTTCGCCGTAGCCGCGCTATAAGCGATTTCGTCACCGCCTCACCTGCGCCCGGATCGAACCCTCGATCCGGGCGTTTCGCTTTTTCCC
>NZ_CACVCE010000046.1:0-13638 GCF_902729445.1 Magnetospirillum sp. LM-5 | reverse complement strand
CCCGCGCCATGGGCGGCGGGCAGTTTAGTTCCATCGGAAGGGGTTCAGACCCGACGGTGACGGGCGGCGGCGGATCCGTAGATCAGACCGGCCATCAAGCCGACGGCGACGGCGGCGCCCAGCGGACCGCCGGCTAGGGCGCCCAAGCCGACACCGGCCATCTTGCCCATGGTCAGGAAGCCCGCGGCCTTGGCGGTTCCCGCCGCCACGGCGCCACCGGCACCGGCGACGGTGGAACGAACGACCGCGCGGGACCCGGCGGAAGGAGAGAAGGTGGCGGCTTGACGGCTCATGGGGCATCTCCTCGGCTGTGATTGCGAACAAATCGCATCTACAGAAAGCCGCAATTGCCACTCATTGTCAATGTGTATTCGCATCGCCCCCGATGAGCCGCGCGGATTGCCGTGCCGCTTGGGGGGGCGCCCGCCTCAGTCGGCGGTTTCGTCGGCGGCCAGCGGAACTCCGAACAGCTCCAGGCGGTGGCCCACGACCCGGTAGCCGTAGCGCGTGGCGATTTCCTTTTGCAGGGATTCGATCTCCTCGCTGGAGAATTCGATGATCTTGCCGGTTTTCAGGTCGATCAGGTGATCGTGGTGATCACCGTCAGCTTCTTCGTAGCGGGCGCGGCCGTCGCCGAAATCGTGCTGCTTCAAGATGGCGGTTTCCTCGAACAGCCGCACGGTGCGATAGACCGTGGCGATGCTGATATGGGGATCGATCTCGGCCGCCCGGCGGTAGACTTCCTCCACATCCGGATGGTCGGAGGACTCGGACAGGACGCGGGCGATGACCCGGCGCTGGCCGGTCATTTTCATGTTCTTGTCGATGCAACGTTGTTCGATTCGAGAAATCATGGCCGTCTCATCCGATTTTTCCTGCCGGTTCAGGGGGAAAGGTACCATCAAGGGAGAGGTTGGCAAAGCGCGAGAGCGCAACCGCGCGTTTCGCTGCCGTCGCGGTCATATAGCGTCCTGCTGTGCGGAGCCGGGGGCGGTCAGCGAGCCGATGATCTGGCATTGGGCGACCACCTGTCCGCAGCAATTCTTCATCTTCCGCAATTCGTCGCGCAAAAGGGTGAGGTCGGCAATTTTGCGTTCCACCTCGTCAAGATGGAGGAGAACCATCTGATCGGCGCCTTCGCACGGGGAATCGGGTCGTTCGGCCAGAGTCAGCAGGGCACGGATGGAATCGATGGAAAAGCCCAGATCGCGGCCCCGGCGAATGAAGCGGAGCCGCTGAATATGGTGGTCCTCATATTGCCGAAATCCGCCCTGGCTTCGTGCCGGCGGCGGCAGCATCCCGATCTTCTCGTAGTAGCGGATGGTTTCGATGTTGACGCCGGTCTGCCGGCTGAGGCCGCCGATATTGAAGGGCTGAAGCGTCATGATTTTCCGTTGACTCTGTAGTGGCTCCAGGGTCCATGCTCCACTTGAATCGGGTGATTGTCCAGCGCGATCACGGGCCGCGTCGAAGGAGTTCGGGTCATGTCGGAAGCCAAATCTTGCTGCACCAGCAAATGTTGCGGCGGGGGCGCGTCAGCGGCTCTTCCCACTGCGGCGCTCCAGCCGCCTCGGCCGGGTAAGTCCCGGGCCTTCCGCATCACCGGCATGTGCTGCGTCGAGGAGATGCGGACGCTGAAGGCGGCCGTCGGCCCGCTGGCCGGAGGGGACGAGCGCCTGAGCTTCGATCTGCTCAACGGCAAGATGATTGTCCGGGCCGATATCGACGCCGACGCGGTGATCGCCGCCGTTTCGCGCACGGGAATGAGGGCGGAGCCGTGGGAACGCACCAGCGTGGCCGAGCGCGACAAGGCCAATTCCTCGCGCCGGTTGCTTCAGGCGGTTCTGGCGGGGCTCAGCGGCGGCGCCGCGCTGCTGGGGCTGATTCTCGACCAGGCGGTCAAAGTGCCGCTCCCCGCCCAGATCGCCGAGGCCGTGGCCGTGGCGGTGGGCTTGTGGATGGTGCTGCCCAAGGCACTGCATGCCTTTCGCTCGCTGCGGCCGGACATGAATTTGTTGATGAGTGTCGCGGTCTTCGGTGCCATGGCACTGGGGGACTGGATGGAGGCGGCTACCGTTTCGGCGCTGTTCGCGCTGTCCCTGGCGCTGGAGAGCTGGAGCGCCGAGCGCGCTCGCCGGGCTATCGCCTCGCTGATGGAACTCACCCCGCCCATGGCGCGGGTAAAGGGAACCGACGGAGCCGAATCCCTGGCGGCGCCAGAGGATGTACCCGTGGGGGCCGTCTTCGTCGTGCTGCCGGGTGAACGCATTCCCCTGGACGGCCGCGTCCTGGTGGGCGAAAGCATGGTGGATCAGGCGCCGATCACCGGGGAAAGCGTGCCGGTGCTGAAAAGCGTGGGCACGGAGGTTTTCGCGGGCACCATCAATGCCGACGGCGTCTTGGAGGTGCAAAACCTTAAACCGGCCGGTGAAACTACCCTGGCCAAGGTGGCCCGGCTGGTGGAGGAGGCCCAGGGCAAGCGATCCAAGGTGGAGCGCTGGGTCGATCGCTTCGCCGCGATCTATACCCCCGTCGTCCTGGCCGGTGCCGTGGCGGTGGCGGTGCTGCCGCCGCTGGCGCTCGGCCTGGACTGGTCCGAATGGATCTACCGCTCCTTGGTGTTGCTGGTCATTTCATGCCCCTGCGCCCTGGTGATCTCGACGCCGCTGACGGTGGTGGCCGCCATGGCCTCGGCGGCGCGGGCCGGTGTGCTGGTCAAGGGCGGGGAATATCTTGAAACGGCGTCGCGGCTGTCCGCCATCGCCTTCGACAAGACGGGAACCGTGACTTTGGGCCGCCCCGGTGTCGAACGGGTGATGGCGCTGGACGGCGGCGACGAGGGCCGCATCTTGCGGCTTGCGGCGGCGCTGGAGGCGCGCAGCACCCACCCGCTGGGCCGGGCCATCCTCGATCACGCCGCCGCCGGGGGCATTGCTCCGCCTCCGGCCGAATCCGTCCAGTCCCTGCCCGGCAAGGGGATGTGCGGGGTCGTCGACGGCGAGGCGGTGTGGCTGGGCTCCCATCGTTACGCGATGGAGCGGGGTGCCGAGACGCCTGCCGTGCGCGAGGCGGCCCTGGCCTTGGCGGAAGGGGGGCGGTCGGTGGTGGCGGTGGGGGATGCCGCCGGGGTACGCGGGCTGATCGCCCTGTCCGATCCCATTCGTCCGGAAGCCGCGACGGCGCTGGCGGGCCTACGCCGGGCCGGGGTGGGCAAACTGATCATGCTGACCGGAGACAACGCCGCCACCGGAGAGCGGGTGGCCGCTGCCCTGGGCTTCGATCTCGTCCTGGCGGAACTGCTGCCCGAGGACAAAAGCGAGGCCATGGATGATCTCGCCCGGCAATTCGGAACCGTCGCCATGGTGGGAGACGGAGTCAACGACGCCCCCGCCATGGCCCGGTCGTCCCTGGGCATCGCCATGGGGGCCGCCGGAACCGATACCGCCATCGAAACCTCGGATCTGGCGCTGATGTCCGACGATCTGACCAGGTTGGCCTGGCTCATCGGCCATTCCCGCCGGATGATGACGGTCATCCGCCAGAATATCGGTTTCGCCATCACCCTGAAGGCGGTGTTCATGGTGCTGGCGATTTTGGACATCGCGACCCTGTGGGGAGCCATCGCGGCGGATATGGGAGCGGCCCTTCTGGTGGCCTTCAATGGATTGCGCTTGCTGAAGGCCGGCGCTACTCAGAGGTCCGAGGACGGCATGGGCTTATCCTCGTCGTCGAATACCTTGAAACAGAGGCTTGCCTAGGGATGGAGGGGCGATCATGCATGTACACAATCTGTCGTCATGGCAACACAGCCACCATTTCCAATCGGGCCTGGAAGCATCCGCCGAACGCCGGACCAAGATCGTGGTGGCTCTGACCATCGCCATGATGGTGGCCGAGATCGCGGCTGGCACGATCTTCAACTCCATGGCACTGCTGGCCGACGGCTGGCATATGTCCACCCATGCAGGCGCCTTGGGAATCGCCGCCTTCGCCTATGCCTTCGCCCGCAGTCACGCCGACGACCAGCGCTTTACCTTCGGCACCGGCAAGGTCGGGACGCTGGGCGGCTTTACCAGCGCCATTATCCTTTGCATGGTGGCGCTGCTGATGGTGTGGGAATCGGCAAACCGCCTGATGACGGTCCAAGCCATCGCCTTCGACGAGGCCCTGATGGTCGCCGTCATTGGGTTGGTCGTCAACGTGGTCAGCGCCGGGATCTTGGGCGGACACGGCCTCGGCGACGACCATGATCACTGCGGCCACCACCACGATCACGACCATCATCGCGACCATCACGACCACAATCTCCAGGCCGCCTATATCCATGTCCTGGCAGACGTCCTCACCTCGGTGTTGGCCATCGCCGCCCTGATGCTGGGGAAATATCTGGGGTGGTGGTGGATGGATCCCATGATGGGATTGGTCGGGGCCGCCGTCATCGGCAAATGGGCCTGGGGCTTGCTGCGCAAGACCGGTTCGGTCTTGCTGGATCACAGCGACGACCGGGAGCTGCCGGAGGAAGTCCGCGCCGCCATCGAGGGCGATGCCGACAACCGGCTGTCCGATCTTCATCTCTGGCAGATCGGGCCGGGCCATTGGGGGGCCATCGTCTCACTGGTGACCCGCACCCCGCGCGAGCCGGGCCATTACAAGACGCTGCTGGCCGAGGTTCACGAACTCAGCCATGTCACGGTGGAGGTCCATCCCTGCGACGGGGCGTCTTGCTGCTAAAGCGGTTTGCGCTTTATCTGGCGCAAACCGCTTTGGCGAGCATTGAGCGAGCGGCCAAGCAAACCATAGGTTTGCGCCCGGCGAGGGCATACATAAGATTAAAGCCTTTTGCGTCACATTCGACGTAAAAGGCTTTAGGGGGGGCTTCCCGATCGGCTTATGGCAATCGGCCTTGATCCGGCTTGCTGCGGGGGCGGGCGGTGCTGTGGTCCGGCTATGATTTCCGGGAAAAAGGGGATGAAATCAGGATGTGGGCCATTCCGACATACCTTCTGGCCGCTTTCGCCGAGATCGGCGGTTGCTTCGCGTTCTGGGCCTGGCTCCGGCTGGGCAAATCGCCCTTCTGGCTGGCTCCGGGGATGGCCAGTCTGGCCCTGTTCGCCTGGGCCTTGACCCGGGTCGATGCCGATTTCGCCGGTCGCGCCTATGCGGCCTATGGCGGCATCTACATTTTGTCGTCGTTGGTGTGGATGTGGGCGGTGGAAGAGAGCCCGCCGGACCGGTGGGACGTTCTGGGCGCCGCCTTCTGCCTGGCGGGCGCCCTGGTGATTATTTTCGCCCCCCGCGGCGAGTGATGCCGTAATCGGCCGCAGGGCGGCGGGGGGGGGCGTCAGGCGATTCCGGTGGCTACCACCGAAACCCGCATCTTGCCGGCCAGGGCGTCGTCGAAGGTGGATCCGAAAATGATGTTGGCCTCGGCGGCCACTTCCTCGCGGATGCGGTTGGCGGCCGAGTCCACCTCGAACAAGGTCATGTCCATGCCGCCGGTGATGTTGATCAGGACGCCCTTGGCCCCCTTTATGGAGGTGTCGCCCAGCAGCGGGTTGGAGATGGCGGCCTCGGCGGCGTCGATCGCGCGCTTTTCGCCGGCGGCCTCGCCGGTGCCCATGATGGCCTTGCCCATTTCGCTCATGACGATGCGGATATCGGCGAAATCCAGGTTGATCAGGCCGGGCATCACCACCAGATCGGTGACGCTGCGCACCCCGGAATTGAGCACGCCGTCGGCCATCTTGAAGGCGTCGGCGAAGGTGGTGCGCTCGGTGGCGACGCGGAACAGGTTCTGATTGGGGATGATGATCAGGGAATCGAGCTCTTCTTGCAGGGCTTCAATGCCGAGATCGGCGGTGTGCATGCGGTGCTTGCCTTCGAAGTGGAACGGCTTGGTCACCACGCCGATGGTAAGGATCCCCTGTTCGCGGGCGGCCCTGGCGATGACCGGTGCCGCGCCCGACCCGGTGCCGCCGCCCATGCCGGCGGTGATGAACACCATATGGGCGTCGCCGATCAGGTCTTGGATGTCTTCGAGACTTTCTTCCGCGGCGGCGCGGCCCACGTCCGGGCGCGAACCGGCGCCCAATCCCTGGGTAACCCGGCCGCCGAGTTGGATGCGTCGCTCGGTCAGGCTCAGCCCCAGCGCCTGGGCGTCCGTATTGGCGACGATGAATTCCACACCCTCGATCTTGGACTGGATCATGTTGTTGACGGCGTTGCCGCCGGCTCCGCCGACGCCGATCACCACTATTCTCGGACGGACTATCGTCATCGCACCATCACCGCCGATAAGACATGCGCCGCGTGTCCAGCCTCATCAGCCGATCCGCAGGGCGCGCAGCACGTTCCCGCCCCGCCACTGGTGAAAGCGATACCACAGCAAAACGATGACGGCCGCCGCATAGACATAGGGTTCGCCGTTTTCGTGATTGGCGGCAAGGATGAAGTGGAGCGCCACCAGGGCGTTGATCACATAAGTAGCACTGTGCAGTTTCTTCCAGCGCTTGCCGCCGATCCGCTTGATCTGGCTGTTGGCCGAGGTGAAGGCCAGTGGAATCAGCAGCGCGAACGCCACCAGACCGAGCAAGATGAACGGCCGCTTGTAGATGTCGCCCATCATGTCGCCCAGATTGAGCGCCCATTCCAAGGCGATATAGGCCAAGACGTGCATCACCGCGTAGAAAAAGGCGAACAGCCCGATCATGCGCCGGTATTTGGCCAGGGTCTTGATGCCGGTGATTTCCTGGACCGGACGCATGGCCAGGGAAATAATCAAGAAGGTGAAGGCCCAATCGCCGAGATAGCGGTTGACGAAGCCGACGGGGGCCTCGCCCAGGGACCCGTTGGAGATATAGCCCTCGATGACGCTGCGTCCCACCAGCCAGACGAAGGGCAACGCGGCGGTCAGGAACACTAGCGGCTTCCAATCCACGGTGCGGGCCGATTTCAGATGATGGTCGCAGGTTTCGTCGATGCCGTTGGCCAGCAGCCAGGCGGCGTAAAGGGTCACCAGCATCTTGCCCGTTCCCATCAAGATGAACGGGGCGCGGGGGCCGAGGGCGTCGAAATAATAGCCGCCGCTTTGGACCAGCATGACGGTTCCCAGGCCGCCGACCAGATAACCGGCTCCCACCATGGCCCCCAGGATCGGCTTGGGCGAGGCGTCCACGGTCAGAACCTGAAGGGTCACGAAACATCCCGCATGGCCGATTCCCACCATCAGCAGCGGCAGCGCCACCAGCCAGTTGAAGGGATTGGCGAACATGCCCAGCCAGATATAGCCCAGCGCCGCCAGGGACAGGCTGGCGCCGATGGCGGAAATGCGGCTGTGCCGTTCTATGAAGCTGCGCCATAGCGGCACCGCCGCCAGCACCGCCAGCCCCAGCAGGCCGATCATCACGGCGGCATGGGCGGTGGCGAAGGTGCGGGTCACCCCCACCAGATCGGAAACGGAAATGCACCACAGCGAGAAGAACAGGCTGAGGATGATCACGTCGGCGCGGGTGTAGAAGGCGGCGGCGAAGGCCAGCTGCATGCGCGGATCGCTGGTGATCACCGTCCAGACCTGCCGCAGCGGATGTTCGTCGTCTCCCGAGGCCGGCTGGGGCGGGGCCACGTCCCGCAGATTGCGCCGTGTCAGCTGGAAACCGGCGATTCCGGCCAGCAGCGGCAGGCACATGATGAGGAAGACGCCGCCGGGATAATCGGCCATCTGCATGACGATGGCGGCCAGCATGGTGCCGCCGAACACCATCATGAAGACCAGATTCCCCATGAGGCGCGGCCGGTTGGCGCGCGACGAGACATCGCCCACCAGGGTGGACAACTGCAACTGGACAGTATCGGCGCCCACGGTCAGCAGCACCCGGGTCAGATAGAACAGCACCAGACCGGCAGCGCCGAAGGCGAGTCCCACCTGCAGGCTGAGCAGCGATATCGCCGCGCCGACCACCGCGATCAGGAAGCCCAGGGCGATGATCCGCACCCGGCCGATTCGATCAGACAGCAGGCCGAACCATCCCACGCAGACGATGGAGACGATTTCTGCCACCACCTGGATATCGGCGTTAACGGCACCTTCCTTTTCGAAGGCGATGCCGAAGATCTTGTCCAGCAGCAGGGGCTGAATGGAAATGGACAGCGCCGCCACCAGGGCGCCCACGGTCATCAGCAGATAGATGATATTCCATTGGGTGGGGGCGAAATCGGCGACCGCCGTCCCTTTGGCCGGAGCCTCACCGTTCCTCGGCATCCATGCCCCCCGCATTCGCCCAAAGGCCGTTGACGTGGTTGTCGCGCAAGGCGCAGATTTCTCCGTTGACCATGATGCTCATGGCGTAATCCAGTCCGGCGCTTGCCCGGGTCGGATCGCGGAAGGCAGTGCCCTTGACGAATATGCCGGGGCGAACCACGCAGCCCTCGGCCTGAAGGTACCAGCGCGGGGCCAGATCGATCCAGATTGGCGGATTGATACCGTCGTTGATCTGAATGTAGATGTCGCCCCAGACCGAGCGGGCTCCTGCTCCGGCGACGCTTACGATCTTACCTTGATAGCGGAAAGGCATCATCCGCTCATGCGCTTCCTTGCCGAGAGGAACGGGCGTGGGGGGCGGAGCTACCGCCAGGGCTACGCTCACCGCCTCGGGCAGGGGGACGCCTTGCATGGTCGCGGCCGGAAGCGGCGCGGGCTTGGCACCCTTGGCAACGCGGCCCTTCTTCACGATGGTGTGGCAACTGGCGCAGGGCATCTTCTCGCGCCCGTCCATATGGGGCGCGGGGGTCCCCTGGACAATGGGCAGGGTTCCCGATCCCGGTCCGGTGCCGGTGGCGGGAGGCGTGACGATATGGCAACTGGAGCAGACCATCTTCTCGCGGCCGTCGCGGTGGGGGGCGGGCATTCCGGCGACGATGGGCGGGGCCAGATCGTAGGTGTGATCTTCCCAGGGATTGGCGTTGAACACGGCGGTCAGGACCAGGGCCATGCTGAAGGCAATGCCCAGCGCCATGATCCAAACCGCGATGTCGGGATGTGCAACGGTCTTTGTGCTCACTGGGACTCGATCGACGGCAAAGTGTTCAACCGGTTGTGCTCTGGTGTTGGGGGTGGCCATTCATCAGAACAGCTCCAGACTATCGCGGGGAAGTTTCTCATATCCTGCTTCGGAATGAAATGACCATGGCCGGTCAGCCGGTGCCGGAACTGGGCGCAGGCTCCGTCCGGATGGGGGTTCCGTCGATCAGGAAGTGTTCGGTCAGCGCCTTTTCCAAAGCCCACAATTCGCCATCCTCGAAGACGATGCGGACGAGGTCGTTGGGATCGCAGGCGGCCACCAGGGAGCGGATCTCGCGGGCCTCGCGCAATATCTTGGATATCTGCTGGCGGATGCTTTCCGTATCCGCGGCACATTGGCGCAGTTGCTCCGACCGGTTGACGGCTTCTTGAACCAGGCTGCGGAAGAAGACGTTCTTGTCTCCGGCGAAATAGGCGTTGGTCAGGGTCGATATGAATTTCCGCGTTCCGTCCCGGTCGCCAAGGGCGGCGTTCAGATGCTCGGTCAATACCTGGGTTGCGGTCATGGAAAGATCGTTGAGGGCCAGCCCCAGGACTTCCGCCAAGGCCCGCATGCGATCGATCCGCTGCGACGGGTCGAGGCCGGGGGCGGCGGCCATCGGCGCGACGCTGCGGCTTTGGGCGATTTGGGACAGCTCCTGGGTGATCTCTTGCGACAGCGCCCGCTGCGACCGCAGCTCATCGACGATCCCGTCGCGGCTGTCGCGGGTCACCTGCACCAGCTGGGCCGTCGCCTCCACCTGGGCCTCCAACTGGGTGGCCACCGCCTCGCGATGCTCGCGGAACAACTGGGCCAGCAAGGTCATGGCGTCATCGGTGGCGCCGGATGCCGGCGCGGCAAGGGCGCGGCCGATCTGGACAAACTGGGCGGTCGTCTCCACCTGAGCCGCAACCTGGGCGGCAATCGCCTCGCGATGTTCGCGGAACAGGTCCGCCAGCCTGATCACCGAGCTTTCGGAGGATACATCGCTCCGGGACAGGGCGGTCACCTCGGATTTCAAGCTGTCCACGCTTTTCACGATCCGCGAGAGCATGAGAAGCAGAATGGTCAGCCCGATCGGCAAGGCGATGGACAGCAGCACGATGAAAAATTCATGGGGAAGTATGGTGAATAGATTATTCCAACCAATAAAAACGGTCAGATAAATGACGGACAGGGCAGACCAAACGACCGCGCCGACCAGGGCCGCGCGGGAAGCGGAATTCAACTTGCCAAAGGCCGCTTTGTTAAACCCCATCCACATAAGGCTATCTCCGATGATGGCCGCAATCGCCACCCCAATGCCCCGCCCCGCAGGCGTTCCCCTTATCCTAACAGTAAAGCGAACACTGGGATACCTTCGAAACAATCCATTGATATGGCTAAGGCGTTCCCGCGTCAATAAATGAAATTGCGTGTGATTATCGCCATCCTATGCTTTGCCGTCACGATCCTGCATTGTTGAACATGGCTGTGTACATCAGTGTGGCATTATGGTATCGCCCGAAAGCAGAGTTTGTCCGGTCCATGAGGCTGGCGATGATGATCGGTGGCCAGGAGGCGAGCATGAGCTATTCCCAGGAAATCAGCAGGGAGTGCAAGGGGGTCTTCCTGTTCATGGTCGATCAGTCCCGATCCATGAACAAGCCCTTCGGTCCCGGTCGGTCGGGGAAGATGGTCAGCCGTGCCGAGGTGGTGGCCAATGCCTTGAATGGTACTCTGGAGGAACTGGTCAATCGCTGCATGCGCGATGAAGGCGTGCGCGACTATTTCGATATCGGAATCATCGGCTACGGCCGCACCAATCGACCGGAATTTTGCTGGCGTGGCGATCTGGCGGGCCGTCGGCTGGTTCCCATCCCGGAAGTGGCGGCCAAGGCCGAAATGGAGGACGTGGAGATCGAGACCGAGATGAGGGGGCAGGTGCTGATCGAGCGCATCACCCTGTCGCGCTGGATAGATCCGGTCGGAGTGGACAGCACACCCATGAATGCCGCCTTCAGCCTGGCCCATGCCACATTGGCGGAATGGGTCCGCGACAACCCGGATTCGTTTCCCCCGATGGTCATCAACATCACCGACGGCATGGCCAATGACGTTAACAGCGATGCCGAGCTTCTGGCCACGGCGCGCAAGCTGACTGGGCTGAAGACCAGCGACGGCAATGTCCTGCTCATCAACTGCCATATCGCCGGCGGGACGGATGCCTCGGTGGTCTTCCCCGCATCGGTGGCGGAATTGCCCCGGGATCCCTATGCCAAGCTGCTGTTCGAGATGTCGAGCGAGTTGTCCAACCGGCACCGCGCCGTCATCTGCGAGGTTTTCGACCGCGACCCCGGCCGTACTCCCTCCATCAAGGGTATGGCTTTTAACGCCGATGCCGTGGCGCTGCTGAAGCTGCTGGATATTGGCACCCGCCAGGCCATCGGTCTGTCGGCGGCCATGGAGACCTTCACGCCGCCGGGAATCGACACCGGGGCCATGATCGAGGAATCCTTCGTGCTGGAGGAGCCGTCGGTGCGGATCGAATATGGCGATCAGGGCTGATTCGTTCTTGATCCGGCGCGCCTCCCCGATGCTCACCTGGACGGCCCAGGGCCGCTCGATCGTCAAGCCTCGCAATGACAGCTACGCCGACGGCGACGCGCTGCGATGGCGGCAGAACGAAGATCGGCTGCGGTTGGCCCGGATTCCCGACGGCCTGCTGGCGGCCGTCTCGGACGGGGCCGGCGGGGCAGGGCTGTTTTGCGGTCCCTGGGCCGAGACGCTGGTGACCCGTCTGCCCAAGACCCCCATCGCGGGCGTCAAGACGCTAAGCCAGTGGATGGACGGATTCTGCCTGGGCTTTCGCTCAGAATACGCCGCCCTGTCCAAGTTGACCCCCGCCCGGCACAGCAAGTTCATCCGGGAAGGATCGTTCGCCACACTGGTGGCCGCTTGGCTGGCCTATCGCCAGGGCCGCGTCCTGCTGCGATGGATGGGCTATGGCGACAGCCAGATGATGGTGTTCGACCGAACCGGGCGCCAGCCGGTCCTAGCAGTCAACTACCCCGCCACCCTGTCGGCGCTGGACCGTGCGCCGTTCTTGCTCAATTGGAAAGATTTGCCGCGCGATGGCAGCTTCCATGCCGGGGAAATGGTCTTGCCGGATCGGGCGACGGTGGTGCTGGCTTCGGACGGGATCGGACAATATCTGCTGCTGCGGACCCTGGCAGCTCTGCCCCGCCCCGCAGCGACGGGTGGATTACCGGTAGAGTTTTTGCGTTTGGTGGGGGGCGGTGAGAGCAAACTTGCCCAGGCCGCCCGCGCCCATCGTGCTGCGCCGGGTTTAGACCTCTTGGCAGAACTGGCCGCGTTGCGCGATTGCCTCAAATCGGATCAGGCCTTCGCCGGTCGCGTCCGCTCCCTTTGCGATAAGGGATTGCTGGCCAATGACGATTGCACGCTGATCATGATCGACGTCGATTTTGCCCGGTCCCGGTAATCCGTCATGCCGCTTCCCCTGATCAACGACTACAAAGCGGCCATTGCCAATGCCAAACGGCGTTTCGCGACCCTGGACGTCCGGCCGCACCTGGATGCCCGCTGCAGTCCGGTCTTTCTGGCGGGAAACTTCGCCGGGGTGTTCCGGATGGTGACGGGGGAGGGGGAGCATCTGGCGGTCAAATGCTTCACCCGCGAGGTCTCCGATCTGCCGCGCCGCTACGCTGCCGTGGCCAAGTTCTGCCAGACCGGCCAATGCCCTTATGTGGTCCCCCTGCATTACCACCCTGCGGAGGTTTTCGTAACCTCCAGCGTCGCGCCCCACGCCGATTACGCGGTGGTGACCATGCCCTGGGTTGAAGGACGGGGCCTTGGGGCCACAGCCCAAATACTGTGCCAGCGGGAGAACGCCCCGGCCCTGGCCGGATTGACCCGGGCATGGGGTCGGCTGTGCTTGGACCTGCTGCAACGGGGCGTTGCCCATGGCGATCTGAAACACGATAATGTGCTGGTCGGCCAGGACGGCGCCCTGAAATTGATCGACTATGATTCCATGTATCTGCCGGACTTGAAGGGACTGCCCTCGACCATGCTGGGGGGCGTCAATTTCCAACATCCTCGGCGCGAGGTCAGGCATTTCCATGCGGCCATTGACCATTTTTCAATGCTGGTGATTCTGCTCTCCCTGCGCGCCTTGACCTTCCAGCCCGAGTTGATGAAGCGCCATCATAACGGTGAGAATCTGATTCTAACCAAAAGTGATTTCACCCAGCCGGACAGTTCCAATCTGCTGCGCCAATGGGCGGCCAGCCCGGATTTTCATATCCGCGACTGGACGGAACATCTGATCAAGGCCGCCAAGGCTCCCATGATCAGGATCACCGCCATGGAAGCCATTTTGAAATCGGCGGTAAAAATCGAGGCCGCTCCGGCCAAGCCACCCGTCAAACGGCTCTTCTCATTTTTTCCCTAGGCTGCGGAAAGTTCTTGCAGCAGCTTTTTTGTCTCAGTCTTTGGCTTCCTCTGGTTGCTGCCGCAGATCTGCGAGTGAGAGCGATAATTAATAATGGGCACCTCGAAAAATCCCGCCCTCCGGCGA
>NZ_CACVCE010000045.1:0-199655 GCF_902729445.1 Magnetospirillum sp. LM-5 | reverse complement strand
TCGCCGGAGGGCGGGATTTTTCGAGGTGCCCATAAGCCAACGTTCAATCTGGACGACTTCACGCCGACCTCGCTCGGATTCGCTGCTATCACTTTTAAGTTTCCTGCTGATACCCGATTTCCAACCCTGCCGGTACGAACCGATAATGGCTTGGTGTTCCCCCTTGAGGGGGAGAGCAACTGCTCGGCTCCCGAGATTTGTCTCGCCAGGAAGCTGGGGGCTGAAATCACCATCCGCTACGGAGTCATTGTTCCGACCGATGGCAACCAGCCGATATTCACGCCGTTCATCAAGGAATGCCTGGATAACCGGGGAAAGTACCCTAAGAACACGCTGGACAATCTGTTCTGGAAGGAACTGAGCAACTCGACCTACGGGAAGACCGCCCAGGGTTTACGGGAAAAACGGGTATATGATCTCCGGGATAAAACTACCAAGGTGCTTCCCGAGAGCCGAATCACTAATCCGTTCTTCGCTTCATTCATCACCTCCTTCGTCCGAGCCGTCCTGGGAGAGGTGATTAACGCCCTCCCGCCATCCGTTTGTGTGTTCAGCGCTACGACCGATGGGTTCCTGACCAATGCCACGAAAGACCAGATTGATGCCGCCTGCCAGGGTGAGCTGCTGACAATCTATAATGACGCTCGGAAGCGGCTGACCGGAAAGTCTGGCGCCCTTGAAGCCAAGCACCATGTCAGGAAGCCTCTCGGATGGCGCACTCGAGGACAAGCCACTTTGAAGGAGGGGGTTGTTGGTAAGGACGATGAGAACGTCGTTCTCGCCAAGGGAGGGATCTTCACTCCCTCCGCATATGACACCACCAGGGAGCAAAATCGCTACATCACCAACCTGTTCTTCGGTCGCACACCTGAATCCGTGATCACCTCCGCCATCAAGACCGGGGTAAGGGATATGGTGGAGTACGACGCCGATCTCGTTGAGAAGGACCTGATCAAGCGCCTCAACATGGAATACGACTGGAAGCGATGCCCTTTGGCAGTGGGGGCATCAGCCGACTACGATCACCTGGTTTTCAGCACCAAGCCTTGGAAGACGGTCGATGAATTCCAGCGAATCAGATTGCTTTGGGAGGAGTACACGAAGGCAACGCCAACGTGCTTGAAAAGCGTTGACGATTTTAAGATGTTTGCAAATTACGTTATGGTTAAAACCGCTTTATGTGTCGAGTTATCAAAATACCTTAAAAAGACTAATCCAGATATTAAAAGACTACGACAGACTATTTGCTCTGCGTGGTGTCATTCTAATGCTGGATTGATTTATCATTATGATGATGTGTCCAACGCTGAATTTGCCACTACTCTTGAATTATCTGGAGTTCCTTGTTCTCGGGCAAATTTTGAAAATGGTATGAAGAAATCCTTTGAACCTCACAGCGTTCCGCCGACTGAAGCCGTTCTTGCCGCACTTCAGCAAATTCGGGGGAAATTCACTAACCTGGATATCGATTTGATCCTCGCCAAGGGTAAGGACGGGATTGATCTCCTGGGAGCGTTGCAGGGGTCATGCCCATTCATTAAACGGGTGAGCTGATCGGTTTTTTCACCAGCACACCAACACCCAATTGGTGTTGACTGATTTGCATAGGTGCAGGGCTGGCGAACGGCATCGTTTTAGGCATAATGCTGTAGTGTTAGAACTCGCTCATTAGCAAATTTCATACATTTGCTTGATCAAGGAGAACAATTTTGAACAAATGGAATATACCAACATGGCTAGAATTATTGGTAATTGAAAGAGATAGGCATTGCGTATATTGCAATGTTGAATTTTCAACACCTCCATTAAAGAGGGGGGATAAACCATCATGGGAACATATTATAAACGATGCCAAAATTATTACTGAATCCAATATTGCAAGATGCTGCGTGTCATGCAATGCGAGCAAAGGTGCGAAGGATTTAATCGCATGGATGGAGTCAAAATACTGCAAGAGAAAAAATATAAATTACAGCTCTGTTTCTGAAGTTATAAAAAAGCACTAAAAAAAACAATCAATAATATTTAAATTACTGTCCACACCCGTGCGTATACGTAAAATAGTAAACAATTATTTGTAGCTCGACCAATTCTCCACGTGCGAGATAAACTATTTGAATGCGTAAATACATCTTCTGCCATTGGCTGACTCCGAAGCGCCCTGCCGCACTCTATAACCGGATCATGAACGGATTTATTCCAGCGCTAATACAGCATTGTAAATCAATTAGTTAGCTGCGATGCGCCGTTTGCCAAGGTTGGGGTCGAGGGTTCGAATCCCTTCGCCCGCTCCAAATTCTCGATACTCGAAAGCCGCGGTTCGCCGCGGCTTTTCGCGTTTTGGACGTCCGCGTGTTCACGCTTGCCGTGAAAATGCTGTCACCGCCCTACTCGGCCTCGATCCGGTCGCGGCCGCTCTGCTTGGCGCGGTACATGGCCGCATCGGCACGGCCCAGCAACGCATCGCAATCGTCGCTGTCTTGCCGCAGGCTGGTCGCCCCGATGCTGGCCGTATAGCGGAATCGGCCTTGTTCGGTTTCCATCTCCTGGGCGCGGATGGCCTCGAGGATGCGCGTCGCCACCTCGGTCGCCTGGTGCAAAGGGGTGTCGGGCAGCGAGATGACGAATTCCTCGCCACCCAGTCGGGCCAGCATGTCCGACGCCCGCAGCTGGCCCAGCGCGGTGCGGGCGAAATTGACCAAGGTGTCGTCGCCGGCAGCGTGCCCCCAGCGATCGTTAACCTGTTTGAAATGGTCGAGATCCACCGCCAGCACAGTGAGCGGCGCCCCGGTCCGCTGGGCGCGCATGATGTCCACCGCCAGACGCTCCATGAAATGGCGGCGGTTCGCCAGCCCGGTCAGCGGATCGGTGCGGGCCAGGAGCTCCAGGCGCTGGTTTGCCTGCTCCAGGGCCAGGGTCCGGCTGCGGACCTGGTCCTCCAGGCTGTGGTTGACCGCGGTCAGGGTCTCGACATGGGCCCGCCGCTCGCGATCCAGGGTATCCAGCATGCGGTTGAAGGCATCCTGCAGGCGGCTCAGTTCATTGTCCTCGGTCTGACGCAGATCGACCCGGCGATGGCCCAGCGAATCCAGGTCGATGGCCGAGACCGATTCGGTCAGGTCGCGCAGCGGCAGTCCCAGCCGTCGACGAAAGGCCAGGACGAACAGGGTCGCCAGCACCAGGCTTTTGATCACCGCGCTGATCATGATCATCTGGAAGCCGACCTGCAGACGCTGCAGCACCACGGTATCGCTGGCCGAGAAGGTGACGCGGGCCAAGTGAATGTCCTCGCCCGAGAAGTGATAGGACACGTCGAAGGCATGTTCGATGGTGGCCCCGATCAGGCCGGAATCATGGCCGCGCCGGATCTCGGGCCCGGACTGGGCGGCGACACGAACCGACGAGATCAGCGGCAGGTCGGTCACGCCGCGCATCAGGGCATCCAGCTGTTCGCGGTTCAGTTCCCACAACGCGGTGGCCAAGGCGGGATAGAAGGTTCGCTCGGCGCCTTCCAGTTCTTGCTGCACCATGGCCCGGGTGTGGGAGTACTCGATGGCCATCTGGGTCAGGGTGATCAGCACCGTGATGGAAAAATAGATCGACAGCACCGAGCGCAGCAACTGCCAGGACAGTTTCTTGCGGTGGTTCATCGCTTGACCTCGAAATATCGCTCGACATAGCGGCGATAAATGGCGTCGTACGTCCCATCCCGGCGGATGGCCGCCAGGCCGCGGTCGAAATCGTCGCGCACCGTGGGATCGACGAAGGCGGTCTTGTAGGGAGTGGGCTCGAACAGGTTGAAGGCCTGGTACTCGATCGTCGGGTTGACCTTACCCTCGGCGACCAGCTTCTCGCGGTAGAAACGGAAGATACTCTCGTCCATCAGCGCCACGTCGATCCGGCCCAGCATCAGCATCAGGACCTGGGTTTCCTGGTTGGCGATCTCCTTGTAATGCGGGTTGCCGGCCATCGCTGTCCCGAATGCCCCACCCAGATATTTGCTGGCATTCTGGAAGGCGACCACCGACTTGTCCTTCAGATCTTCCAGACCACGCACCTGCTGGTTTCGCTCCTTAAGGGCGAAGGCGAAATTGTGATATTGCATGAAATCGGCGGAATAATTGGCGGTCAGGCCCGAATTCTCGCGGATGATGGCGGTGCCATCGACGCGCTTCTCGGCGAACATCTCGAAGCCGCGTCCGATCGGGACGTAGACCGGTATCACCGTATGGCCGGAACTGCCCAGCGCCGCCTTGACGATGTCGATGACGATACCCTCGCCATTCTCGAACACGTAAGGCGGAGTGTAGGACGAGAAGATGATCTTCAGTTCACGGGCCGCCGCCGCATTTGACCACAGCAGCAAGGCGCACAGCCAGCCAGTCACTATACGCAAGGCCACCACCCTTCCGAGCTATGTCCGACAGACTTGGTTTAGACTCGTTCGAGATCGGCCGGAAGAAACAATTTGTCACGGGACAATTCACCTGGAGGTCATCGGTGCGGGTATGAAGCCGGCGCGGTCGCGGGAGACCACGGCCTTTTGCGTTTCCGACCGGAGCCACCGCCGCTTAGGCGGCAGCCTCGCGGAAATCCAGGCTTTCTACCAGATCCATCACCCGACGCAGATCGTCGGGCCGCTGCTCGATATCGACCTTGATCCAACTTCTGTGGCGGCCGGCCCGCTGCAGGGCGTCCAGCGATTCCTCTTCCGGGGAATCGTCGAGCCAGATGAAATCCTCGCCCAGTTCCATGGCCTCGGCCTTGAAGTCCTGCCAGACCGGCGCGGCGAACGATGCGGCGATGGCCCGGATGCGGTCCCATTCATCGCCGGGACCGATGGCCTGGCGCAGCACCGGCAGCAGCTTGTCGACGTCGCCGTGACGGGTGCGTGAGGTCACCCAGAAGCACTCGAACCCGGCCGCCGCCCATTCAAGAAAGCGCAACAAGTTGGTGGCCGGCGCGAACTCGCCGCGCAGGCGGGCATGGCCCGAGCGGCGCAGCAAGGTGCCGTCCACATCCAGATACAAGCGCATCAGCGCCCCCCTCGCTTCTTTCCCCCACGATTCAGCATAATCGAACCGTGATCGATCACAAGCCCCGCCAGCCCGATGGTCGGGGCAAAGCGGTCAGGTCCAGACCGGCGGCCCAGCCGCCCAAAGCGGCGACAACCGCCACCAGGGCGAATTCGATCCACGATCCGGTGGAACACAGGTTCAAGGTAAAACGGCGCCGGCTGGGCCACAGCAGCGGCACCCCCGAAGGCGTCAACCCGTCGGCGGCCAGATGCGACAGATAGCCCACCACCAGCGGCGCCATCGGCTGGTTCAGTCCCATCATGGCCAGAGCCGCGATTCCGGCGATCACCGCCAGCAGGGAATGGGTGATGCCGCGATGGCCGACCACCATCGCCAACGGCACCGAGACCACACGGAACTTTCGCCCGGCCCAGCTTTGCGGATGGTCGATATCGGGCAGCAGAGCGCCGGCCAGAGCCGCCGACAGCGCCACCGGCTCGGCCGGATCCAGGCCGGCGGCCCGGGCGGTCACCGCCCACAGGGCGGCGCCGACCACCATATGCGATCCGGCCATCATCGAAATGTACCCCCAATGGTCGTGAGCTCTTGCATCTATCGTCTTTTGGTATGGATGATTCGCGGTTATGATCAAGCTGGGGATGGGTGGTGGACAGAATGCGCGGGGGAGCCGACCATGTCCATTGCCTGGCGTGACGCGATGAGTGTGGGTGACGCGGCGATCGATGCCGACCACCGCCACCTGATCGAACTGATCAACAGCTTCGAAGCGGCCGTAACGGCCGAGATCGACCACAAGCGGGTGGCGCGGGTGCTGCTGGCGCTGATGGATTACACCGCCGAGCACTTCGCCCGCGAGGAGGCGCTGCAAAAAGAGGTGCGCTATCCCTATGCCGATTGCCACCGCCGCGCCCACCGCGATCTGCTGACGCGGCTGACCGGCATCGTGCAGGCCTATGGCGCCCAGGCGCCCGGGCCCGCCCGCGACCATATTCTGCGCGGCCTGTCGGACTTCCTGAAGGAATGGCTGGTGTCCCACGTCATCGAATCCGACCTGGGGATGAAGCCCCACGTGATCACATTGCGCCGCCACCAGGCCGAAAACGAACGCCGCACCCGCGAGGCCATCGCCCTGTCCGAACGAATGGCGGGAATCGAGCGGTAAACGGGTGGCGGGCCGAGTCCACCCGCCACCATCAGGCGAGCAAATGAGGCGCGAACCCGTCGGTCAAGCCAAGAGCACCAGCAAGAGCACAGCCACCATGGCCGCCAATCCGGTCAATCGGCGCCCCCTGGTGCTGCCCAGCACGGTCTTGGACAAGAACGGAAACAGCAACACGACGGCGAACACCACCATACCGCCACCAGGGCGAATTCGATCCATGATCCGGTGGAACACAGGTTCAGGGTGAAACGGCGCCGGCTGGGCCACAGCAGCGGCACCCCCGACGGCGTCAACCCGTCGGCTCGGCCGGATCCAGGCCGGCGGCCCGGGCGATCACCGCCCACAGGGCGGCGCTGACCACCAAATGTGAACCGACCATCATCAACGGATACCGCCGAGGATCGAGGTCGATGAATGCGGTCGACTTTCGGTAATCATGGTGGGCCGCTGCAATCCAGGAGGGATGGGCGACGGACAGCATGCGGATCGAAAGCGGCCAGTCCATGGCCTGGAAACGAGGCCCACCCGGTCGAGCGGCATCGCCACCGTGCCGAAAGTCTGAGCGAAGCCCCTGGCGCCGGACACCCTAAGTCGGTGGTCTTTTAGGCCCATCCACCAGACCGACGGCTCAGACCACTGAGCCGTCGGTTTGGATCGGACCCCTATGGGCGTCGATAATTCTCGCGCACCTTGCGCCCTCCGCGCGAGGCCTCGAGGCATTCCGCGTACAGGTCCAGGTAATCCTGGCGGGAATAGGGGTTCCCGGTCTCGCGGTAGCGCCCCTCGAGTTCCTGGACATCCCGGGCCAGACGATAGGCCACAAGTTCGGCGCTATCGCCAGTAAGCTCGTGATCGGACATGGTTGTTCACCTCGATGGTTAGGGAATGAATTCGGTATTGGCCGGGTTGACGCCGCTGCGGCGGAAATAGTCGCGCCAGACCTGAATGATGCTGGTCATCACCGAAGGCTCGATGATGGCGTAGGGGTTCTCGTCGCCGCGGCCAAAGCCATAGACATGCACCTTGGCATCGCCGCCCAGGCGTGGCACCAGTTGCGCCGCCCACAAGGATTCGATGGTGCGTCTGCGGATATGTTCCTCGACCACGGTCCCGGGGCGGAGATTCATGGTTTCGGTGTCCAGCAGATCGGTCATCAGAATCAATGCCTTGATCTCGGCACGCGTGCTCTGGACGGTGGCCGCCAGGGTGCTGGCGATAGCCGAGCGCTGGGCCGCCCGCGGCGCCGTCGCCCCGCGATCATCGCGGACCGAGGTGATCACCGCGGACAAGGCGTGGTCGAAATCCCGCAGGTCGGCCCTTTTCTCGGCCGCGTCGTGAGGGGTGTCGGTCCACCCCAGCGGACCGCCGGGGCGGCAATCATCGAACAGGACCCGGCGCGTCGACGGGTGGTCAAACAGGGTGAAGACCACCACCCGATCACCTTCCGCCATCAGGCTTTGAAGATCGGCATAGGCGGCATTGATTCCGGCGACGTCGATCGGTCGGATCTGGCCGGTGGAGCGATCCACCCCCAGCAGCAGGGCCTTGGCGTCCCTCTGGCCGTATTTTCGGCAATAGCGCATCGGCTCCGGGGTGGGGACTGCAGCCGCCACAGACTGGACTTCCCTGCGGCGCTGCTGTGCGCCGGCCGGCGTCACGGCGGTCAGCAGCGTGGCGGCGGCCAGAAGCGCAAAGATCAATCGCATTGGGGCTTCTCCTCGGCGAATTCTTTTTCTAGGGCTTTGGCGACATCGGCGATGGCATCGTTTTTCAGCCACCCCGGCAAGGCCAGTTCGGGCCGCTCGTCGGTGCACCCTTCGGCATAGGCGCTCAGGCGCTGGCAGACCATTTGGGTGGCACGGCCGACATAGACCGACCATTCCTCCCACGCCTGGCGCAGGCGAATCTTGGCCCGTTCCAATTCGCCGGTCAGGCGATCGTGACGGTGAACCAGCGTCTTGCGGTCGCTGACGAAGCGGGCCTGAATTTGCTGCTCGCGCCGGCGGGTCCGACCTTCGATGCGGACGAAGCGGGCATGGGCCTTGCGAAAGGCGTTGCCAGCCGTCTGGTATTCGGGGCTGGGATCGTAATGGAGGATCGCCGTAAACAAGCCGATGAAATAGATCGAGACGTTGAGGAACAGGAAGAACAGCAATTCGCCCAGATTGGGGTCGCCGCGTTCCTCCAGCAGTTTCCAGCGCAGGTAATAGACCACGCCCAGAGCGACCACAGACAGCAACCCGGCCAGGCCCCAGATCAGCAGGCTGGGCAGGAATGGCAGACTGAGCAGTTGGCGTTGCTTGAGCATTCGCCCACTCATATGGGCGAATTGGATCAACAACACGCCGACAATGGCGGCCAGCACCCAGGTCAGGATGGCCATTTCGCCGGTGAACACCGCCCGGGTGGCCTGCAGGTTGATGGGGAATTCCGCCGCCGACAACGCCGCCATGATCAGGAAATACAGCATGGGCGGCAGGTGCGATTGCAGCCGTCTTCCGTGGGCGGCGTCGCGGGACTGGCTAAGGGCCTGCTCGGCCTGCTCCAGATTCTGCTTGGCCTGGCCCCATTCGCTCAGACCGAACTCGTCGCCCTCGCCACGCAGCAGCTTCATGTCGAGTTCGCGATGCTCGGCCAGCAGGCGTTGCTGGCGATCATAGGACTGAACGTCTTTCTCCAGCGCCTTGACCTCGCCCGTCAACTGACGATAGCGGACCATCCACCGGTCGTGCGCCGATTTCAGCAGGTGCCGGCTCTCGGCAATGATGGTCAGGGCATAACCGATCGGCTCGGGATCGTTGGATCGCGGCACCCCCGATTGGCGGTCCTTGCGACCCCTGGTGCTGTCCGGACTGGTATCCAAACGGGTCAGTGTGAGAATGCGATCGAAGGGGTCCATTCACGCCATCCAAAGGCAGTAGATTTTCGAATAATACCCTTTTATGGATACGCGAAAGGCTGTATGAGTCAACCGAGAAGAATCGTTTAGATTGTGTAAATGCTCGATTTCGGCTCGCCCACCCTGTATCCGATACCATCTCTCGGCGAGTGTCAGGCCGAGGGTCTGGCCGTCACCTGGCAGGCGATGGCCGCCCAGATCGAAACCCGTGCCAAGACCTTGTGCGCCCTGCTGCGCAATCCGCTTCCCTTCGGGGGCGAACGGTGGATTTTAGGCATCGACGACGTCGCCTGGCTGGAAGCCCAGTACAGCGAGGCGCGCGGCCTGTTGGTCAGCCTGGAACAGAAGCAGGCCCCGCTTGGCGGCGCCGAATCCTTCCTGGTTCGATGCGAGTTGTGGTGCGCCCGTCTCGATCGCGAACTGACGCACCGGCAGCGCCAGAAGATCTTTCTGGATGTCGGCCGCCGGCTGCTGCTGTCGGGCTTGGGGCTGCTGCTGCTGGTCGCACTGCAATTGTTGATCGAGCACAAGTTGGTCCGCGGCATCCTGGATCCGGTCTTCAAGGTGATCGGACCCGATGGGCTGCAGAAATTGATGGCCTACGTGATCACGGGCGCCGCACTCAGTGCCGCCGTCGCCATCGCCATCCACCTGTTCAAGGCAAAACGGCCCCGTCTGGGGGCCGTGCTGCAGGCATTGCTGTGGAGCCCCTTCACCTTGCTGCTGATCGTGCTGGCCGGCGGATTGGGCAAGGTGTCGGCCACCGTCGATGGCAACGACGTCCCGGAACTGCTGACCATCCAGTTCTATGTCCAGACCATCGCCCTGACGGTGGGCTATGCGCTGCCGATCCTGCTGAAGACCTTGAAGAGCGGTCGCTACTGGAAGGGCCTCGACGCCGGGCGGGTGATTCTGACCCGGAACATGCTGTCAGCGCTGAATTCCATCCCGGCCGCCCTGCGCGGCAAGCTGCCTAAAGCAGCTTCACCACCAGAAAGCCCGCAACAATCAGGATCACCGCTACCGTGGTGACCAGCTTCAGGCGCTTTTCGACGAAGTCGCGGATCGGCGGGCCGAACTTCCACAACAGGGCGGCGACCAGGAAGAACCGCATGGCCCGGGCGATGAAGCTGGCGAAGGTGAAATCCAGCAGATCGAACTTGAAGGCGCCGGCGGCGATGGTGATCAGCTTGTAGGGGATGGGGGTGGCGCCCTTGACGATGATCACCCATACCCCGTACTGGTCGACCAGCGGCTTGAAGGCGGCGAACTTCTCGGTCAGGTGGAAGGCGGCCAGCACCCAGGCGCCGACGCTGTCCATGAAGTAATAGCCGATGGCATAGCCCAGATAGCCGCCGGCCACCGACGACAGCGTGCAGATCAGCGCGATGCGGAACCACCGGGTCGGCGCCGCCAGCACCAGCGGGATCAGCATGATGTCGGGCGGGATCGGAAAGACCGAGCTTTCGATGAACGAAATCAAGGCCAGCCACCAGATCGCATGACGGTGCGCCGCCTTGTCCATCATCCAATCATAGGTCTTTTGCAGCATCGGATTCCCCTTCTCGAACTGGCCGCTGGTGTATCACCCGCCGCCTGGCCTGTCAGCCTACTTGTCATTTCGGGCTGGCCCCTGCACTGTGGCGGCCATAGGGAAGGGGAACCAGGATCGTGCCGAGAGTGGCGCTTACCGCCTTGCTGACGACCACCGCCTTGCCGGCCCTGGCGCAGATGCCGGCCGGCCCGGCCGAGGTGCCGCCGTCCCTGTGGCTGGACCCGCTGGCCATGGTGCTGGGCGCCGCCGTGCTGGCCTCGGTGGTGGTGCCGCTGTTCGCCTGGCAAAGGCTCAGGCTGTCGCGCCTGATCCAGACTACCGCCGAGAAGGAAGCCGAGGCCCAGGCCCTGCTGGAATGCCTGGCGTCGGCGCCCGACGGCTTCTATTGCTGGATGGCCCCGCCCAGCCCGCTGGAAACCTGCTCGCGCCGGCTGGCGGTGTTGCTGGGCCTGCCCAAGGGCACCGAATCCGATTTCGAGGACGTGCTGGCGGTGTTCGCGCCCGAGGACGGCCTGGCGCTGGAACGCAAGGTCGGCCTGTTGTTTGCAGACGGCGCCGGCTTCGAGATGGAACTGCCGCTGCCCGGCCAGAACCGCACCGTGCGGATCACCGGGGCGCGGGCCGCCGATGCCGACGGCGAGCGCCTGGCCGATCTGATCTGGGCCGCCGACGTCAGCGCCGGCGCCGCCATGGTCGATGACCTGGCCCGCTCGCTGCAGGCCCTGGCCTCGGACACCACCTATCTGAAGGCGCTGATCGACGCCCTGCCGATGCCGGTGTGGCTGCGCGACGAGGATCTGTCGATCCTGGCGGTCAACCGCGCCTATGCCCAGGCGGTGGATTCCGCCTCGACCGAGGCGGTGGTGCACGCCCAGATCGAGCTGGCGTCCGACAATCTGGTCCGCGAGGCCCGCGCCCTGGCCGCCCGGGCCCGCGCCGCCGGTGCGCCGCGCTTCGAGCAGTTCCATCTGGTCCTGGCCGGCGAACGCCGCCTGGCCCAGATCGCCGAAATCCCGGTCCAGGTCGGCGACACCTTGCTGACCGCCGGCCTGATCCAGGATGAAACCCGGGTCGAGGAGCTGCAAAGCCAGCTCGACCGCCACGTCGCCACCCAGGGCGAGGTCCTCGAGCGTCTGGCCACCGCCATCGCCATCTTCACCCCCGATACCCGCCTGGCCTTCTTCAACACCGCCTTCACCAAATTGTGGCGCCTGGAACGCGACTGGCTGGCCGGCCAGCCGACCTATGGCATCTGGCTCGACACCCTGCGCGAGCGCCGGCTGTTGCCCGAGACCGCCGATTATCGCGCCCACAAGGAAGACGAGCTCAAGCGCTTCATCTCGCTGATCGAGCCCATCGAGACGCTGATGCACCTGCCCGACGGCCGCACGCTGCGCCGGGTGGTGTCGGCCCATCCCCATGGCGGGTTGATCTTCACCTTCGAGGACGTCACCGACAGCCTGGCGCTCGAGCGTTCCTTCAACACCGCCATGGCCGTCCAGCGCGAGACCCTGGACCACCTGCACGAAGGCATCGCGGTGTTCGGCGGCGACGGCAGGATGAAGCTGTCCAACCCGGTCTTCGCCGCCCTGTGGGGCCTCGAGCCCGAGACGCTGCAGGCGGCGCCCCACATCAACGAGATCGTCGAGCGCTTGAAGTCGTTCTTCGATGGCCGCCCCGACCGCGCCTCGACCTGGCTTCTGGCCCGCGAACGGCTGATGTCCCTGGTCAACCAGCGCGCCGGCACCACCCGGCTGGAGCGGCAAGACGGCACCATCCTGGCCTGCGGCGCGGTGCCGCTGCCGGACGGCGCCTGCCTGCTGACCTTCCTGGACGTCAGCGATTCCGCCCGCGTCGAGCAGGCGCTGATCGAACGAAACGAGGCGCTGGCCGCCGCCGACACCTTGAAAAGCGAGTTCATCGCCAACGTCTCGGCCGAGGTGGCCAAGCCGCTGACCACGGTGATCGGCTTCTCGGAAATGCTGGCCGCCGAATATTTCGGCAAGCTCAACAAGCGCCAGTCCGATTACATCAAGGGCGTGCTGGAGGCCGGACAGACCCTGAAGGGGCTGGTGGCCGACATCTTGGACCTGGCCGCCATCGAGGCCGGCCAGATGACCCTGGAGCTGGACGTCGTCGACATCCACCCGATGCTGGCCTCGGTGCTGGGGCTGGTCAAGGAACGGGTGCGCGAAAAGAAGCTGGTGCTGGACTTCGACTGCCCGCTGGACATCGGCTGGATCATCGCCGACCAGCGGCGGCTGCGCCAGGTGATGTTCAATCTGATCGGCAACGCCGTCAAATTCACCCCATCCGGCGGGTCGATCACGGTGTCGGCCCTGCGCGACGGCGCCGAGCTGGTGCTGACCGTCGCCGATACCGGCCCCGGCATCTCGGCCACCGACCAGGGCCGGGTGTTCGACAGTTTCACCCGCACCGCCGCCGACGGCGCCGGCTTGGGGCTGACCCTGGTCCATCGCTTCGTCGATCTGCATGGCGGCCGCGTCGCCCTGGCCTCGGCCGAGGGCCAGGGCACCATCGTCACCGTGCGCCTGCCGACCGGGGCGGCGCCATAACGACAAGGCGCCCCAAAAGGGGCAAAACCTTGAAACGACAAGGCGCCCCAAAAGGGGCGCCGGGCCGGTTCGTTCACAGGGTAGAGAGGTCAGCCGGCGACGCGGACGATCACTTCGACCCGGCTGATGTTGAAGCCCTCGGGGGCATCGGGAATCTTGGTCAGACCAACCATTTCGGCCGGGATGTCGGCAAGCTTGCCGCTTTTCTCGAAGAAGAAATGATGGTGGTCGCTGGTGTTGGTGTCGAAATAGGACCGCCCGGCATCGACCACGATCTCACGCAGCAGACCGACATCGGTGAACTGGTGCAGCGTGTTGTAAACCGTGGCCAGCGACACCCGGATGTTGTTGGTCAAGGCTTCCGAATGCAGCTGTTCCGCCGAAATATGACGGTCGCAGCCGTCGAACAGCAGCCGGGCCAAGGCCAGGCGCTGGCGGGTCGGACGCAGCCCGGCGCCGCGCAAGCGGTCGAGAGCATGGCTGTAAGGACGAACGGTAACCATGGTCATGACGAGCCATCCCTGTCTGCGGCGACGTCGCTCTCCTCGGTTTGGAAGAGGAGTTCCTCCAAACTAGCACAGAGCCGGTTGAAATTTAAAGGATTTCAACCGGCCTTCTGTGACCTTGGTCAATTTGCGCCGCAGCAAATACTTCTTAATCACCCGTCGCCAGACGATCGACCAGCTGGCGGACGGTGGGGATGAAGCCGTTGGCATAGAACGGATCGCCGCCGAAGCGGAAGGCGTTGTGGCCGGCGAACATCAGTTCATGTTCGACATCGCCGCCATGGCCGATGTTCTGCAGGGTCTTCTGGATGCAGAAGCTGCGCGGGTCGGCCTTCTTGCCGTTGGTGCCGGCCTCGTTCTGCGCCCAGTTCGAGAAGCTGCACATCGACAGGCAGCCCATGCAATTGACCTGATCGCGGCGGATTTCCTCGGCCTTTTCGGCATCGACGAACACCAGGGTATTGTCGGGCGTGCGCAGGGCCTCGGTGAAGCCGGCCTGCATCCAGGCCAGGGCGGCTTCCTTGTCGTGCGGGGTCACCCACACCAGGCGGCCGCGGGCGCCGATCGGCAGTTCGGCGACATGGTCGCCCATGGCTTCCGAGGAATAGGCGATCTGGCGATGGGAGCGGTCGACCAGCTCCTGGATGAAGCCGTTCTTGACCGCCGACGAATAGAAGCCGGTCGGGCTGAAACGGTGCAACAGCACGTCGCCCGGCTTCAGGGCCAGCAGACGCTTCTTCCAGGCGTCGGAGATCGGGCTTTCCTGGGTCAGCAGCGGACGGGTGCCGAACTGGAAGGCGATCGAGCCCAGCTCGGGATTGCCGATCCAGTCGGACCATTCCTTCAGCGCCCACACGCCGCCGGCCATGAAGATCGGCACCGCGTCGGACACGCCGCACTCGCGCATGGTGGTGCGCAGGTCGCGCACGCGGCCCATCGGCGGCTCGGGCTTTTCCGGGTCTTCCGAGTTGGACAGGCCGTTATGGCCGCCGGCCAGCCAGGGATCTTCATAGACCACGCCGCCCAGCAGCTCGCCATACTTGTGATAGGCGCGCTTCCACAGGGCGCGGAAGGCCCGCGCCGACGACACGATCGGATAATAATAGACGCCGTAGCGGGCCACGATCTCGGCGACGCGGTACGGCATGCCGGCGCCGCAGGTCACGCCGTGGATCAGGCCCTTGGCCCCTTGCAGCGCGCCTTCCAAAATGGCCTCGGCGCCGCCCATCTCCCACAGCACGTTCATGTGCAGCCGGCCCTGGCCGCCCGAGATGTCGTGGGCGATGCGGGCCTGGGCAATGGCGCCGCGAATGCCCATCTCGATCAACTCGTGATGGCGCTCGGTGCGGGTCTTGCCGAGATAGACCGCTTCCTTGATCTGGCCGTTCTCGTCGTAATCGTCGGCATTGACGCCCGAGAAGGTGGCGACGCCGCCGGCCGCCGCCCAGGCGCCGGAGCTTTCCCCATTGGAGACGTTGATCCCCTTGCCGCCTTCGACCAGGGGCAGGACTTCACGACCGGAAATAACGATGGGATCGAGCTTGAACAAGGCGAAACAACTCCGTATCGGCAAGGGACGGCTTTGAAACCCGTCGGCGGACCCTATTTCTAGCCAGCCTTCGCGCGCAATGCTACCGCCGTGGTGAAAAATTCATGACATGGCCGCGCTTTTTCCGGCCAACAGATCGGGTCGGTCGCTGAACAGGGCCGATACACCGCGCTGCAGCAAATGCTCGGCACGCCCAACGCGGTTTACCGTATAGGCCAGTACCCGCAAATCGTGCTTTTTAAGGATGGCGACCCGCTCGGCGGTCAGGCGGGACTGTTCGGCGGCGACGATCTCGCATCCCAGGGTCAGGGCGCGCGCGATGGTGCCGGCGGTCACCCGGCCGACCAACAGGCCGCGCGGCCAGGACGGGCATTGCTCGGCGGCCACCGCCAGGGCACGGGGCGCGAAGCTCGAGACCAGCACCGGCCGGTCCCACAGGTCGCGGGCGACCCTCAGGGCGGCGCCAGCGCTGGCGGCCTCGGTGCCGCGATCGGGCTTGATCTCGATATTGACCGCCAGCCCCAGCGAGCGGCACAGATCCAGCACCTCGGCCAGAATCGGCACCTGGGGGGCATGGCGGCGCAACTGGGCCAGCGAGCACGCCGCCACCGGGCCGGACAAGGCGGTGGTGCGGTCAAGATGATCGTCGTGGAAGACGATGGGGACGCCATCGGCGGTCAGGCGGGTGTCGAACTCGACCATGGCGCAGCCCAGCCGGGCGGCCAGGGCGAAGCCTTCAAGGGTGTTCTCGGGGGCACAGGCGGCGGCGCCGCGATGGCCGATGATCACCGGCAGCTCCAGCATCAGCTGGTCGGCACGCCGCGCAGGGTCGCCAGCACCTCGTCGAAGCAGGCCTGGTCGCTGATCACCTGGGGGCTGCGCACGGCGTAATGGGCGACCCGGTGGGTG
This sequence comes from Magnetospirillum sp. LM-5, assembly GCF_902729445.1. Lineage (NCBI taxonomy): Bacteria > Pseudomonadati > Pseudomonadota > Alphaproteobacteria > Rhodospirillales > Rhodospirillaceae > Magnetospirillum > Magnetospirillum sp. LM-5. The sequence goes on along the minus strand of NZ_CACVCE010000045.1, from coordinate 183,460 downwards.
GTGCCTTCCTCGTACAGGAACAGGTCCAGCGTGCAGGAGCGGACGCGGTATTGCCAGATTTCCGCCGGGGCATCCTTGCGGGTGAAACTGGGCCGGCCCAACAGCGCCGTCACCTGGCGGGCGTTCAAGCCCTTCAGGCGGGCCGGATTGGTGACGTCGGGCGGCGGCAACGACGCTTCCTGAAGGTCGCCGCCCTTGTCCATGCCGGCACCGGCCGTGTTCGGCCTGGCGCCCGATTGCGGATCGGCGGCGCAGGCGGCCAGCAGAAGGACCAACGAAAGCACGACAACAGGGCGGCGCATGATGGATTCCCGGGGGGCGGAAAAGCCGGCGGATTATAGCGCGAAGCGCCCGCGCCGCAACGATTGTCGCCCGCTCGTCCGCACCGCCACTGTCTCTTTGCGTCGCGCGGGCTTTTCTGCCATACAGCGGCGATGAGCTTCACACCCTCGCCCCCACCCTTTTCCGGTTCCCAGCTGGGCTGCATCCGTGGCGGCCGGGTGGTGTTCGCCGGCCTGTCGTTCCAGGTCGCCCCCGGCGACGCGCTGGTGCTGCTGGGCCCCAACGGATCGGGCAAGTCCAGCCTGCTCAGGGTGATGGCCGGCCTGTTGAAGCCGGCTTCGGGCCGTCTGGCCTGGGGCGAGCAGGCCATGTCCGACGAACCCGAGCTGCATGCCGCCCGCACCCATTATGTCGGCCACCATGACGCGGTGAAGCCGGTTTTGTCGGTGGCCGAGAATCTGCGCTTCTGGGCCCGCCTGCACGAGCCCCATGCCGGCCGCGCCGCCGACGCCGTCGAGACGGCTTTGGACCGTTTCGGCCTGGCCCATCTGAAGGACATTCCCGGCAAGATGCTGTCGGCCGGCCAGAAGCGGCGGACCAACCTGGCCCGCCTGCTGGCCGCGCCCTCGCCCCTGTGGCTGCTGGACGAGCCGACCACCGCGCTGGACAAGCGCTCGATCGCCGAGTTGGAACGGGTGTTCGCCGAACATCGCGCCCAAGGCGGCATGGTGGTGCTGTCGACCCATATGGATGTCGCCCTGCCGGGCGCGAAGACCCTGCAGCTCGACGAATTCTCGGTCGAAGAGGAAGACGAGACATGATCCGCTTCCTCGAAGTGGTGCGCCGCGACCTGCGCCTGGCCCTGCGCCAGGGCTCGGACAGCATCATGGTGGTGACCTTCTTCGTGCTGACCGTGGTGCTGTTCCCCTTCGGCATCGGCCCGGAATCCGGCATCCTGGAACGCGTCTCGGCCGGCATCTTGTGGGTGACGGCGCTGCTGGCCTCGCTGCTGTCGCTCGATCGCCTGTTCCAGGCCGATTACGAGGACGGCTCGCTGGAATTGCTGGTGCTGACGCCGACGTCGCTGGGCATCGTCGTCGCCGCCAAGGTGGTGGCCCACTGGCTGACCACCGGCCTGCCGTTGCTGCTGGCGGCACCCATCCTGGCGGTGCTGCTGCACATGAATGCCGACGGCTTCGGCGTGCTGATGCTGACCATGCTGATCGGCACGCCGATCCTGTCGCTGGTCGGCGCCATCGGCGCCGCCCTGGTGCTGGGCGCCCGGCGCGGCGGCGTGCTGCTGTCCCTGCTGATCCTGCCGCTTTACGTGCCGGTGCTGATCTTCGGGGTCGGCGCCATCGACGCTGCCGTCCAGGCCCGCTCGGCCGAGCCGCATCTGTTGATCCTGGCCGGCCTGCTGGCCGCCGCCCTGCCGCTGGCCCCCTGGGCCGCCGCGGCCGCCCTGCGCCAGGCGCTGGAATGATTCGTTCTGGAAATCTTAACTAAACCCACCATATGCTGTTTTGGTCCAGCATAAGGAGGCCGACATGTTGATTCCGGATCGGGATGAGATCATGAGGTCCGCACGCTTGATGGTGCTGCGCTATGGCAACCATGCCGCCGCCATCGCCCGCGAGGATATCGCGAGCGCCAAGTTCGGCCGCGAGCAGGATTTGGCCTTCCTGGTGCTGAACGAGGTGGAACGGATGGTGCTGACCGGTACGGCGCCGACGACGCACTGACGGACCGGGCGGCGGGAAGAAAAGATTTCACCACAGAGGCACAGAGGCACAGAGGTTATGTGCCGCCGGCGCCGTCTCGGGTTCCGTCCGCCGCAGGGCGATTTGGAGTCTGTCTGAGGGTGGTGGAATCGGATGTTCCACACCCCTCGCCGTCATGGCCGGGCTTGATAGGATGGACGTGTGCTTCAGCGTGGACCGGACAGACTCCCGGGGGCCGTTTGGTTTCTCCCTCTGTGCCTCTGTGGTTTACCCTTTTTGAGGTTGCGGAAACTTCCGTCGTTTTACAACCCATGCTAGTCTTGGCCCCATCCACCCCGCCGATCCGTCGAGGTTTGAGCCTTGCCCTGGAAGCTGAAAGACCCCATCCCCACCGCCCCGGCCAGTGTCGAAGACCTGATCGAGGGGGATTTGGACGAGGTTCGTCGACTGAAACTTAATGGACGCGGCCTCACCCGCCTGCCCGACGACATTGACCGCCTGACCGGGCTGGTAACTCTGGATGTCGATGACAACCCGCTGACCACCCTGCCGCCAGGCCTAAGCCGCCTGAAGCAGCTGCGGACCCTTTATGCGGCCAAGGTCCCCTTGGTGGATTTGCCGGCCGAGCTCCACCGGAGCGGCCTGGCGTTGCTATCCCTATCGGCCGCAACGCCCCAAATTCTCTCGGTCCTGCGCCAGCTGACCTCACTGAACCACCTTTGGGTAAACGGTGCCAATACCGCCGATGCAGCGGCGATGATCGAGGCCGTCCCGGATTTGGAAGTGATCGACCTATGGGGGGAGGCGCTGACCGAAATACCGGCGGCGCTGCGTCGCCATGATTTGCACGGCCTGACCCTCCAGCACAGTGGCGTCTCAGACCTCCCCGACTGGATCGGCGACTTTCCCAATCTGATTAACGTTACCCTCACGGGCAATCGTATCACCCGACTGCCGAAGGGGCTCGCTCGTCTTGATGAAAGCAAGCTGTCGCTGACATTGAGGGATACCCCCCTGGAAGAACCCTTCGCCAGCCTTTACCGGCAAGGCATCGGCCCGCTGTTCGCCTATCTGCGTACGCTGCCCGGCCCGGAACCGGAACTGACCGTCCCCGAGCAGCGGCGGGGGCCGGTGCTGACCCGGGTGGTCGCGGGCCGACTGGAATTGGCGCCCGAGCCCGAGCCCGGTCAGGCCGGCCGGCCGGAACTGGCCGCCCTGCATGCCGAGGTGCGCGACTGGGTGGCCCGGGTGCGCCAGAAGATCGGCGCCAACAAGGCCTTCCTGGATGATTTCCTGATCCAGTGCCAGGAGCGGCTGGGCACCGACGGCGCCGGCTTGCAGGTGCTGGCCCTGGCCCTGGCCACCGATCGCCTGGCCCGGGCCTTGGCCGGCTGGCGCGACGAGGATGACGGCGATCCCCTGACCTCGGAAGAGCGGGTGATGTGCGACGCCTTGCTGGGCAATCTGGGCATGCTGCTGAACTGGACCGACGAATGGAAGGAGTATCGCCGCCAGGCGGAATCCGACCCGGTGTTGGCCGAGGCCATCCGGCCGATCAGCGCCACCCTGGACCGGCTGGCCCAGGCCCTGGCCGACCGGCCCGAATTGGCGGCGCCCATCCTGGCCGCCACCCTGGCCGAGCTGAGCCGGGCGACCCGGGCGCCAGAGCCGGCGCCCGCCATCGTCGCCCGCGAAGCCGCCGATTCCTTGCACAATACCCTGGTGCCGCTGGCCCGCGAGGCGCTCAGCCTGACCGTGACCGCCGACGACCGCAAGGAAATCCGCAAGGTGGTCGTCCAGGGCGCCACGATCGGCGTCGGCACGCTGGCGGTGCTGGCCGGAGGCTTCATCCAGTCCCATGCCGGGGATTTGATGCAGCTGGCCCAAATGCTGCCCGCCGATTTCGGCTGGCTGCGCAACGTGGTCGAAGCCCTTAAGACCTTCGCCGGCCGTTCGCGCGCATCGTAACTGGGGCAAAAGTCCGGGCACGCAGATGCAGCAATTGCGGCGTTTTCCCTCTCCCCTTGTGGGAGAGGGTGGCCGCGAAGCGGCCGGGTGAGGGGCGCGCGCGTCGGCGCGCCATATGATGTGCTTGATACAAAGACGTTTTTTACGCGCTCGCCGCGCGTAAGACCCCTCACCCCCGCGCTTCGCGCGGCCCCTCTCCCACAAGGGGAGAGGGTTATGATGCCCGTGTCAAGCACGGGCATGACGAAAGGACCAGGAGTAGCCCGCCAAATTTCAAGCCGGGGATCAATCCTCGGCGGAACGGCTGGCCTTCTTGCGGTCGTTCGGATCGCGCAGGCGCTTCCTCAGGCGGATCGACTTCGGCGTCACTTCCACCAACTCGTCGTCCTGGATGTAGGCGATGGCCTGTTCCAGGCTCATCTTGCGCGGCGGCGTCAGGCGCACCGCCTCGTCCTTGCCCGAGGCGCGGATGTTGGTCAGCTGCTTGGCCTTCAGCGGATTGACTTCCAGGTCGTTGCCGCGGCTGTGCTCGCCGATGATCATGCCTTCATAGACCTTGACCTGCGGATTGATGAACATCGGGCCGCGATCTTCCAGGTTCCACAGCGCATAGGCCACCGCCTCGCCGCTGGCGTTCGAGATCAAGACGCCGTTGCGACGGCCCTCGATGGCGCCCTTGTAGGGGGCGTAACCGTGATAGACGCGGTTCATCAGGCCGGTGCCGCGGGTGTCGGTCAGGAACTCGCCGTGATAGCCGATCAGGCCGCGCGACGGCGCCAGGAAGGTGATGCGGGTCTTGCCGCCGCCGGTCGGGCGCATGCCGGTCAGCTCGGCCTTGCGGATGGTCATCTTTTCCACCACCACGCCCGAGAATTCCTCGTCCACATCGACGAACACTTCCTCGATCGGCTCGAGGCGCTGGCCGTCCTCGGTCTTGAACAGCACGCGCGGACGCGACACCGACAATTCGAAGCCCTCGCGGCGCATGGTCTCGATCAGCACGCCCAGCTGCAGTTCGCCGCGGCCGGCCACCTCGAAGGCGTCCTTGCTGTCCTGCTCGGTGATGCGGATGGCGACGTTGGATTCGGCCTCGCGGAACAGGCGCGCGCCGATGACGCGGCTGGTGACCTTGTCGCCCTCGGTGCCGGCCAGCGGGGAATCGTTGACCGAGAAGATCATCGCCAGCGTCGGCGGGTCGATCGGCTGGGCCTTCAGGGGCTCGCTCACCTCGGCGGCGCAGATGGTGTCGGCGACGGTGACCTTGGTCATGCCGGCCAGGCAGACGATGTCGCCGGCCTCGGCCTGATCGACCGGCACCCGCTCGATGCCGCGGAACGACAGGATCTTCGAGGCGCGGAACTGCTCGACCACGCCGTCGCGGTTGATGCCCTTGACCGGCATGTTCAGCTTCAAGATTCCGGTCTCGATGCGCCCGGTCAGGATGCGGCCCAGATAGGGGTCGGCTTCCAGGGTGGTGGCCAGCATCGAGAAGGGGGCGTCCAGATCGTGGTTCGGGGCGGGAACGTGCTTGAGGATCAGGTCGAACAGCGGCTCGAGCGAATCCTTCGGACCCTCCGGCGCCTCGGCGGCCCAGCCGTCGCGGCCGACCGCGAACAGGGTCGGGAAGTCCAGCTGCTCGTCATTGGCGTCCAAGGCGGCGAACAGATCGAAGCATTCGTCATGCACTTCGTGCGGGCGGGCGTCGCCGCGATCGACCTTGTTGACCACCACGATCGGCTTGAGCCCCAGGCCCAGCGCCTTGCCGGTGACGAACTTGGTCTGCGGCATCGGGCCTTCGGCCGCGTCCACCAGCACCACCACGCCATCGACCATCGACAAGATGCGTTCCACCTCGCCGCCGAAATCGGCGTGGCCGGGGGTGTCGACGATGTTGATGCGCACGCCCTTCCAATCGACCGAGGTGCACTTGGCCAGGATGGTGATGCCCCGTTCCTTTTCCAGGTCGTTGGAATCCATCACCCGCTCGGCGACCTGCTGGTTTTCGCGGAAGGTGCCGGACTGCCGCAGCATGGCATCGACCAGGGTGGTCTTGCCATGGTCGACGTGGGCGATGATGGCGATGTTCCTAAGTTCCATGGGAGGTTCGTTTCTTGTCTTGAAGGGGATGGGGAAAAGCGCTCTCAGCCCAGCTTGGCGGCGGCCAACTTGGCCAGAGACTGCGCCGGGCGGGCGCCGATGTGGGAAATGATCTCGGCCGCCGCGATGCCGCCCAGGCGCGCGCAGGTGGCCAGATCACGGCCTTGGGTATAGCCGTGCAGGAAGCCGGCGGCGTAAAGATCGCCGGCCCCGGTGGTATCGACCACATGATCGACCGGGTCGCAGCCGACGACGATGACGTCCTCGTCGGTCACCACCACCGAGCCCTTGGGGCCCCGCGTGATCGCCGCCACCTTGGCGTGGCCGCGCACGGCCCTGAGCGCCTGGTCGAAATCGTCGGTCGAGAACAGCGACTGAATTTCGGCATCGTTGGAAAACAGGATATCGACATGGCCCGAGATCAGTTCCAGGAACTCGGCCCGGTGACGATCGACGCAGAACGGGTCGGACAGCGACAGCGACACCTCGCGCCCCGAATCGTGGGCAACCCCGGCGGCCTTGAGGAAGGCCTGCTTGGCCAGCGGCGGGTCGTACAGATAGCCTTCCAGATAGGTCACGGCGGACTGGGCAATGACGGCCTCGTCGACATCGTCGGGCCCGAATTCGATGCAGGCGCCCAGATAGGTCAGCATGGTGCGCTGGGCGTCGGGGGTGACCAGCACGAAGCAGCGCGCGGTGGCCGGGCCGTCGGCGGCGGCCACGGTCTCGAAGGTGGCGCCGGCATTCTTGATGTCGTGGGCGAACACCCGGCCCAGCTGGTCGTCCTTGACCTTGCCCATATAGGCGGCCTTGCCGCCCAGCGAGGCGATGCCGACGATGGTGTTGGCCGCCGACCCGCCCGAGCATTCCAGGCCCGGCGGCAGCGAAGCGTAGATCCGTTCGGCCTCGGCGCTGTCGATCAGGGTCATGACGCCCTTGGTCAGGCCCAGGCGGGCCAGCAGCTCGTCCTCGGCGTGGACCAGCACGTCGACAATCGCGTTGCCGATACCGGCGACGTGGAAACGTGGTTCTGCCATGATCTTGATCTCGTGGTTCGCTGCGCGATATGGACGGAAGACACCTGCTCCCGACAAGCGGCGCAGTATATCCAGACCGCGTTCTGGAACAACATAAAAACGGCGTGACATATAAGGGATGACGATGATCGCGGCTTTGTTCAAGGCCTTCGCCCAACTTCCCGACCGCTCCTTGAACCGGGTGCTGGGTCGCGGCATCCTTGGCGCCCTGGCGATTTACATCGCATTGGTCGCCGCGGTGTGGACCATCTTGTCGCAGGTCACCTTCTTCGCCGAGGCCTGGGCCGACATCGGCACCGGCCTGGCCTTGGGGCTGGCGGTGCTGGTGCTGCCCCTGCTGTTCTTCCCCGCGCTGGCCACCGCCATCATGAGCCCGATGCTGGACCAGGCCGCCGAAGCGGTCGAGGCCCACCACTATCCGCACCTGGCCCCGGCCCGGCCGCAGCCCTGGACCGAAGCCTTGCTGGCCACCGCACGATTTTTGGCGGTGATGGTGGTGATCAACCTGCTGGCGCTCCCTATATATGCGGTGCTGCTGCTGACCGGCCTGACCTTCATCCTGGTGACGGCGATCAACGGCTACCTGCTGGGCCGCGAATATTTCGAGCTGGTGGCTTTGCGCCGGCTGGACCTGGCGACCGGACGGCTGGTGTTCAGGAACAATCTGGGACGCCTGTGGCTGGCCGGAGCGGTGATCTCGGTGCTGTTCTCGGTGCCGCTGCTGAATTTGGCGGCGCCGGTGATCGGCACCGCCTTCATGGTCCATGTGGTCCAGCGGCTGAAGGGCCCGGCGAGGGCCCCAAAAAACGGGTAGGGGGTAGAAAATTACCCGCCCGAAGGGATAGCCAGGCTGGACTCGCGGGCAAAAATATGGTGTAAGCCAACGTCGCCGGATCACCATGCCCGGCGCAACCCTTGTCCTTGTTCCAAAGCGGAGGATATCCCGTGCTCGAAGCCTATCGTCAGCATGTTGCCGAACGCGCCGCCCTGGGGATCCCGCCGCTGCCGCTGACCGCCAAGCAGACCGAGGAATTGGTCGCGCTGCTGAAGAACCCGCCCAAGGGCGAGGAGCAGACCCTGGTCGAGCTGATCACCTATCGGGTGCCGGCCGGCGTCGATGATGCCGCGGGCGTCAAGGCCGCCTTCCTGGCCGAGATCGCCAAGGGCACCGCCACCAGCCCGCTGATCAGCAAGGTCAAGGCCACCGAATTGCTGGGCACCATGCTGGGTGGCTTCAACATCTCGCCGATGATCGAGCTGCTGGCCTGCGCCGAATGCGGCGCCGCCGCCGCCGAGGGCCTGAAGAAGACCCTGCTGGTGTTCGATTATTTCCACGACGTCAAGGCGCTGGCCGACAAGGGCAACGCCAATGCCAAGGCGGTGATCCAGTCCTGGGCCGACGCCGAATGGTTCACCTCGCGCCCGGAAGTGCCGGCCAGCCTGACCGTCACCATCTTCAAGGTGTCGGGCGAGACCAACACCGACGATCTGTCGCCCGCTCCCGACGCCTGGAGCCGCCCCGACATCCCGCTGCACGCCCTGGCCATGCTGAAGAACCCGCGCCCGGGCATCGAGCCGGAAGAGGCCGGCGTGCGCGGCCCGGTCAAGTTCCTGGAGGATCTGCGCGCCAAGGGCAACCTGGTGGCCTATGTCGGCGACGTGGTCGGCACCGGCTCGAGCCGCAAGTCGGCCACCAACTCGGTGCTGTGGTTCACCGGCGAAGACATCCCCTTCGTCCCCAACAAGCGCTTCGGGGGCGTCTGCCTGGGCACCAAGATCGCGCCGATCTTCTACAACACCATGGAAGATGCCGGCGCCCTGCCCATCGAGCTGGACGTCAACCAGATGAACATGGGCGACGTGGTCGAGCTGCGCCCCTATGAGGGCAAGGCCCTGAAGGACGGCAAGGTCATCGCCGAATTCACCGTCAAGAGCGACGTGATCTTCGACGAAGTGCGCGCCGGCGGCCGTATCCCGCTGATCATCGGCCGTGGCCTGACCTCCAAGGCCCGCGAGGCCCTGGGGCTGGCACCCAGCACCCTGTTCCGCCTGCCGGCCGTGCCGGCCGACACCGGCAAGGGTTACAGCCTGGCCCAGAAGATGGTCGGCCGCGCCTGTGGCCTGCCGGAAGGCAAGGGCATGCGCCCGGGCACTTATTGCGAACCCAAAATGACCACTGTCGGCAGCCAGGACACCACCGGCCCGATGACCCGCGACGAGCTGAAGGACCTGGCCTGCCTGGGCTTCTCGGCCGACATGGTGATGCAGTCCTTCTGCCACACCGCCGCCTATCCCAAGCTGGTGGACGTCAAGACCCACAAGGAACTGCCGGGCTTCATCTCGACCCGAGGCGGCGTGGCGCTGCGTCCCGGCGACGGCGTCATCCATTCCTGGCTGAACCGCCTGCTGCTGCCCGACACCGTCGGCACCGGCGGCGATTCCCACACCCGCTTCCCCATCGGCATCTCGTTCCCGGCCGGTTCGGGCCTGGTCGCCTTTGCCGCCGCCACCGGCGTCATGCCGCTGGACATGCCGGAATCGGTGCTGGTCCGCTTCAAGGGCACGCTGCAGCCGGGTGTCACCCTGCGTGACCTGGTCAACGCCATCCCGCTTTACGCCATTCGCGCCGGCCTGCTGACCGTCGAGAAGAAGGGCAAGAAGAACGTGTTCTCGGGCCGCATCCTGGAAATCGAGGGCCTGCCCGACCTGAAGGTCGAACAGGCGTTCGAGCTGACCGATGCGTCTGCGGAACGTTCAGCCGCCGGCTGCACGGTGCGCCTGAACAAGGAACCGATCATCGAGTACATGAACTCGAACATCACCCTGATGAAGTGGATGATCGCCGAGGGCTATGCCGATGCCCGCACGCTGGGCCGCCGCGTCAAGGCGATGGAAGCCTGGATCAAGGACCCGCAGCTGTTGGCCCCCGACGCGGATGCCGAATATGCCGCCATCATCGACATCGATCTGGCCGACATCAAGGAACCGATCGTCGCCTGCCCGAACGATCCCGACGACGTCAAGCTGCTGAGCGAAGTGGCCGGCGACAAGATCGACGAGGTGTTCATCGGCTCGTGCATGACCAATATCGGTCACTTCCGCGCCGCCGGTAAGGTGCTGGACGGCAAGTCCGACATCCCGACCCGCCTGTGGATCGCGCCGCCCACCAAGATGGACGCCATGATCCTGAACGAGGAAGGCTATTACAGCGTGCTCGGCAAGGCCGGCGCCCGCATGGAAATGCCCGGCTGTTCGTTGTGCATGGGTAACCAAGCCCAGGTGCGCAAGGGTTCGACCGCGATGTCGACCTCGACCCGCAACTTCCCCAACCGTCTGGGCATCGACACCCGCGTCTATCTGGGGTCCGCCGAGCTGGCCGCCGTCTGCGCCCTGATGGGCAAGATCCCGACTCCGGCTGAATATCTGGCCCAGGTCGCCGTGGTCAACGAAAAGGCCAAGGATGTCTATCGCTACATGAATTTCGACCAGATCGCCGTCTTCAAGGAAATCGCCGACGGCGTCACGGTCTGACCGGACAGACCAATAAGAAGAGCGCTCACGCCTTGAGCCCCCGCCGGGAAACCGGCGGGGGTCTTGTTTTTTCCCCACCCGCGGCGCGGAAAGTGTTATGGCTTCGCCTTGCCCCCCGAAATGAAAGCAATTGTTCCGTCATGGACGTCTTCACCCCCGATCATCCCCTGAGCCTGGCCCTGGCCGAGCGCGCCTATACCGAACTGACCGACGTGCAAGGCGCGGTGCTTGACCCCGTGGCCGAGGGCCGCGACCTCTTGGTGTCGGCCCAGACCGGATCGGGCAAGACCGTGGCCTATGGCCTGGCGCTGGCCGACACCTTGCTGGACGGAATGCCGACCCTGGGGGCGGCCGGTGACCCGTTGGCCCTGGTGGTCGCCCCCACCCGCGAACTGGCCCTGCAGGTCAGCCGCGAATTGACCTGGCTGTACGCCAAGGCCGGCGCCCGGGTGGTCGCCTGCGTCGGCGGCATGGACCCGCGCGCCGAGCAGCGTCTGCTGGCGCAAGGGGTGCACATCGTGGTCGGCACGCCGGGCCGTCTGCGCGACCATCTGGAACGCGGCGCGCTGCGCATCCGCCATTTGAAGGCGGTGGTGCTGGACGAAGCCGACGAAATGCTGGACATGGGCTTCCGCGAGGACCTGGAATTCATCCTGGAGGCCACGCCGGCCGAGCGACGCACGTTGCTGTTCTCGGCGACGCTGCCCAAGGATATCGTCGCGATGGCGAAACGATATCAGAGGAATGCTTGGCGCATCGCCATCGCCGGCGGCAAGCAGGGCCATGCCGACATCGAGTATCGGGCGGTGCGCGTCGCCCCCAACGAGATCGAGCATGCGGTGGTCAACATCCTGCGCTATATCGAATCGCCCACCGCCATGGTGTTCTGCAACACCCGCGAATCGGTGCGCCACCTGCAGGCGATCCTGCTCGAACGCGGCTTTTCCGCCGTCGGCCTGTCGGGCGAGATGAGCCAGGCCGAGCGCAACCGCGCCCTTCAATCCCTGCGCGACGGCCGCGCCCGGGTGTGCGTCGCCACCGATGTCGCGGCGCGCGGCATCGACCTGCCCAATCTGGGCCTGGTCATCCATGCCGAATTGCCGCAAAACGCCGAGACCTTGCAGCACCGATCGGGCCGCACCGGCCGCGCCGGCAAGAAGGGCATCAGCGCTTTGCTGGTGCTGCTGTCCAGGCGCCGCCGGGCGGAAGGGCTGCTGAACGCCGCCGGCGTCACCGCCACCTGGAGCGGCGCGCCCGCCGCCGACGAAATCCTGCAGCTGGACCAGGAACGGCTGCTGAAACATCCGCTGCTGACGGAAGAGCCCGACGAGGCCGACCTGGCCATGGCCACCGCCCTGCGGGCCGAGCGCCCGCCCGAGGCGATCGCGGCGGCTTTGGTCAAGATGTACCGCGCCCACCTGCCGGCCGCCGAGGAAGTGTTCGACCCCGGCTCGGGCCCGGCCCCCATGGGCGAGCGGCCGGAACGCGCGCCCCGCGGCGAACGCCCGCCGCAGCTGGAAGGCGGCGGCGTATGGTTCCGGCTGAATGTCGGGCGCCAGAAGAACGCCGATCCGCGCTGGCTGATCCCGCTGATCTGCCGCCAGGGCAAGATCACCAAGGCCGAGATCGGCGCCATCCGCATCTTCGAGCGCGACACCCGCTTCGAGATCGAGGCCGCCGCCGCCGACCGTTTCCGCGCGGCATTGGCCCATGCCGACCGCACCGACGTCCGCATCGAACTGGCCGACAACCAGGGCGCCGGCGGCCCGCCGCCGCCGCGTGAGCCCCACGGCCCGCGCAAAGCCCGGCCCGAGGGCGCGCGGCCCGAGGGCAAGAAGCCGGGCGGCTTCATCAAGACGCCGTGGAAGGCCAAGGACGGCGGGCCCAAAAAGAAGCGCTGATCACGCCTGCAGGGCGCGCAGCTCGGCGTTGGTATAGCGCAGGCGGGCGGCCAGCACGCTGGCCAGGCCTTCCATCATGTTGAGCGCGATCTTCTTGTGGCTGTCGGTGAAGGCGTCGAACTGCCGGCGTGACAGCACGTAAAGATCGACGTCGCTGAAGGCGACGGCGTTGGCCGAGCGGGCCTCGCCGTCCAGGAAGGCCATCTCGCCGAAAAAGGCGCCGCGCCCGAAGGTGGCGAGGTGATGGATCTGGCCCTGGCCCACCGGCAGGACGATGCGCACCGATCCCTTGCGGATCAGGTAAAGCTCGTCGCCATGGTCGCCGATCGAGAAGATCACCGCGCCGGCCGCGATGTGGCGTTTCTCCATCTGGGCCTCGAGCTCGGCCAAGGTCTCGCGCTTGCGGTCGGCGAACAGCTCGATCTCGAACAATTCCAGCGGAATTTCGTCGTTCCGGGCCAGCGCCGCCTCGGCGATCAGCTGGTCCTCGACCCATTCCATCGCCTCGTTCAGTTCGGCGAAGGCGCGCACCTTGTGACTGGAATGCACCAGCCCGACCTGGTCGAAATAATCCTCCATATCCTTGCCCGACGGCACATGCTTGGGGATGCGCGAGAAGATCAGCATGCCGCCGCGCTCGCCCAGCATGTCCTTGATCTGATCCAGCATGTGGGCGGCGGTGATGTCCACCGCCTGGACCCGGCGCATGTCGAGAATCAGGTATTTGCGCCGTTTCAGATCGGCCTCCAGCGCGTGGTAAAGCTGGCTGGTGGTGCCGAAGAACAGGCTGCCCTGCAGCTCGACGATGGCGGTCTGGCCGCCCTTTTCGGTCAGGATGTCGCGTTCCGCCTGGACCCGGACCCGCTTCGAGAAAGTCTGGTCGCCGGAAACGATGGCGCGGACCACCGAGCCATGCACCTGTTCGCGAATGAACAAAAGCACCGCCAGCACCACGCCGACGCCCGAGGCGACGATCAGGCTGATGGTCAGCGCGCAGGCGATCACCGCCGCGATCACCGCGAAATCCAGCACCGTGGCGCGGTGCTTCAAAAAGCCCAGGCTGTGCCAGTCGATCATCCTGACGCCGATCACCAGCAAGATGCCCGACAGCGACGCCACCGGCACCCAGCTGATCAGGTTGGCCAGCAACACGAAGGCGATCAGGGCGGCGATTCCCTCGACCAGGCCGGACAGCTTGGTGGTAGCACCGCTCGACATGTTGACCAGGGTCGCACCCATGGTGCCGGCGCCGGGCACGCCGCCCAGGGCGGCGGCGGCCAGATTGCCCAGGCCCTGGCCCAGAAGCTCGCGGTTGGAATCGTGGCGGGTCCGGGTCAGGGCGTCCAGCACCACGCAGGTCTTCAAGGTGTCGATGGACAGCAGCACCGCCAGGGTCAAGGCCGGCAGCACCAGGTCGCGCAGCGCGTTGAAGCCCAATTGTCCCAGGGCGTTCCAGCGGTCGGCGAAGGATTCGATCAGCCCGCCGCCCTCGCCGCCGCCCAGGGCGCCGACCACGAACTTGTTGCCCTCGAGGGTCAAGAGCGCCGGATCGGCCAGACCCAGCGTCAGATAGGTGGCGATGCCGGCCGCCAGACCCAGGACCGGGGCCGGCACTTTCTTGGTGATCTTCGGCGCGGTCAGCATGACGGCGATGGTGGCGCCGCCGACCACCATGCCCTGCCAGCGCCACATCTCGGGCGCGCCCAACGCCCCCCAGAAGCCGGTGCCCTTGGGCAGGCCCAGAAAGCGCGGCAGCTGGCTGGCGATGATGATCATGCCGACGCCGCTGAGGTACCCGCTGACCACCGGATAGGGCATGTACTTGATCAGGCGGCCCAGGCTGAGGGCGCCCATCAGCAGCTGCAGGCCGCCGGCCATCAGGCCCATCAGCGCCAGCAGCAACAGGCCCAGCTCGGGGCTGCCGCCGCGGCTCATATGGTCGATGGCGAAGGCGCCGAGGACCGCCGCCGCCGGGGCGCACGGCGCGCTGATCAGCCGGTTGGTGCCGCCGAACAAAGGTGCCAGCAGACCCAGCGCCACGGTGCCCAGGATGCCGGCCACCGCGCCCTGCGCCCCGTACTGGGCGCCCAGCACCGAATAGATGGTGACGCCGAAGGCGATGGCCGACGGCAGGGCCACCAACATGGCGGCGGTCCCGCCCCACACGTCACCCAGCAGGTTTTCCGACTTCCAGGACTTCATGGCAGCCCCTCCCCGCCCGCCTTGACGGCGGGCTTTCCATCCCGGATCAGGCTACACCAACTTTCTAGGTAATGTTACCGATCTGTTTCAGCCGAAAGCATCGGGCAAGGCCTCGCGCGCCAGGCGAATGGCCTCTTCGGCGGCGGGGGCGCCGCAATAAAGCGCGGCCTGCAGCAAGACCTCGCGCAGCTCGGCCGGGGTGGCGCCGTTCTTGATGGCGCCGGCCAGATGCAGCTTCAGGGCATGCGGCCGGTTCAGCGCGATCAGCATCGCCACGGTGACCAGCGAGCGGGTGCGCCGGTCCAGCTCGGGCCGGCCCCAGACCTCGCCCCAGCCATAGCGCACCATCAGATCCTGGAACGGTTCGGACCAGCCGTCCAGCGAGCCGGCCACCCGGTCGGCATGGGCGTCGCCCAGAATTTCGCGGCGATTGCGCAGGCCCCGGTCGCGGGAGGAATCGGACATCGGCGGCTCCTGGGATCAGCGGGATTTCGGCAAGGTGAAGGCGATGGAGCAGCCCACCCCGGGGCGGCCCTCGGCCCAGATGCGGCCGCCATGATAGTCGATGATCTTCTTGGCCAACGCCAGACCGACGCCGACCCCTTCATAGTCCTCGGGATCGACGACGCGCTGGAAGATGCCGAAAATACGCTCGGCATAGGCCTGCTCGAAACCGATGCCGTTGTCGGCGACGGTGAAGCGCCATTCGGGGCCATTGTCGGTGCAGGTGATGGCGATGGTCAAGGGTCGGGCCGGATCACGGAACTTGATGGCGTTCTCCAGCAGGTTCTGGACCACCATGATCAGCTCGGCCTCGACCCCCGTCACCGTCGGCATCGCGGGGTCCGGCGTCACGGTGGCGCCGGCATCCTTGAGCGAGCGGGCCAGGTTTTGTTGCGCCTCGTCGATCACCTTGGAAAAGGCAACGTCTTCGAAGCCGCTGTCGGCCGAGCCGATGCGGGCATAGTCCAGCAGGCCGCCGATCAGGGCGTACATCCGCCGGGCGCCAAGAATGGTGTAGTTCATGAATTCCCTGAGGTCGCCGTCGATGTCGGGACCCAGGCGGCGCTCGATCAGGTCGATATACATGCTGATGGTCCGAAGCGGCTCGCGCAGATCGTGCGAGGCGACCCAGGCGAAGCTTTGCAGATCGGCGTTGGCGCGCTGCAGGATGCGGGCCTGGTCCTCGAGGCGGCGATTGCCCTCGCGCAATTGCGTCTCGGCCAGCTTGCGGGCGGTGACGTCTTCGAACACCGTGATGAAATAAAGGGCACGCCCCGCCGAATCGCGCGCCAGGGCGGTGGTGACGCGGGCGATGACCGTCTCGCCGTTTTGATGACGATAGGCGATTTCCCACGATCGGCTGGCACAATCGCCGGCCAGGATCGCGCGGGCGGCCAGGGTGTCGGGCCGCTGGGCGGGATCGACGGTGAACAACGGATAGCCGCCGGCGACCAGCGAATCATGGTCGTAGCCCAGGATGTCGCTCAGGCAATGGTTGACGTCCAGCCAGGTCCCGTCTGGGGCGACCATCGCCATGCCCACCGCGGCCTGCTCGAACACCGTGCGGAACCGTTCGGCCAAGGATTCCAGCTCGACGCGTCCGGCTTCCTGCTGGTCCAGCAATTGGTTGAAAGTGGCGCAAATGGTGCCGATCTCGTTGTCGTCGGCCACGTCGGCGCGGGCCGGCACGCCCCGGCGCAGGTTTTCGATGGTGGTCTCCAGACCCTCGAGCGGGGTCAGGATGACTGTGTGGAAGCGCACGAACACCAGGCCGACGAACAGGATCATCGCCGCGCTGAACAGACCGAAGATGGCCAATTGGCGTTCCTTGGCGGAATCATAGGCATGGCGCGCGATACGATCGGACGCCGCCTTGATCTCGCGCAGCGACGCCTGCAGCTGGGTGGATTCCTGGAACAATTGCGAGCGCAGGATCGAGGTGACATGGGTGTCGTTGCCGTTGCCGCGCGCCTCGCTCAGGCGGTCCAGCAGCGGATGGAGCGCGCTGAAGCGATAGGACAGCGCGTCGATCATCGGTGCGACCGGCGAATCGGCGGCCAGGCGAACCGGCTTCATCGCCTCGGCCACTTCCTCGACCTGGCGGTGCCATTGCTGGACGGCGCGGGGTTCGCCGTACAGCAGGATCTCGTGAGTCAGCTGGACCAGCTGGACCCCCTCGGTGACGACGCGGTCAAGCTGTTCGCTGCGCGAGGTGTCGGCGAAAAAGGCCTGCTGGCTATAGGCGAAGGCAGCGATGGCCAGCGCGGTCAGGAAAGCCCCGATCAGCAGGACCAGTCGGAAGCCGAGCTTGATATCCACTGACCCGACCTATCGCGTGAAGATGCCGACTGCGTCCGGCTTGACCGCCCGCAACGGCTCGGGGTGGATGGTGTCGGCGAAGGTCGGGCGCGTGCCCTTGGTGTCGGCCTGGGCCAGCCAGCGCGCCTCGCTATCCATGGCCTCGAGGATTTCCTGCGGCAGGCTGACCGCCAATTGCATGCGCGGCCACAAAATGTCGAGATAGGCCCGATCAAGGGCGAAGCGCTGGGCCAGATAGGCCTTGGCCTCATCGGGATTGGCCCGCACCCATTGCTCGGCCAGGATCAGCCCTTTCAGCAGCTTGCGAATGGCGTCCGGCCGCGGCGCGATCTCGGCCTCGCGGGTCACCAGCAGCAGGTGCGCCTCGGTGCCGCCATCCATCAGCCGCACCGCGTTGGGGCCCAGCGCCTTCTCGATGGCCGTCACGTGGGGTTGCCACACGATGGCGGCGTCGATCTGGCCGGCGGTCACCGCCTCGACCAGCGGCTTGGGCGCCAGGTCGACGATGGTCACGTCGCGCACCGACAGGCCCTGCAGCGCCAGAAACACCATCAGGTTATGTTCGGCCGACGAGGTGGCCGGAACGCCGATGCGCTTGCCGCGAAGATCGCCGGGAACCAGGATGTTGCGATCGCGCCGGGCCACCAGGCCCTTGTTCCAGTATCGGCAGATGTCGGCCAGGATGCGCAGGTCCCGCTCGGTGAAGCTGCGCTTGGCCACCACCAGATCGGCGGCGGTGGCGATATCGACCTCGCCGGCCCGCAGGGCTTCCATCGCGGCATTGCCCGACGGATAGGCCTTCATATCGACCTCGAGCCCGACCTTGCGGAAAAACCCCTTGTCGCGGGCGATCCATTCCAACGCCCCGACATCGCCGTCATAGGCGGCCAGGCGGATGTGATCGACCTTGCCCGGCCCCAGGATGTCCAGCCCGGCCTGGTCGGCCACCACCGTCAAGCCGCCCAGCCCGACCAGGGCCAGGATGGCCAGCAGCAGACGGCGCCGGGCCCGGTTCATGGTGAGCCCGCAAAAGCGACGGTGACCGCCGGGTCACCCGGCAGGCCGTGATAACGAACGGTGATCCGGGTCCCCGGCCTGGTCGGGGCCGAGCCCTGGAAGCCGCCCAGGCTGAGCAGGTCGCCCGCCTTAAGCGGCTGTCCCGCCGCCCTGACCGCCCCGGCCAACCAGATGGCGGCGTTCAAGGGGTGGCCCATCAGCACCGCGCCTTTTTCGCGACCAAGTTCCTTGCCGGAAATCTCTTCGGTGATGGTGACCTGCATGGTGGCCAGGGCGGCTGCCAGATCAGCGCCGGCGCCATCGACCAAAATCGCCGCGCCCATGACGCCGCCACGGAAGGCGGCGTTGGTGGCGATCAGCTCGGGTCCGGTCGGCGTGCCCTCGATCATCAGGTCGGGCAGCTCGACGAACGGCACCAGGGCGCTGATATGGGCCAGCGCCTCGGCCGGCGTGCGGGCGTCGGCCAGGGCGGCATCCTTGACCACCACCACGAAATCAGCCTCGTAGCGCGGCTTGGCGCCGAAATTTGCCGGAACGACGGCGCCGCTGGTCACCATCTGGCCGGCGAACATCGCGCCCCAGGCCGGGCCGGCCACGCCGAACCGCTTCTGGGAATCGGGATTGGTGAACAACGCCTTGTAGCCGACGCGCGGACCCAGAACCGGTGGCAATTCCGGGATCAGGCGGCCCTGCGCGCACAGGGCCTCGGCTTCGGTAATGGTCTTGCCGAAGCCCCGGCTGGGATTCTTGGCGGCGAATTCGGCGACATAGGCGCTGACCTGAGCGGCGTCGGGACAGCCGGCCACGGCCGGGACCGAGCCCAGAACGACAAGACCGGCCATGAGACATCGCCCGGCGAATCGCATGGCGGCACCTCCCCTCCACCAAATCTCCCACAAAAATACAGTGAATAGGGCTATGGCGGAAGTGCCGTGTTCGCAGGGCCGCCCTGACCGGAAATCAGGCTTTCCCCGGCCGGATCGTGGGCGTGGTAACGCCGCTTGGCCAAGGCGCGCGACCCCACCGCGTAACAATAGCTGCAGCCATGCGGGCAGGTATCGTACTGGCCGATGTCGCGGCTTTCATGGCAGGCGCAATCGGGGCGGTTGCCCTTGACGCGGGCCTTGATGGTGCAAGGCCGGCCCCAACCGGCGGCCACATCTTCCAGGCGGCGGGCGTCGATGCAGGCCGCCGGCCGGGTGCCGGCCACATGATAGGCCGATTGCGAACAGACACTGAGGGTCAGGCCCCGCCGGGCGGCCAGCGCGGCCAATTCGGCGACCAGGCGGCACTTGTCCTGGTCGGGCGGATCGGACCAGGTGAAGCCGTGCGCCCTGGCCGCCGCATCCAGGTTGCGGGCACTTTTGCGGTAGATGGTGGCGAACGAGGTTTGGCATTCGTCGATGGTTCCGGCCAGGCGGTCGGCCAGGCGGGCGAAGCTGTCGCGGTGGAAATCGTCCGGCGTGACCGAGGTGAACAGGATCGGGTCATAGCGCCACACCACGGCGCGCGGGCCGAACTCGGCCGCTACCGCCAGCATCGACTCGATGGCGCGGGCCGGCTCGATCACCGCACTCTCCAGGGCGCGCGGATAGCCAGTGACGGTGTGGCTGACCACGAAGGGGATGCCCGCCTCGCGCAACAGCCGCAGGGCGGGCAGAAAGGGGCGGACATTGCGGGTCCAGAACACGAAACCATCGACGCCGTCGCGCAGCGACACCCATCCGTCCGGCCCGCCATAGGGATTGGGCACACGGGCGGTCCCCGCCTTGAAGCGGTGGATGAACCACTCGCCGTAAAAGGCCGGTATATCTGTGCGGAAGCTGGCCGAGACGATCATTTGCCGATTGTCGGCAAGCCTTTGCGGCCTGGCAAGGATTTGCATTGTTGCAGGCTTCCATCCCCACCCTATATAAGGCGCGAGAAGGCGTCCCCCCATTCCCGTCGGGCGGACGCCGCCGGATTTTTCGGACCGCATCAAGGCGGCCTGAGCGCGAGAGGACGACATGAGCAAAGTTATCGGTATCGACCTGGGCACCACCAATTCCTGCGTCGCGGTGATGGAGGGCAAGAGCGCCCGCGTCATCGAGAACGCCGAAGGCATGCGCACCACGCCGTCGATGGTGGCTTTCGCCGATTCCGGCGAGCGTCTCGTCGGCCAGCCGGCCAAGCGCCAGGCGGTGACCAACCCGACCAATACCTTGTTCGCCATCAAGCGCCTGATCGGGCGCCGCTTCGAGGACCCGATCACCAAGAAGGACATGAACCTGGTCCCCTATCACATCGTCAACGGCGACAATGGCGATGCGTGGGTCGAGGCCGGCGACAAGAAGCAGAGCCCCAGCCAGATCTCGGCCTTCATCTTGATGAAGATGAAGGAAACCGCCGAAGCCTATCTGGGCGAGACCGTGACCCAGGCCGTCATCACCGTGCCGGCCTATTTCAACGACGCCCAGCGCCAGGCCACCAAGGATGCCGGCCGCATCGCCGGCCTGGAAGTGCTGCGCATCATCAACGAGCCGACCGCCGCCGCCCTGGCTTACGGCATGGAGAAGAAGGGCTCGGGCATCGTCGCGGTCTATGACCTGGGTGGCGGCACCTTCGACGTCTCGGTGCTGGAAATCGGCGACGGCGTGTTCGAGGTCAAGTCGACCAACGGCGACACCTTCCTGGGCGGCGAGGATTTCGACGCCCGCATCATCGATTACCTGGCCGACGAGTTCAAAAAGGAACAGGGCATCGACCTGCGCGGCGACCGCCTGGCCCTGCAGCGCCTGAAGGAAGCCGCCGAGAAGGCCAAGATCGAGCTGTCGTCCTCGATGCAGACCGAGGTCAACCTGCCGTTCATCACCGCCGACGCCTCGGGCCCGAAGCATCTGAACATCAAGCTGACCCGCTCGAAGCTGGAGGCCCTGGTCGAGGATCTGGTCGCCCGCACGGTCGAGCCCTGCAAGGCGGCGCTGAAGGATGCCGGCCTCAAGGCCAGCGAGATCGACGA
This sequence comes from Magnetospirillum sp. LM-5, assembly GCF_902729445.1. Taxonomy (NCBI): domain Bacteria; kingdom Pseudomonadati; phylum Pseudomonadota; class Alphaproteobacteria; order Rhodospirillales; family Rhodospirillaceae; genus Magnetospirillum; species Magnetospirillum sp. LM-5. Next base: position 162,384 of record NZ_CACVCE010000045.1, on the reverse strand, counting down.
GGTCATCCTGGTCGGCGGCATGACCCGCATGCCCAAGATCCAGGAAGTGGTGAAGGAATTCTTCGGCCGCGAGCCCCACAAGGGCGTCAACCCCGACGAGGTGGTCGCCGTCGGCGCCGCCATCCAGGGCGGCGTGCTGAAGGGCGAGGTCAAGGACGTCCTGCTGCTCGACGTCACCCCCCTGTCGCTCGGCATCGAGACCCTGGGCGGTGTGTTCACCCGCCTGATCGACCGCAACACCACCATCCCCACCCGCAAGAGCCAGGTGTTCTCGACCGCCGAGGACAACCAGACCGCCGTCACCATCCGCGTCTTCCAGGGCGAGCGCGAGATGGCCGCCGACAACAAGATCCTGGGCCAGTTCGACCTGATGGGCATTCCGCCGGCCCCGCGCGGCGTGCCGCAGGTCGAGGTGACCTTCGACATCGACGCCAACGGCATCGTCAACGTGTCGGCCAAGGACAAGGCCACCAACAAGGAACAGCAGATCCGCATCCAGGCTTCGGGCGGGCTGTCGGACGGCGACATCGAGCGCATGGTCAAGGAAGCCGAGGCCCACGCCGCCGACGACCGCAAGCGCAAGGAAGCCGTCGAGGCCCGCAACCAGGCCGATTCGCTGATCCACTCGACCGAAAAGAGCCTGAAGGAATTCGGCGACAAGGCCGACCCTGCGCTCAAGAAGGACATCGAGACCGCCATCGCGTCCTTGCGCGAAGTGATGGACGGCGAGGATGCCGAGGTCATCAAGTCCCGCACCGACGCCCTGATGCAGGCCTCGATGAAGCTGGGCGAGGCGATGTACAAGGCCCAGGAAGCCGCAGGTGCCGCCGAGGCCGGTGCCGGTGCCGGTGCCGCCGACCAGGGCGGCCCGGACGGCAAGGTCGTGGACGCCGACTTCGAGGAAGTCGACGGCGACAAGAAGCACAAGTAAGAGGGACCCCCGCCATCCCGGTCCTTGGCCGGGATGGCGGCCCTGACAGAAGGCGGCGGCGGGCGGCATGAGCAAGCGCGATTATTACGAGGTTCTGGGCGCCGAGAAGGGCGCCTCGGCGGACGATCTGAAGAAGGCCTATCGCAAGCTGGCGATGCTCTATCACCCGGATCGCAACCCGGATGATCCGTCGGCCGCCGACAAGTTCAAGGAACTGAACGAAGCCTATGACGTCTTGAAGGACGAGCAGAAGCGGGCCGCCTATGACCGCTTCGGCCACGCCGCCTTCGAGGGCGGACGCGGCGGCCCGGGCGGCGGCTTCGGTGGCTTCGATTTCGGCGGCGGCGGCGGCGGCGGCGGCGGCTTCTCGGACCTGTTCGAGGAGATGTTCGGCGAGTTCATGGGCGGCGGCCGGCGCGGCCAGTCGCAAGGCCGCGGCGCCGATCTGCGCTTCAACATGGAAATCAGCCTGGAAGAGGCCTATGCCGGCAAGGCGGCCACCGTCACCGTGCCGTCCTCGGCCCCGTGCGATGCCTGCCAGGGTACCGGCGGCAAGGACGGCGCCCAGCCGGTGGCCTGCATCACCTGTCACGGCGCCGGCAAGGTCCGCGCCCAGCAGGGTTTCTTCACCATCGAACGCACCTGCCCGACCTGCCAGGGCATGGGCCGGGTGATCAAGGACCCCTGCCGGGTGTGCTCGGGCGCCGGGCGGGTCCGCAAGGACAAGACCCTGAACGTCACCATCCCGCCGGGCGTCGAGGACGGCACCCGCATCCGCCTGGCCGGCGAGGGCGAGGCCGGCATGCGCGGCTCGCCGCCGGGCGACCTTTACCTGTTCCTGGCGATCCGGGCGCATCGCCTGTTCCAGCGCGACGGCGCCAACATCTATTGCCGGGTGCCGATTCCGATGACGGTGGCGGCGCTGGGCGGCTCGATCGAGGTGCCGACCATCGAGGGCACCATGACCAAGGTGTCGATCCCGGCCGGCACCCAGACCGGCAACCAGTTCCGCCTGAAGAACAAGGGCATGAGCGTGCTGCGCAGCCCGGCCCGCGGCGACATGTTCATCCAGGCGATGGTCGAGATCCCGGTCAACCTGACCGCCCGCCAGCGCGAGCTGCTGGAGGAGTTCGATCGTGCCGGCGACGACGACACCGCCAAGCACAGCCCGGAATCCCACGGCTTCTTCTCGAAGGTCAAGGAGCTGTGGAAGGATCTGACCGAGTAGGACTTGCCGCTGGCGACGCCATGCGTATATGGTATGCGCATGGACCATGAGGTTTCGCCATGAACGCCCTGTTCGATCCCAAGGCGCCCAAGAAGGCGTGCAACGTCAGCGTCAACCAGGACCTGCTGGCCCAGGCCAAGGACTTGGGCATCAATCTGAGCCAGGCCTTGGAGGGCCAATTGGCCCAACTGGTGCGCGAGGCCAGGAGCAAGGCGTGGAGCGAGGAGAACCGCGAGGCCATTGAGGCACACAACCGCCATGTCGAGCGGCATGGCATGTGGAGCGACGGGCTTCGGATGTTCTGATGCACCAGTTCGACGTCCATCAATCCTCGGGGCCGCTGCTGGTGATCTTGCAATCGGACATGATCGGCGAGCTCAACGTGGTTGTGGCCGCGCCACTGGTCCCGGCGGAGGACTGGCCGGTCCCCGCCCGCCATTTACACCCGGTCTGCCTGCTCGACGATAGTCCGTACGTCCTGGTGACCAACCATCTGGCGGCGGTGACCAAGGACCGGATCGGACGCCGCGTCGGCTCTGTCGATGCCCATCGTTCGGATATCATCAACGCCCTGGATTTCCTGTTCACCGGCATTTGAAGGTAAGGCACATCATGAAGATCGGAATCGTCGGCTGCGCCGGCCGCATGGGGCGGATGTTGATGAATGCGGTGCTGGAGGCCCCGGGCTGCCAGCTTGCCGGCGGCACCGACCGCCCCGGCTCGGACCAGGCCGGCCAGGATCTGGGCACTCTGCTGGGCCGCGCGCCCCTGGGCCTGACCGTAGGCCAAGATGCCAAGGCGCTGTTCGCCGCCTGCGACGCCATCATCGACTTCACCGCGCCGGCCGCCACCGTGGCCCATGCGGCGCTGGCCGCCGAACTGGGCAAGATCCTGGTGGTCGGCACCACCGGATTGACCAAGGAAGACGAGGCCGTCCTGGCCCAGGCCGCCCGCAAGACCACCATCATCTATGCCCCCAATTTCAGCGTCGGCGTCAATCTGCTGATGGCCCTGACCGAGCGGGCCGCCGCCATCCTGGGGGATGATTACGATATCGAAATTGTCGAGATGCATCATCGGCGCAAGGTCGACGCGCCGTCGGGCACCGCCCTGGGCCTGGGCCGGTCGGCAGCCAAGGGGCGCGGCGTCGCGCTGGATCAGGTGTGGTGCAAGTCCCGCGACGGCCATACCGGGGCGCGCCCCAAGGGCGAGATCGGCTTCGCCACCCTGCGCGGCGGCGACGTGGTCGGCGACCACACGGTGATGTTCGCCGCCGAGGAAGAGCGCGTCGAGCTGACCCACAAGGCCGCCAGCCGCGCGGTGTTCGCCAAGGGCGCGGTGCGCGCCGCCCGCTGGGCGGGATCGGCCAAGCCCGGCCTTTATTCCATGCGCGACGTGTTGGGGTTATAGGCGCCGCGCGGGGTTATGGCGCGCTTTGGGTGATCTTCCACACCGTGCGGCCGGCATCGTCGGCCACATACAGGGCGCCGTCGGGGCCGAAGGCCAGGCCGACCGGCCGGCCCCACACCTTGCCGGGCGCCACCATGAAGCCCGAGGCGAACACCTCGTATGGACCCAGCGGGTGGTCGTTGACGAAGGGAACCCGGGCGACGACAGTGCCGATCGGCTCGGACCGGTTCCACGACCCGTGCAGGGCGACATAGGCGAACCCGTCGGCGAAGGCCAGCCCCAGCGGCGCCGAATGGGCGCGAAACAGGACGTCCGGCACCCGGCTTTTCACCACCAGACCGGGCGCCCGGCTTGCAAAACCTGGCTGCGGATTGGGGCCGATATAGGCATAGGGCCAGCCGAAGAACGCCCCGTCCTCAAGCCGGGCCAGATAATCCGGCACCAGCTCGTCGCCCAACCCGTCGCGTTCGTTGACCACTGTCCACAAATCGCTGCTGCCGGGGCGGAAGGCCAGGCCGACCGGATTGCGTAACCCACTTGCGAAAGTGCGCCCATGGCTGCCGTCGATGCGAAATTCCCGCACGGTGGCGCGCGGCGCCGCTTCCTCGGCGATATTGGCGCGCGAGCCGATGCCGACATAGAAGCGGCTGCCATCGGGATGGATGGCCAGCGAGCGCGTACTATGACCTCGATCATCGCCCAGGGCGCCGGGCGGGGTGACCTGGACCCAGCTGTCGGCCCGCTCCTGGCCGTCGCTCCAGGCCGCGCGCCACACCGCCCTGGTGTCGGCCACCCACACCTGCCCGTCATGGAAGGCCAGGCCGAACGGTTCGGAAAAGCCGGTGGCGAAGGTGGCACGGGTCTCGGCCATTCCGTCGCCGTCGGCATCGACCAGGCGGGTCAGCTTGTCCATCCGCTGCTCGGCCACCAACAGCGCGCCGTCGGGCAGTACCAGCAGATTGCGCGGATGATCCAGCCGGTCGGCGAACAAGGTGGCGGCGTAACCCGGCGGCAGCTCGAGGGCCGCCTGTTCCGGACGCGCAACGACATCGGCGGGATTGGCCTTGGACGGCGTCGCGAAGGGCTGGGGCAGATCGGTGAAATGGACGTGGAAGCGGGTCAGCGGCGCCAGGTCGGCCGCCGCCACCGGGGCGGCGGCGGCCAGCAACAGCAGGACACAGACCAGCCGCCACGCCATGTGGGACCGCCTAGACGTTGGTGTCGAGCTGCTCGCCGGGCGGGGTCTTGGGGCCGCCCTTCGAGACGGCGACCAGGGCCGGGCGCAACAGGCGGTCATGAATCTGATAGCCCTGCTGCATCACCATGACCACCGTGCCTTCCGGCTGGGTGGTGTCTTCCATTTCCATCATCGCCTGATGGAAATTGGGATCGAAGCGGGTGCCCAGCGCGGCCACCTGTCGGATGCCGTAGCGTTCGAAGGTGCCCAGCAGCTCGCGCTCGGTCATCTCGACGCCGACCGTCAGGGTGTTGGCGATGTCGTTGCCTTCGCGCGCCGCCGGCGGCACCGCATCCAGCGCGCGGCGCAGATTGTCGGCCACCGACAAAACGTCCTTGGCGAACTGGCCGACGGCGTACTTGCCGCGATCCTCGGCCTGCTGTTCCAGGCGGCGGCGGACGTTCTCGGTGTCGGCGCGGGCGTAGAGAACCTCGTTCTTCAGACGCGCCACCTCGGCTTCCAGCTCGGCCAGCTTGTCGGTCGGCTGGGCTTCCGGGGCGGGGGCGGCAGCCTCGGCGGGGGCCTCGGCCGGGGCGGGGTTGGTCTGTTCGGGGGTCTGGGTCTCGCTCATGAAATCCGTCTCTCTTAACCGATGATGCGGCCGACCACTTTTGCCGTGTAGTCGACCAGGGGGATGATGCGGGCGAAATTCAGCCGCTGCGGGCCGATCACGCCGATGGCGCCGACGATCTGCTCGCGGGCGTCGCGGTAAGGTGCGACGATCATAGAGCAGCCCGAGACGCCGAACAGATCGTTTTCCGATCCGATGAAGATTTGTACGCCCTCGGCCTTGGTGGTCATTTCCAGGATACCGAGAAAGCGTTCCGAGGTCTCCAACGCGTCGAACAGCCCGCGAATGCGTTCCAGATCCTCGACGGCGGTGACGTCTTCCAACAAATGCGACTGGCCGCGCACGATCAGGGCGCTGCGCTGGGCGTCGCCCGACCAGGTGGCCAGGCCGGCCTCGACCACCCGCCTGGTCAGGGCGTCCAGCTGATGGCGCTGGTGTTCCAGCTCGGCCAGCACGTCCTCGCGGACCTCGTCCAGGGTATGACCGGCCAGACGGTGGTTGAGGAAGTTGGTGGCCTCGACCAGGGCCTGGGGCTCGACCCCTTCCGGCAGATCGACCAGCCGGTTTTCCACCAACCCGTCCTCGGTCACCAGCACCACCAAGGCGCGGCCGCGACCCAGCCAGACGAATTCCAGATGCTTGAGATTGCGCTGCATCTTCGGCGCCACCACCATGCCGGCGCAGCGCGACAGGCCCGACAGGGTGCCGATGGCTTCCGACAGCAATTGCTCGACGCTGCGCCCCATGGCCTGGGCCTGGGCGTCGAGCCGGCTGCGTTCCTCGTCGGCCAGGCCGCCCACTTCCAGCAGGCCGTTGACGAACAGCCGCATGCCGGCCTGGGTCGGCAGCCGCCCGGCCGAGGTGTGCGGCGCATAGAGCAGGCCCAGATCCTCGAGATCGGCCATGACGTTCCGGATGGTGGCCGGCGACAGCCCGGCCGGCAGCCGCCGCGACAGCGTACGCGAGCCGATGGGTTCGCCGGTATGCACATAGGCATCGACGATGTGGCGAAATATCTCGCGCGAGCGTTCGTTCAGCTCGGTGATCGCCGGTGTCCTGCCGCGTATCATGGGGGCCTCGGGTGCCGAAATCCGCCCGGAATCTAGTGAGGGTTCGGCCATCCGTCAACTTTGGGGGGTTTCATTCGCCGCGCCGCTTGTTTAGGGTCGCCCCAGATCGATCCCCTTACCCAAGGACACCCCACCGATGAGACCGTCAGGCCGTACCTTCGACCAGCTGCGCGCGATCGCCCTGGAACCCGGCTTTTCCAAGCATGCCGAGGGCTCGTGCCTGGCCAAGTTCGGCGATACCCACGTCCTGTGCACCGCCTCGGTGGAAGATCGGGTGCCGCCGTTCCTGCGCAATACCGGCAAGGGCTGGGTCACCGCCGAATACGGCATGCTGCCGCGTTCGACCCATTCGCGCACCGACCGCGAGGCCGCCAAGGGCAAGCAATCGGGCCGCACCCACGAAATCCAGCGCCTGATCGGCCGGTCCTTGCGCGCCGTCACCGACCTGGTCGCCATGGGCGAGATGCAGATCAAGATCGATTGCGACGTGCTGCAGGCCGATGGCGGCACCCGCACCGCCTCGATCACCGGCGCCTGGGTGGCGCTGCACCTGGCTTTCCAGAAGCTGGTGGCCGACGGCAAGCTGGCCGCCGTGCCGCTGATCGACCATGTTGCGGCCATTTCCTGCGGCATCTTCGAAGGGACCGCCGTGCTGGACCTGGATTACCCCGAGGATTCCAACGCCCAGGCCGACGCCAATTTCGTGCTGACCGGCTCGGGCGGCATCGTCGAGGTCCAGGGCACCGCCGAGGAACGCCCCTTCACCCGCGCCCAGTTCGCCGAGCTGATGGAGCTGGCGGAAAAGGGCGTGACCGAGCTGGTGGCGCACCAGAAGCGCGCGGTGGGGCTGTAACCCCATGGCGCGGCGCCTGACCGGCAAGCTGGTGATCGCCAGCCACAACCAGGGCAAGGTCCGCGAGATCGGCGAATTGCTGGCGCCATACGGCGTCGAGGTGGTGTCGGCCGGCGCCCTGGGCCTGCCCGAGCCCGAGGAAACCGGCTCAAGCTTCGTCGAAAACGCCGAGCTGAAGGCCAAGGCGGCGGCATCGGCTGCCGGCCTGCCGGCCTTGGCCGACGATTCCGGTCTGGCGGTCGATGCGCTGGGCGGCGATCCCGGCATCTATTCGGCGCGCTGGGCCGGACCGGGCAAGGATTTCGCCGCCGCCATGGCCCTGGTGCACGACAAGATGGGCGACCATCCCGACCGCTCGGCCCGCTTCGTCTGCGCGCTGAGCGTCGCCTGGCCGGACGGCGAAATGGTCACCGTCGAAGGCACCGTCGAGGGTGCCATCTGCTGGCCGCCGCGCGGAAACAATGGTTTCGGCTACGATCCGTTTTTCGTGCCGACGGGGGCCAGCTTGACCTTCGGCGAGATCGAGGCGGCGGCCAAGCATGCCATCAGCCACCGCGCCGACGCCTTCCGCAAGCTGGTGGCGGCGTGTCTGGCCTGACCGCGATTTCGGCCGATTCTTTTGGCCTTTATGTCCATTGGCCGTTCTGCCTGTCGAAATGCCCCTATTGCGACTTCAACAGCCGGGCCATGGGGGCGGTCGATCACCGTCGCTGGCGGGCGGCCTATGTCACCGAGCTGGCCCATTTCGCCCGCCTTGCCCCCGGGCGGCGGCTGACCTCGATCTATTTCGGCGGCGGCACCCCCAGCCTGATGGAACCGGCCACCATCGCGGCGATCATCGCGGCGGCGGCCGGCCATTTCACCGTCGCCCCCGACATCGAGATCACCTTAGAGGCCAACCCCTCGACCGCCGAGGCCGGACGCTTCACCGATTTCCGCGCCGCCGGCATCAATCGGCTGTCCATCGGGGTGCAGGCCCTGGACGACCGCGCCCTGGCCTTCCTGGGCCGCGGCCATTCGGCGGCCGAGGCCAAGGCGGCGGTCGGCCTGGCGTCCCGCCTGTTCGAGCGCTATTCGTTCGACCTGATCTGTGCCCGGCCCGGCCAGACCCCGGCCGACTGGGCGGCCGAGCTGGCCCAGGGTCTGGCCATGGCCGGCGACCATCTGTCGCTTTATCAGCTGACCATCGAGGACGGCACCGCCTTCGCGCCCGCCTATGAACGCGGCGACTTCGTCCTGCCCGAGGACGACCAGGCCGCCGCCCTTTACGGCCTGACGCAAGAGATGTGCGAAGGCGCCGGCCTGCCGGCCTATGAGGTGTCGAACCACGCCCGCCCGGGCGGTGAAAGCCGCCACAACCTGACCTATTGGCGGGGCGGCGATTATGTCGGCATCGGGCCCGGCGCCCATGGCCGGCTCGATCACACCGCGCTGGCCCAGCGCCGCGACCCCGGGGCCTGGCTGGACGGCGTGGAGAAGGACGGTCACGGCACCGCCGAGGAAGAGATTCTGGATGCGCGCACCCGCGCCGAGGAGCTGGTGATGATGGGCCTGCGCCTGAATGCCGGCATCGACGCGGCCACCTTCGCCGCCGCCGCCGGCCTGTCCCTGTGGCAGGTGATCGACCCGGCCGGCCTGGCCCGCATGGAGCAAGGCGGCTTCGTCATCCGCACCGCCACCGGCTTGCGGGCCACGGCCGCCGGCCTGCTGATGCTGAACGGCGTCACCGGGGCGCTGCTGGGATAGACCCTCTACTGCCCCGGCATGAAGAAGCTGGTCGGGGCCGGCCCGATTTCCTTGGTCCCGCTGCGCGCCACCTCGCGCACCGCCAGGCCCCGCTCGTTGGTGCCGTCGGGTCGCAGGCGGAACAAGCCGTCGATCCCGGCGAAACCGCCGGCATTGGTCAGCGTCGCGTCCGAGAAATCCAGATTCTGCCGCGTCAAGGCGCCGACCAGGGCGGTGGCGTCATAGGCGATCGAGGCCAGATTGCCGACCTGAACCGGCAGCGGCCCGAAGGCGCGGCCATAGCGGGCCTCGAAATCCTGGTGGGCGGCGACCGGGGGGGCGGCGAACCAGCCGCCCTGCAAGGCCGGCTCGGACGCCAGGCGCGGATCGGCCCACAACATGGTGCCGAGGAAACGGACGTCGGTGGGGTCGACCTCGTAATAGCTGATCAGCGAGGCGACCTGGCGCAGCCGGGTGCCGTCGTCGGGAATCATCACCGCATCGAACGGCGGCGGCGGCACCGGCGGCAGATCCTTGGCGGCGCGGGCATCCTTGGGCCGACCCCGGGTGCGCGATTCGACCTCGGTGAAGCGCTTGACCACCGCCGTCAGATCGGCGGCCGACGGATCGTAGAACTCGACCTTGGCGACCTTGCCGCCTTGCGCCGCCACGGCGGCCCGGAAGGATTCGGCGACCGACCGGCCATATTCGTCGGACCGCGCCAGCAGGGCGAAGCGCTCCTTGCCCTGGGTGCGGGCATGGCCGATCACCCGGGACACCTGGGAATCCGGCAAGAAGCCCAGGGCATAGACCCCCTGGCCGGCGGCGGATCGATCGGTGGTGAAGGCGATCATCGGCACACGCTGCTCGCGGGCGATCGGCCCGGCGGCCTTGACCTCGGGCGAGAAGAGCGGGCCCAGGATGATGTCCGCCCCTTGGGTCAGAGCCTGGCGCGCGGCCTCGGCCGCACCCTCGGGGGTGCCGCGGGTGTCGAGCGGGATCAGGTTGAGCTTTTGGTCGGCCACCTCGAACAAAGCCAGCTGGGCGGCGTTGGACAAGGCCTGGCCCCAGGGGGCGTAACTGCCCGACAGCGGGACCAGAAGGGCGGCGCGGACTTCGTCCCTGTCCAGCTGACGGGAAACCGACGGCGGCAGCAACGCGGGCGGCGCGGCGGGCGGCAGCGCCGCGATGGCCGGCTCGGTGGGGGCCAGAGGGGGAACCGGCGGCTGCGAAAACAGCGTGTCGGCCTTCCCGCCCGGTGCCGGCAGCGGCTCGACCGTGACCGAGGGCGGCGGCGGCACGGCGGTCACTCGGCCGGGCGGAACCGGCGGGGCCGGCGGCGGCGGAGCCGGCACCATGACCTGGGGCCTGGACGCCGGAAGCGGGGCGCGCGGCGCCTCGACCTGCGGAGCGGGCTTGGTTCCCGTCAGCCAAGGTGGTAAGTCTGCCTGTTGACACCCGCTTACCAGAAAAGCCGAGAGCAATGGCAAGGCAGCGACCAGGCGCCACCGGAACGGAACCCGCCGCACAGCGACCCTCCCGTGGGACAAACATCAAGAATCCGCGTGAAGGTAGACCGGCCAGGGCGGGAAGTAAACCGGCGCCCGGCCTGTACCTGATCGCCACCCCCATCGGCAACATGGGCGACATCACCTATCGCGCCGTCGAGGTGCTGGCCGCCGCCGATCTGGTCGCCTGCGAGGACACCCGCGTCACCGGCGGGCTGATGACCAAGCTGGGCCTGGACCGGCCGCTGACCCCCTATCACGAGCACAATGCCGAACGCGCCCGCCCGCACCTGATTTCCCAGCTGAAGGACGGCAAGGTGGTGGCCCTGGTGTCCGATGCCGGCACGCCGCTGGTGTCCGACCCCGGCTATCGCCTGGTCCGGGCCTGTGTCGCCGAGGATATCGCCGTCACCGCCCTGCCCGGCGCCTCGGCGATGATCACCGCGCTGCAGCTGTCGGGTCTGCCCAACGACCGCTTCCTGTTCGGCGGCTTCCTGCCGGCCAAGGCCACCGCCCGGCGCCAGGCGCTGCGCGAGCTGGCCGCCGTGCCGGCCACCTTGATGTTCTACGAATCGCCCAACCGGCTGGGTGCCTCGCTGGCCGACATGGCCGCCGTGCTGGGTGCCCGCGAGGCGGCGGTGGCGCGCGAGCTGACCAAGCTGCACGAGGAAGTGGCGCGCGGCGACCTGTTCGCCCTGGCCAACCGCTATGCCGATGCGCCGCCCAAGGGCGAGGTGGTGGTGGTGGTGGCCCCGCCCGACGATGCCCGCCCGGCCACCGCCGACGAATTGGACGACCGCCTGCGCAAGGCCGTCGCCGACGGTGCCACCGTCAAGGACGCCGCCGCCCTGGTGGCGGCCGAGACCGGCTTTCCCCGCCGCGACGTCTATGCCCGGGCGCTGCGCCTGTTCACCATGGGCGAGGAGTGAGCCCGACCAACCATCAGCGCGGCACCCGGGCCGAGGATCGGGCGGCCTGGTGGCTGCGCCTGAAGGGCTATGCCATCCTGGCCCGGCGCTATCGGGCCGGACGGGGCAGCGGCGGCGGCGAGATCGACATCGTCGCCCGCCGAGGGAGTGTGATCGCCTTCGTCGAGGTCAAGGCCCGCTCCGACGCCGATCTGGCGGCGCTGGCCATCACCCCGGCGCAGACGCGGCGCATCGCCCGCGGTGCCGAGATCTTTCTGGCCGAGCATCCCGAATTGGACGGCCTGACCTATCGTTTCGACGCCATACTGATGGCACCCGGGCGGCTGCCGCGCCATATCGCCGATGCATGGCGCCTCGAGACTTGAGCGCCAAGCCCGCCGACCATTAGACTGATCATGGTCAATTCACCGTAAGGATCGCCCGATGCGCGTCTCTCAGCTTGTCCCCGCCTTGTTTCTGATGGCCTCGGCCGGCCTGCTGGCGGGCTGCGCCGGTGCCGTGGTCGGTGCCGGGGCCACCGCCGGCGTCGCCGCCGCCGAGGAACGCGGGCTCGAGGGCGCGCTGGAGGACACCAAGATCCGCGCCGCCATCAACGAGGCGTGGTTCCGCCACGATGTCGAGATGTTCCGCAAGGTCACCCTGACCATCTCGGAGGGCCGGGTGCTGCTGACCGGGGTGGTGCCGACCGACGCCAACCGTGACGACGCCGCCCGGCTGGTGTGGCAGGTGGCCGGCGTGCGCGAGGTCTATAACGAGGTGCTGGTCCGCCCCGCCGGCAGTGGGCTGATCGACGACGGCCGCGATGTGTGGATCCAGCAGGAACTGAAGGCCAAGCTGCTGTTCGACAAGCAGATCCGCAACATCAACTTCACCGTCGATGTCACCGACGGCACCGTCTACCTGATGGGCATCGCCCAGTCGGAAGGCGAGCTGCAGCGGGTGATGGCCTATGCCCGCGAGATTTCCAACGTCAAGGGCGTGGTCAGCTATGTCCGCCTGAAGGGCGCCGCCCGCGCCGCCGGCGGGTAAATCCATGGCCGCCGCCGATCCCTTCTGGGCCTTGGCCGGATTGGATGGACTGGCGGCACGCGCGCTGGTGCTGGCCGATCCCGGTGGCTTGCCCGGGCGGTGGGCCGATCGGCTGGTGGCCGACCCGCACCCGTTGATTCATGCCGACGACGGCGGCCCGGCGGCCGCCAATCTGGCCGCCACCCTGGAATCGGGCCATGGCGGCGACATCTGCCTGGCCATTTTGTGGCTGGAATATTTTCGCCGCCAATCCATCGCCGCCGAGGCGGTGGACCTACCCGGCCGCATGCTGGTGCGGCTGACCGGCGAGCGGCGGGCGATCCTGGACCCCTGCCAACAGGGACGCGAACTGGACCCGCCTGACCTGCGGGTGCTGGCCGCCGGATTTGGCGGCATTCTGCCCGGCCCCGGCCAATTGGCGGCGCTGTCCGACGATCAGGTGCTGGTCCGCTTGCAAGGCCAGCTGAAAATGCGCCTGTTGAAGGCCGGCGACGTCGCCGCCGCCCTTCTTGCCGTGGAAGGCGCCTTGCGCGTCGATCCCGATCAGGCCAAGCTGTGGCGGGAATCGGGCCTGATGCGCCTGCGACTGGGTGACCTGGCCGGTGCCGTCGCCGCCCTGGAACAATTCGTCACCCGCACCGACAATGGTCAGGCGCGCGGCCGGGCCAGCCAATTGCTGGCCCAGATTCGCGTCCGACTGCCCTGACCCCGCCCCCTGGGAGCCACGTCCATGAGCCTTGCCGTCGCCATCCAGATGGACCCCATCGAGACCATCAACATCAATGCCGATTCGACCTTCGTGCTGGCGCTTGAGGCCCAACGGCGCGGCCATGCCCTGTACCATTACCTGCCCAGTGCCCTGGCCTTGAAGAACGGCCGTGTGCTGGCCTCGGTACGCGCGCTGGAGGTGCGGCGCGAGGCCGGCAACCACGCCACCTTAGGGCAGCCGCAGATGGTCGATCTGGCCACCATGGACGTGGTGCTGATGCGCCAGGACCCGCCCTTCGACATGGCCTATATCACCGCCACCCACCTGCTCGAGCACATTCATCCGGCGACCCTGGTGGTCAACGATCCGGTTCATGTGCGAAACGCCCCGGAAAAGCTGCTGGTCACCCACTTCCCCAAGCTGATGCCGCCGACCCTGATCACCGCCGACGCCCAGCAGGTGGTTGAATTTCGCAAGGAATACAAGGACATCGTCTTGAAGCCGTTGTTCGGCAACGGCGGGGCCGGCGTCTTCCACGTCAAGCCCGACGACGAGAATCTGGGCAGCCTTTTGGAATTGTTCACCCAGCTTTACCGCGAGCCGGTGATCGTCCAGCAATACCTGCCGGCGGTGCGCGACGGCGACAAGCGCATCATTCTGGTGGATGGCCAGCCGGCCGGGGCGGTCAACCGGGTGCCGCAGGCCGGCGAGGCCCGCTCGAACCTGCATGTCGGCGGCAGGGCGATGAAGGCCGATCTGACCGCGCGCGATCGCGAGATCTGCGAGGCCATCGGCCCGACCTTGCGGGCGCGGGGCCTGGTGTTCGTGGGCATCGACGTCATCGGCGGTTTCCTGACCGAGATCAACGTGACCTCGCCCACCGGCATCCAGGAAATCAACCGGTTCGACGATGTTCACATCGAGGCGCAGATCTGGGACGCCATCGAACTGCGCCGAGCTGCCTCCGGCTCGGTGCCGTCAGCCTAATAAAAACAATAGGTTAGTCAGTCGTGCCTTCATACGCAGGCAGAAACTGCATACGAAGTTCTCAGTCAACTGCGTTTGAAGTTTTAGGGCCGACCCTGTTGCGTTGATGCAACATCCGGACTCGCCGCCGGCACGGTGAAGCGGAAGACCGACCCTCCCGCCGGTCCTTCCTCGACCCAGATGCGTCCGCCATGGCGTTCGACGATTTTCTTGGCGATGGCCAATCCGATGCCGGTTCCCGGATAGGCCGCTTTGGTATGAAGCCTTTGAAAAATCTGAAAAATTCTTTCCCGCGCCTCGGCCGGAACGCCGATCCCGTTGTCGGTGACCGAGACCACCCACTCTGGTCCGGCCCGCTCGGCCGTCACCATTACCCGGGGCGGCAGATCGGGGCGACGGTATTTCAGCGCATTGCCGATCAGGTTCTGCAGCAGGCGAACGAGCAGGGGCGCGGCCCCCCGGACCTGCGGCAGGGGGGTTGTGCGGACCACGGTCGCACCCGATTCGGCGATGGCCGCATCCAAATTTATCAACGCATTGGCTAACAAATCCTCAAGCGACACATCAGCAAGGGACGCCTCGGCGCGGCCGACCCGGGAATAGGCCAGCAGGTCGTCGATCATGTTCTTCATGCGGCCGGCGCCGTCGGACAGGTAGGCCAGGAATTCACGACCGTCCTGATCCAAGGCGGGGCCGTAACGTTTTTCCACCAGCTGGGCGTAGGCCCCGATCATCCGCAACGGCTCTTGCAGATCGTGCGAGGCGATGTAGGCGAAGTGTTCCAACTCGGCGTTCGAGCGGGCCAGCTCGTCATTGGCCGCCGACAATTCGGTGGTGCGCTCGGCGACCATGCGTTCCTGCAGGGCGCGGGCGGCGTCCAGGCGCAGCCAGCTCTCGCGCAGGCGAGCCAGGAAGATCAGGCTGGCCCCGGCCAGCAGCACGAAGCCCAGCCCGTGCACCAGCAGAATCTGACGGCGGATCGGGTCGCTGACCACGGTGAATTCCGCCAGCGGAATGCTGACCGACAGGCCGCCGCGCACGTCGCCCACCTGATAGCCCTGGGGGGCGTGGCATTTCAGGCACGGCTCCTCGACCAGCATGCGCGAGATGTAGCGATAGACCGGGCCGGATGCGCCCGCGACCAGCTCCAGCTTCTCGGCCAGGCCGGCCTCGAACTCGACCAGCGCCTGGTCCTCCCAGGCGTCGGGAGCGTTGCCCGGCCGGATCGGCCGCCGGCTGGTCAGGCGCAGATTCAGCCGCTCGTCGGCATTGATCATCTCGGCGACCTGGCGGGTCAGGTAGGACGGGTTGATCTTGGTGAAAGGCCGGCCGTTGATCTCGACGTCGCGCAGGGGATCGACCAGCCATTGGTTGGGCGGCGTCGCCTCGGTGGCCGGAACATAGACGCCGCCATGCTTGGCGGTCCACAGTCGGGTGGTCTGGATCACCGTCACCACCATGCGCGCCCGCGTCAGCGCCGCCTGGCGGTCCTGATCGTCCAGCATGTCGAGATTGTGCCACGCCGACAGGCCGGCGATGGCGGCCCACAGGCCGACCATTCCCACCCCGACCTTGAACCCGGGAACACGCATGCGCTTTCGCTCCACAATGGCGCTCGGTGCCCCCCAGCGGGGTTCAGCATAACCCAGGGGTGGAAGACCTACAACCATATGGCGGGTGCTGGTATTGCCTTCGCACCGTGCTTGCGCGGACACGTGTTTCGGGGGAAAACAACAATGCATGCAACCCGGGTCGGGAGCCGATGACCACCCACGCCCCCACTGTCGCCTTCTCGGGCATCGAGTGCCTGGACATCGACGTCCAGGTGCAAATCGCCAACGGTCTGCCGGCTTTCACCCTGGTCGGTCTGCCGGACAAAGCGGTCGGCGAAAGCCGCGAGCGGGTGCGCGCCGCCTTCAACGCGCTGGGCCTGGCGCTGCCGCCCAAGCGGATCACCATCAATTTGGCCCCGGCCGACCTGTTGAAGGAAGGCAGCCATTTCGACCTGCCCATCGCCCTGGGTTTGTTGGGCGCCATGGGGGTGCTGCCACCCGACGAGGTGGCCGGCTTCGTGTCGCTGGGCGAGCTGGGACTGGATGGCAGCCTGGCCCCGGTGTCGGGGGTGCTGCCGGCGGCGATCACCGCCCTGGGGGCCGGCAAGGGGCTGATCTGCCCGGGCTCGCAGGGGCCGGAAGCGGCCTGGGCCGGCGATGTCGAGATTCTGGCGCCCGCCAGCCTGCTGGCCCTGATCAACCATTTCAAGGGCACCCAGGTCTTGAGCCGGCCCACCCCGCGCCTGGAGGACGAGGCCGGCCCCTTGCCCGACCTTCGTGACGTCAAGGGCCAGGAGACCGCCAAGCGGGCCCTCGAGGTGGCGGCGGCCGGCGGCCACAATCTGCTGATGATCGGCCCGCCCGGTTCGGGCAAGTCGATGCTGGCGGCCCGCCTGCCCGGCCTGCTGCCGCCCTTGACCGCCGCCGAGGCCCTGGAAGTCAGCCAGATCCACTCGGTCGCCGGCCAACTGGCCGGGGGACGGCTGCTGCGCAGGCGGCCCTTTCGCGACCCTCACCATTCCGCCTCCGTTCCGGCCCTGGTCGGCGGCGGCCAACGGGCCCGACCGGGCGAGGTGTCGCTGGCCCATGCCGGGGTGCTGTTCCTGGACGAGCTGCCGGAATTCCAGCGGGGCGCGCTTGAAGCCCTGCGCCAGCCGCTGGAATCGGGCCGCGCCACGGTGGCGCGGGCCAACGCCCATGTCAGCTATCCCGCCCGCATCCAGCTGGTGGCGGCGATGAATCCGTGCCGCTGCGGCCATCTGGGCGACGCCTCCCTGGCCTGCACCAAGGCGCCTCGCTGCGGGGCCGAGTATCAATCGAAGATTTCCGGCCCGCTGTTCGACCGCATCGACCTGCATGTCGAGGTGCCGGCGGTCAACCCGGCCGATCTGTCGCTGCCGCCGCCGGCCGAGGGCTCGGCCGAGGTCGCCGCCCGGGTCGCCGCCGCCCGCGCCGTCCAGGCCGAGCGGTTCGAGGCTGTGGTGCCCGGCAAGGGCCTGACCACCAACGCCCAGGCCGACGGCGCCGTGCTGGAACAGATCGCCGGCCCCGATGCCGCCGGCCGCGCCCTGCTGACCGAAGCGGCCGAGCGCATGCGGCTGTCGGCGCGCGGCTATCACCGGGTGCTGCGGGTGGCCCGCACCCTGGCCGACCTGGACGGGTCGGAGACCGTGCGTCGCCTGCATATCGCCGAGGCGCTGTCCTATCGCCGGGTCATGCCGGGTCGGGCATAGACCGGACCTCCGAAAGTCTGGTTGCGTGTTGCGCACAGGTTGCGCACAGTGGGGCCATGAGTGCGCCGTCCTGTTCGGGCAGCCGGGCCTGCCATGCCATTTCCGCCACCGTCATCGACGTGGTGCAGGCGCTGATCCGCGACCGCGCCGTCGATGGCAAGGTCGAGGTCGCCGACCTCGAGCGCATGCTGAGCCTGGTGCGCCGCGGCACCATGTCGATGGACACCGCCTTCCTGGCCCAGGAAGAACGTTGCCGCAAGGATCACAGCAGGCCCAAGGGCAATGTCGGCGCGCGTTCGAACCCGTTCCAGCGTCTGATGGTCCGCCCGTTCGAGCATCTGCTGTTCGGCGATCCGCCGCCCTTCCCCCGCCCGCTTCTGGCCAATTACTTCACCTTCATCGAACAGGCCCTCGAACCCGAGCGCGACGCCTGGGAAAAGGTCTGCCGCGCCGTCATCCAGGCGCTGCTGGTGGTGCATGGCAACAATCTGACCTGGGACCATTTCTATTCCGACAGCCGCGCCTTGAAGACCCTGGGCACGGCGCTGACCCGCATCGCCCGCCTGCTCGGCACCCATGACGGCGCCCGCCATTGGCAGGAAATCATGGGCCGCCCGCTGGTCGATCACCCGCAGGCCACCCTGGAGCAGATCGCCCTGGTCCGTCAGGCCTTGCTGGAAACCCAACGCGGCCTGAACGTGGCTTGACCAAAGTCGGGTCGGTCATCGCCAAAGCAGGATAAAAAGGCGCTTCCACCAAGGGGGCGGCCATGGGCGATACGGCACGGATCTGGATTCCACGGTTGTTGTTGGCGATCGAGCTGGCGCTGTTCGCCTTCATCGCCACCCATCTCGATGTCGGCCTGAAGACCGAGATGATCGACGGCCAGCCGGCCGGCAATTGTTCGGAAACCGAATTCGCCACCATCGGCATGGTCTGGCTGGGCATGACCTGTCTGGCCTTTGCCGGCTGCCTGTTGTCGCTGTTCGGCCGCTCGAAATGGCTGGGCCTGGTGCTGTTCGCCCTGCCGGTGATCACCGCCACCACCATGGCCAAATACCAGGAAGACCGTTATCCCGCTTGCTGGGAGCGCCCGGCCGACCCGCGAAAGGGCTAAGGATCCAACTCGACCAGCACCGGCACATGGTCGGACGGTTGGGTCCATTGCCGGCATTCGCGCGCCACCAGCGCCGAGCGAAGCCCATCCTTCAAGGCCGGCGTCACCCACACATGGTCCAGGCGGCGGCCGCGATCGTTCTTCTGCCAGTCGGGCGAGCGATAGGACCACCAGGTGTACAGCCGTTCGGTGGGTGGAATGAAGTGGCGCACCGCATCGACCCAGCCCAGCGAGTCCTGCAGCCGGCCCAGTTTCTCGACCTCGACCGGGGTATGGCTGACCACGGACAGCAATTGCTTATGCGACCACACGTCGGTTTCCAGCGGTGCGATGTTGAAATCGCCGGCCAGGACCAGCCGATCGGCGGCGCCAGAGCGGGTTGGCAGCCAGGCGGTCAGCTCGTCCAGGAAGGCCAGCTTGTGGGCGAATTTGGGGTTGGTGTCGGGGTCGGGCACATCGCCGCCGGCCGGCACGTACAGACTGTGCACCTCGATCCCGTCGATGCACGCCGCAATGTGGCGGCAATCGCCCTTGCCGCACCAATCGGGCAGCGCGACCGGCTGGGCCGGCGATTTCGACAAGATGGCCACGCCGTTATAGCTTTTCATGCCCTTGAACAGCACATGGTCGAAGCCCAGGCCGCGGCAATCGTCCAGCGGGAACAGCGGGTCATCGACCTTGATCTCTTGCAGGCAGACCACGTCGGGACGAAGGGTCTCGACGATGTCGCGCAACAAATCCATGCGCAGGCGCAGCGAGTTGATGTTCCAGGTGACCAGGCGCAAGACGGCATGCTCCGCAAGAGAGTCGGAGCCCAGGTCCTACCATGAAGACGGACCCCGAAACAGGGGGCGCCCGGTCAGGGGGGTAACCGGGCGCCCGTTCTGCTCCGTGCGGAGCGTGGGGTCGGCAGGGGAGACCTACCCCACGCGACCCAACCGATGAAGGCCGGGCCGCTCTGTTACACGAGATGGGGAGGTGGCGGCCAATTCGGTAACGGGTGAAATGCATAGCAGCATTGCATGAAACGCATGCCAGCCGACCCGGCCGCCATGGTGGGATGGAGCCATGAACGCCGAGGATTTCTTCATCGAGGGACTGCGCCTGGCGGCCGGCGGCAAACTGGCCGAGGCGGCCGAACGTTGGGCCGCCACCCTGGCGGCGGCGCCGGCCCATGCCCAGGCCCGTTTCAACCGGGTGCTGGCGCTGGGCCGCCTGGGCCGTCTCGAGGAGGCGGCAGCCGAGGCGGCCGAGGGGTGCCGCCACCATCCGACCGAGCCGTCCTTCCCGGCCCAATTGGGGCAGATCCTGGCCCGGCTGGGTCGTCTGGACCGGGCGGCCGATGCCCTGCGCCAAGCCCTGGGACTGGGGGACGACCCGGCCCTGTGGTGGGCGCTGGGCCTGGTCGAACGCGACCGCTGCGCCTGGAGCCAGGCCCGCCAGGCCCTGAGCCATGTCGAGGACCGGGTCGAGGCCCGCTTCGAACTGGCCCAGTTGCTGTTGCGCGACGGTGAATGGCAAAAAGGCTGGGAATTGTGGGAATCCCGGCTGGCCCGGCCCCAGGCGGCCGAGGATCGCTGGCACATCCCCGAATGGACCGGCGGCGGGTTGAACGGCCTGGACCTGCTGGTCTATGGCGAGCAAGGCGTGGGCGACACCATCCAGATGCTGCGCTTCGTCCCCGAACTGGCCCAGCGGGGCGCCATCGTCCGCCTGGCCGTTCATGACGGGCTGATGGGATTGCTGGCCGGCCTGCCCGGCGTGACCCAGCTCTTGCCGCTGTCGGCGCCGGCCTGCCCGGCGACGCACCGCGTCTCGATCATGTCGCTTCCGCATCGATTGCCGGCCGCCGATTGCCGGCCGGGTTCGGTGCCTTATCTGGCCGCCCGGCCGGCAGTCCTGACGGGGGGCGGCCTCAAGGTCGGATTGGTGTGGGCCGGGTCGGCCAGCTTCGCCAATGCCGCCCAACGCCATGTCGGCCGGCAATTGCTGGAGCCCTTGGCCGCCATCCCCGGCACCAGCCTTTATTCGCTGCAACTGGACCAGGCGCCGAACGATCCGGCCATCACCGATCTGGCGCCCGGCATCAAGGATTGGACCGACACCGCCGGCCTGATCGCCGCCCTGGATGTGGTCATCAGCGTCGATACCGGCACCGCCCATCTGGCCGGGGCCATGGGCAAACCGGTGTGGCTGCTGCTGCACAAGGGGGCCGACTGGCGCTGGGGGCATGGCACCCGGACCGACTGGTACCCGTCGGCCAGGCTGTATCGCCAAGACACCAACGGCGATTGGGGGCCGGTGCTGGCCAGGGTCGGCCTGGATTTGCGCAAGCTGGCGCGGGCTTAACCTTCCCGCAGCTTCGGCCTGGTGTTGCTGGGGTCTTTGAACTCGAACAATTTGGGATCGAAGGACAGCCCGGTCTGGGTGTCGAACAGCGATACCTGGGTCACGTTGCCCTGCGGGTCCAGCACCCGCCATTGCTTCAGCGCGAACGGGCGTTCGGTGAAGACCAGGGTCAGCTCGCCCTGGCCGGGATCGTCGGCCTGGACCATCGACACCGTCAGGATGCCCGGCGCCCGACCGACCTTGGTAACGGCGACGTCCTTGCCGTCGAGGTGGACGTTCTTGCGCACCAGGATGCCGGCCGGGGTGGAATCCAACGGGATATAGCTGGGCGCGTCCAGTTCCTTGTCGTGGACGATCAGGAAGGTGCCGTCGGCCACCACCAGCATCGGCGACGGCGGATCGTATTGCAGCCGCATGCGGCCGGGTCGCGAGAAATAGGCGGTGCCTTCGGCCTGGCTGCCGTTGGGGGCGGTCTGCAGGAAGCGCGCCCTGAGCGTGGTGAAGGAATTCAGGTATTCCTCGGCCCGCTCGACATCGGCCTTGTCCTGGGCCGACAAGGCCTTGCGCGGGGCGGCCATGGCCGGGCCGGCCAGGATGGTGGTGGCCAGCAAGGCCAGAAGGCGGCGGCGGGTGAGGTGCGGCAAGGGTTCGGTCTCCGGGGTGGCAGGTCTTTGTGCCCGCCAATCATGGCGAAATTTAGTAATCATCTCGGGTCGAACGGGCAAGCACCTCGCGCTTGCCGACATGGTTGGCCTTGCCGACCACCCCTTCGGCCTCCATCCGCTCGATCAGGCGGGCGGCGCGGTTATAGCCGATCTGCAGGTGACGCTGGACGAAACTGGTCGAGGCCTTGCCCTCGCGGGCGACCAGCGCCACCGCCTGGTCGTAAAGGTCGTCGCCAGAACCGCCGCCCCCCGAGCCGGGCAGGCCGAACTCGCCATCCTCTTCCTCGGTGACCGCCTCGATATACGAGGGCTCGCCCTGGCCGCGCAGATGTTCGACCACCTGCTCGACCTCCTGGTCCGACACGAAGGGACCGTGCACGCGGGTAATGCGGCCGCCGGCCGCCATGTACAGCATGTCGCCCTGGCCCAGCAGCTGCTCGGCGCCCTGCTCGCCCAGGATGGTGCGGCTGTCGATCTTGCTGGTGACCTGGAACGAGATGCGGGTGGGGAAGTTGGCCTTGATGGTGCCGGTGATGACGTCGACGCTGGGCCGCTGGGTCGCCATGATCAGATGAATGCCGGCGGCGCGCGCCATCTGGGCCAGACGCTGCACCGCCGCCTCGATGTCCTTGCCGGCCACCAGCATCAAATCGGCCATTTCATCGACGATGACCACGATGAACGGCAGCGCCTTCAGGTCCAGCAGCTGGTCCTCATAGATCGGCTTGCCGGTGTCGGGGTCGAAGCCGGTCTGCACCGTGCGGGTCAGTTGCTCGCCCTTGTCGCGGGCCTCGGCCAGGCGCTGGTTGTAGCCGGCGATGCTGCGGACGCCCAATTGGCTCATGGCGCGGTAGCGGTCTTCCATCTCGCGCACCGCCCATTTCAGGGCCACCACCGCCTTGCCGGGCTCGGTCACCACCGGGGCCAGAAGATGCGGGATGCCGTCATAGACCGACAGTTCCAACATCTTGGGGTCGATCATGATCAACCGGCATTCTTCCGGGCTCAGGCGATAAAGCAGCGACAGGATCATGGTGTTGACCGCCACCGACTTGCCCGAACCGGTGGTCCCGGCGATCAACAGGTGCGGCATGCGGGCCAGATCGACCATCACCGGCGCACCGCCGATATCCTTGCCCAAGACCAGGGTCAGCCGCGCCCCGGCCTTTTCGAATTGTTCGGCGGCCAGCATCTCGCGCAAGTAAACCGTCTCGCGCCGGGCGTTGGGCAACTCGATACCGATCACCGAGCGGCCGGGAATGGTGGCGATGCGCACCGACAGCGCGCTCATCGAGCGGGCGATGTCATCGGCCAGGCCGATCACCCGGCTGGTCTTGGTGCCGGGCGCCGGTTCCAGTTCGTAAAGTGTCACCACCGGGCCGGGGCGGACCTTCAAGACCTTGCCGTTGACGCCGAAATCCTCGAGCACCGATTCCAGCATGCGGGCGTTCTGGGCCAGGCCGTCCTGATTGATGGCGGTGCGGTTGGATTCGGGCGGCAAGGCCAGCAGGGTCAGGGGCGGCAGCGCCCAGCCGGGCCCGACCGGGCCGCCCAGGTCCAGCATGCCCTGGCGGGCGGCGCGTTCGCGCTTGCCGGCGGCCGGCGGCGGGCGCTTGGGTTCGACCAGGGCACCGGGCTCGGGCATGCGCTCGAAGGGCGGCGGGTCGTCGTCGCGGGGCAAAGGCGCGATGACCGCGTCGTATTCATCATCATCCTCGTCCGGGTCGGACCAGCGCATCGGCGGCGGCTCGCGCACCACCGGGCCGGCGGCCGGCGAGGGTGCGCGGTGGCGAAGCGCGGCCGCCGCATGGCCGGTGGCCACCGCCACCTGGATCGAACGGGTGCCGGCCTTGGACAGGTTGGCCCAATCCGCTGGCGACAGCCCCAGAACGAAGATCAACAGACCGAAGCCGGCGCCGCCGGCCAGGAAGCCCACCGCCCAGACGAACTCGGTCGGCACCTGCGGAGCCACCGTCGTCCACAGCACCCGGCCCAAGGCGCCGCCGGAACCGGCGATGACGTCGGGCGCCGGCAGCGGCAGCGCGGCCAGGGCCAGCGCCCATAACAGCACCACCACCGGCAGGGCCGCGATGCGGGTCGCCCACAAGGACGGTGCGCGGGCGCGGATCAGCGTGCGCAGGCCCCAGATCAGGGCCACCGCCACCGCCACCCACGCGGCCAGGCCAACCAGCTGGCCCAGCAGGTCGGCGACGCTGGCGCCCACCCGGCCCAAGGCATTGCGCACCGGTCCGTCCACGGCATTGTTGAACGAGGGATCGCGCGGATCGGCGGTGACCAGGGCGGCGGCGATCAGGCCAGCAATCACGATCAGGCCCAGGCCGCCCAGACGGGCAGCCAGCCGCCACAGCGCGTCGGCCGCGCCCTTGGGAAGAAAACCGCCCTTGCCAACCCCCTTCTTGGCCGCGGCCATCCTGCGCTCTCCTACAGCACCTGGGCGAGGCGGGTCAGCGCCCGCTCGGTCGTATCCAGATCGTGGACCAGCGCCACCCGGATGTAGCGGTCGCCCACCCCATCGCGCGACAGATAGCGGCCGGGCAGGACGCGGATATTGGCCTCGCGCCACAGCCTAAGGGCCGCAGCCTCGCCGTCCCCGACATCCAGCCACAGAAAGAAACCGCCCGGCGGACGCGTAAAGCCGAAACGGCCGCCCAGCAGATGCTCGGCAATATCCAGCTTGGCGCGGTAGAGGCGACGATTTTCCTCGACATGGGCCTCGTCCTGCCACAAGGCGGTGGCGGCGGCCAGGATCGGCAGCGGGATCGCCGCACCGCCATAGGACCTGACCCGGCCGAAGGCGGCCATCACCGTCGGATCGCCGGCGACGAAGCCCGAGCGCAGGCCCGGCACGCTGGAGCGCTTCGACAGCGAATGGAACACCAGCACGTTGGCCAGCCCCTCGCCCAGGCGGGCGCAGGCCGCGAGCGCGCCGGGCGGCGGCGCCTGGTCCCAGATCTCGGAATAGCATTCATCGACCGCCAGCACGAAATCATGCCGGCGGGCCAGCCGCACCGTGCGCTCGAGCAGATCGGCATCGGCCACCGAACCTTGCGGATTGCCCGGGCTGCACAGATAGGCCAGCGCGACGCGATCAAGGATATCGTCCGGCAGGGTCGAAAAATCAGGCTGCGAGGCCGGGCCGTCGGCGCCGGGCACGAAAATCGGTTCGGCCCCGGCCATGATCGCGGCCCCGACATAGACCTGATAGAACGGATTGGGCAGCAGCACCACCGGGCGCTTCTTGCCCGAACCGACCACCGTCTGGGCGATCAGGTAAAGCGCCTCGCGGGTGCCGGCCACCGGCAGGATCGCCTTGTCGGCCTCGATCAGACCGGCCGGCAGGTCGAAGCGGCGGGTCAGCCAGACGGCGGTGGCGGCGCGGAAATCGGGGGTACCGGCCGCCGGCGGGTACTTGCCCCACAGGTGGGCCTGTTCGGCGATGATCCGCGCCACCATCGGCGGCGCCGCGTGCTGCGGTTCACCGATGGACATGATGATGGTGTCGGGACCGGGCGCCCCGCCCAGCAGGTCGGCCAGGCGTTGGAACGGATAATCGGTCAGAAGATCAAGACGGTCGTTCAGCATCGGGTTGTTCTAACGCAAATTTCCCGGGACGCGAAGGGTCCACAAAAGAATCGCCCGCGCAAAAGTCCTTACAGAACCGGGGGAAAGTACACCGAGGCGAAGCCGAGGGACTTTTCCACGGACAACAAAAGAATGGGGCGCGGCTTTCGCCGCGCCCCACCCCAGTCCCGTCCCCCGTTGGGACGAAGCGCTTAGTGCACCGATTCGCCGTGCAGGGCGAGATCGAGGCCTTCGCGCTCTTCTTCGGCGCTGACGCGCAGGCCCATCACCACATCCACCAGCTTCAGGATGATGTAGGTGACGATGCCGGTATAGACGGCGGTGATGACCACGCCGTAAACCTGGGCCAGCACCTGGCCGCCATTGCCTTCCAGCAGGCCGGGGAAGCCGCCGATGGCTTCCGACGCGAACACGCCGGTCAGGATGGCGCCCAGGATGCCGCCGATGCCGTGCACGCCGAAGGCGTCCAGGCTGTCGTCATACTTCAGGGCATGCTTCAGGCCGGTGGCACCCCAGTAGCAGACCACGCCGGCCAGCAGGCCGATGATCAGCGCGCCCTTGGGGCCGACGAAGCCCGAGGCGGGGGTGATGGCGACCAGGCCGGCAACGGCGCCCGACACGATGCCCAGGACCGACGGACGCTTGCGCAGGATCCATTCGGCGAACATCCACGACAGGGCGGCGGCGGCGGCGGCGATCTGGGTGACGGTCATGGCCATGCCGGCACGACCGTCGGCGGCCAGGGCCGAACCGGCGTTGAAGCCGAACCAGCCGACCCACAGCAGCGAGGCGCCGATGACCGACAGGGTCAGGTTGTGCGGAGCCATGTTGTCGACGCCGTAACCCTTGCGCGGGCCCAGCACGATGGCGGCCACCAGACCGGCGACGCCGGCATTGATGTGCACCACGGTACCGCCGGCGAAGTCCAGAACGCCCATGGCGCCCAGGAAGCCGACCGCCGCACCCGACGCGTCCAGCATCCACACCCAATGGCAGACCGGGGCATAGACCAGGAACAGCCACAGGGTCATGAACACCAGCATGGACGAGAACTTCATGCGGTCGGCGAAGGCACCGGTGATCAGCGCCGGGGTGATGATGGCGAAGGTCATCTGGAACATCATGAACACCGATTCGGGGATGGTGCCCGACAGGGTGGTCTTTTCGATGCCGTCCAGGAACAGGCGGTCGAAGCCGCCGAAATACGGGCTGTCGCCGGTGAAGGCCAGCGAGTAGCCGGCGATCATCCACAACACCGACACCAGGGCGGCGATGGCGAAGCTTTGCATCATCACGCCCAGCACGTTCTTCTTGCGAACCATGCCGCCGTAGAACAACGCCAGACCGGGAATGGTCATCATCAGCACCAGGGCGGTCGAAACCAGCATCCAGGCGGTATTGCCGGCATCGAGGGCCGGAGCGGGCGCGGCAGCGGCCGCCTCGGTCGCGGCGGCAGCCGCTTCCTCGGCAACGCTGGCCGTCGCGTAAAACAGCGATGCCAGGGCCGGGCCAACGCCGGCGAGTACGGACTTGATACGATGGTTCATGGGTCTTCCCCTCGAAACGGCTCAGCGGTCATTGGGCGCCGGATCCAGACACCCCAGGGAGGAGAGAGGGGGGCGTCCGGACCGGCTCGGGCCACATACAAACAAAAACCGTGCCAAGTGCCGTAAAGCCGGTTGCCGCCACCTTTTTTCCCCATGGACGTAAGGCCTTGGCTAGAATTTAGGCATGAGAAAGGGGTGATGCGCGATTCATGGGCAGCGTCATCGCTGGTGACCATCGACCGTCACAATGCTATGACCGGGCAGGATTTTTCGGCGAGGATCGTCATGCGCCTGAACCTGGGATGCGGCCGCGACAAGCGGGCCGGCTATATCAATGTCGACAAGTATCCGGTGTTCGAACCCGACCAATTGGTCGATCTCGAGCAGATTCCCTGGCCGTTCGCCGACAATTCGGTCGATGAGATCGTGCTGCACCACGTGCTCGAGCATCTGGGCCAGGAGACCCGGGTCTTCCTGGCGATCGTCACCGAGCTTTACCGGGTCCTGAAGGTCGGCGGCGTTGTCGAGATCACCGTGCCGCACCCGCGCAGCGACCTGTATCTGGGCGATCCCACCCATGTCCGGCCGATCACGCCGGCGATGTTTCATCTGTTGTCGAAGAAGAATTGCGCCGAATGGAGCCGGCTGGGCACGCCGCACACCCGGCTGGCCGAAATCCTGGACGTCGATTTCGAGGTCGGCCAGATTCGCAACCGGCTGGCGCCCGCCTGGGCGCAAAAGGCCGAGCGCGAGAAATGGCCGCAGGCCCGCGTGCGCGAGGCGGCCGAGCTTTACAACAATGTCGTCGAGGAAATCATCTTCACGGCACGCAAGGCCAGCTGACGGCCGGCCGAATGGCGCCGATGGCCGTCATGCCCGGGCGTGCCCGGGCGTCCACACCTGTTCGTTCGACCCGAAAACCGGGTGAGGAGTCGCGTGGACGGCCGGGCACGCCCGGCCATGACGACGAAGGCGAAAGGGCAAGCCCTTACAGCGCTTCCGAATTGGCTTCGCCGGTACGGATACGATAGGCCTGCGCCAGTTCGACCACGAAGACCTTGCCGTCACCGATCTTGCCGGTGCGGGCGGCGGTCTGGATGGTCTCGACGACGCGGTCGGCGATATCGTCGTTCACCGCCACTTCGATCTTCACCTTGGGCAGGAAGTTCACCACGTATTCGGCACCGCGATAGATTTCGGTCTGGCCCTTCTGACGGCCAAAGCCCTTGACCTCGCTCACGGTCAGGCCCTGAACTCCCAGCGGAGTGAGGGCTTCGCGCACCTCGTCCAGCTTGAAGGGCTTGATGACGGCCATGATCAGCTTCATCTCTGGTCCCCTAACATATGGCGGTTGACCCGCCGGTTGATCGGTCGCTGGTTCGATTGCGAACCGTCAGCGTGATTTCTCCCTTTCAAAAGCCGTGCCGATTGAGGCAAAGCGCCGCTTTTCTGGGTTCTGCCGCCACCACGGGCGGCGATCGCCGCCGCATCTGCATAATAGATGAGCAACTGCCTGGAGCGGCTGCAGTCTTGCGCCCGGCGAACAGCGATGGCACATGGTAGGTCATGGTGACGCCAAACTTCTCATTGCCCCTTCCCCCCACCGCCGATGTGTTGGTGGTGGGCGGCGGCCCGGTCGGCGGACTGACCGCCTGCGCCCTGGCCCAGGCGGGTCTTGACGTCGTGCTGGTCGAAGCGGCCGACCCGGCCGAGCTGGCGCGGCCCGGCACCGACGGCCGCTCGATTGCCGTGGCCGCCTCGGCCCGGCAGGCCTTTGACGGCGCCGGCATCTGGCCGCTGATGGCGGCCGAGGCCCAGCCGATCGAGGATATCCGCGTCACCGACGGCGCCAGCCCGCTGTTCCTGCATTACGACCACCGCGCCCTGGGCGACCAGCCGTTCGGCTGGATCGTCGAAAACACCACCATCCGCCGCGCCGTCCACCAGCGCCTGGCCAGCCTGCCCACGGCGCGGGTGCTGGCGCCGATGCGGGTCGAAGCGGTGGAGTATGGTGCCACCGGCGCCGTCGCCACCTTGTCCGACGGACGGACCCTGCGGGCCGGCCTGGTCGTCGGCGCCGATGGCCGCCCGTCGCGCATCCGCCGATCTGCCGGAATCGACGTCACCCGCCTGGAATATGGGCAATCGGGCATCGTCACCACCATCGCCCATCAACAGCCCCACCGCGGCATCGCCCACGAGCGCTTCTTGCCGTCGGGCCCGTTCGCCATCCTGCCGATGACGGGAAACCGCTCGTCCATCGTGTGGACCGAACGGCTGCATCTGGCCCCCGCCATCGTCGCCCAGGACGATGCGGGTTTCCTGGCGGAAGTGCGGGACCGCTTCGGCGATTTCCTGGGGCCGCTGTCATTGACCGGGCCGCGCTTTTATTATCCGCTGACCCTGCAGGTGGCCAAAAGCATGATCGGCCGTCGCCTGGCCCTGGTCGGCGACGCCGCCCATGGCATGCACCCGGTCGCCGGCCAGGGCATGAACATGGGGGTGCGCGACGCGGCCGCCCTGGCCGAGCTGGTGGTCGATGCCCGCCGGCTGGGGCTGGATGTGGGGGCGAGCGCGGTGCTCGAGCGCTATCAGCGCTGGCGGCGCTTCGACAACATGCTGATGCTGGTCATGACCGACGCCCTGGTGCGGCTGTTCTCGAACGATGTCGCCCCCCTGAAGCTGGCCCGCGACCTGGGGCTGGGGCTGGTCGAGACCATGCCGGATGTGAAGCGTGTGCTGATGCGTCACGCCATGGGTGTGGTGGGCGACCTGCCTCGCCTGATGCGGGGCGCACCTTTATAGTGTCTGGCCTTGGACCCCGATCCATGTTAGCCATCAATCGCCTGATTTCCATGCGAGTATCGATATGACCGAGACTGCCCAGAACCTGCCGCCGCTGATCATCAACGGCCAGTACATCAAGGACCTGTCCTTCGAGATCCCCGGCGCGCCGACCATCTATACCGAGATGCAGGGCCAGAACCCGGACATCCCGATCCATGTCGATATCACCGCTTCGGGCCTGCGCGAGAACACCTTCGAGGTGGTGCTGCACCTGAAGATCGACGCCACCTTGCCCGACGGCAAGCCGGTGTTCCTGGTCGAGCTGGCCTATGGCGGCATCTTCACCATCAACGTCGCCCCCGAGCATGTTCAGGCGATGTTGCTGATCGAATGCCCGCGCATGATGTTCCCGTTCGCCCGCAACATCATCGCCGATCTGACCCGCGACGGCGGCTTCCCGCCGCTGATGATCCAGCCGATCGACTTCGTCCAGCTGTTCCGCGCCCGCGTCGAGGCCGCCCAGGCCGAAGCCGCCCAGGCGGAAAAGAACTAGAAATCCCGCTCCCCCGGCGAGACCGGGGGAGCGTTCATTCCGGCTCGCGCAGCCAGATCGGTTTCTTCAGTTTGCCGATGAAGGCGTTATGCGCCTCAAGTTCCTCGGGGCTGGCGTCGTGCGGCCGGGCCGCGCGGATCGGGCGATCGACCTGACTGGGCTGGTCGGCCGCGCCGCCACGCTGGCCCTTGCTCGCCCCCAGTTCCAGGCCGGGCTGGCGCCCGCCGATCAGCTGCAGATAGACCTCGGCCAGCAATTCCGAATCCAGCAACGCGCCGTGATGGGTGCGGTGGGTGTTGTCGATCTCGAAGCGCCGGCACAAGGCATCGAGATTGGCCTGGGCACCGGGAAACTTGCGCCTTGCCATCAACACCGTATCGACGGTCCGGGTCATGGGAATCGGCGGAAAGCCCAGCCGCGCCAATTCGGCGTTGATGAACTTCATGTCGAATTCGGCGTTATGGATCACCAGCTTGGAATCGCCCAGGAATTCCAGGAAATCGGCGACCACTTCGGCGAAGACCGGCTTGTCCGACAGGAACTGCGCCGACAGGCCATGCACCCGGAAGGCTTCTTCCGGCATGTCGCGCTCGGGGTTGAGGTACTGGTGATAGGTGCCGCCGGTCGGCAGGTGGTTAAACAGCTCGACGCAACCGATCTCGACGATGCGGTGACCGGTCAGCGGATCGAAGCCGGTGGTTTCGGTATCCAGAACGATCTCACGCACCGCGCATCTCCTTGACCAGGGCCCTGAGTTTCCGCCAGGCCGGCCCGCGGCCGGTTCCGGTCGGGATGATGATATCGGCGCGGCGACGCTTGGCGGAATCGGGCATCTGCTGGGCGCGGATGGCGGCCAGCCGGGCCGGGCTTTGGCCCGGCCGTCGCAGCACCCTTTGCGCCTGCAGGAAGGCCGGGCAGGTCACCACCGCCACCTTGTCGCACCGCTCTTCGCCGTGGGTTTCGTACAAGAGCGGGATATCCAGCACCACCAGCCGGGCACGACGGCGGCGCCAGATCGCCAGGAAGCGCGTCTCGGCGCGGCGCACCAGCGGATGGACAATGCGTTCCAGCCGACGCAGGCGGGCGGGGTCGCCGAACACCTGGCGGCCCAGTTCGGCACGGTCGATCGCACCATGGGCGGTCACACCCGGAAAGGCCGCTTCGACCGCCGCGACGGCGGCGCCGCCCGGCCCCAGCAGCCGGTGCACGGTGGCATCGGCATCGTGCACCGGCACCCCCATCCGCCGCAGCATGGCGGCCGCCGTGCTTTTGCCCATGCCGATCGATCCGGTCAGGCCCAGGATCTTCATGCCAAAACGTACGCCCGCAATTCATCGGTGACCGTCGGGCGGGCGCCGAACCACGCCTCGAAGCCCGGCACCGCCTGCCATAGCAGCATGCCGATGCCGTCGACGATGGGATTGCCGCGCAGGGCGGCAGCATTCAGCAGGTCGGTCATCAGCGGCGCATAGACGATATCGTTGACCACCGCCGAATCCGGCAGGGCGGCAAGGTCGATATCCAGCGGCGGCTGGCCATTCATGCCCAGGACGGTGGTGTTGACCAGAAGGCCAGCGCCATCCAGGGCGTCGGCGCGGACCTGCCAATCCAAGGGTCGCACCGGGCCGCCGATATCGGCGGCCAACTGCTCGGCCCGGGCCAGCCCGCGATTGAGCAGACGGATCTCGGGCACGCCGGCATCGACCAGGGCGGCCACCACCGCACGCGCCGCGCCGCCGGCACCCAGCACCACCGCCGGACCGTTTTCGGCCCGCCAGTCCGGCGCCCCCCGGCGCAGATTTTCCAGGAACCCGAAGGCGTCGGTGTTGCGGCCCTCGATGGTGCCGTCATCCCGGACCACCAGGGTATTGACCGCGCCGATGCGCGCCGCCAGCGGTTCGACATGATCGACCAGGGCCAGGGCCATTTCCTTATGGGGCACGGTGACGTTGGCACCCCGGAAGCCCAGCTTGGGCAGGGCATCCAGCGCGGCGGCGAAATCCTCGGGTTTGACCGCCAGCGGCACATAGGCGCCGTCGATCCCCAATTGCTTGAGCCAGAAGCCGTGCAGGCGGGGCGAGCGCGAATGCCCCACCGGCCAGCCGATCACCCCGGCCAGGCGAGCCTTTCCCGACAGGGTCATGGGATCAATTCTCCGTTCTCGCGCAGGAAATCCAGCAAGGGCAGCAACGGCAGACCCAGGATGGTGAAATGGTCGCCGGTGACCTGCATCATCAATTGCGCCCCCAGCCCTTCCAGCTGATAGGCGCCGACCGAGCCCAGCACCGCCTCGCCGGCTTGGGTAAGATAATCATCGAGGAAGGCATCGGAAAAGCGGCGCATGGTCAGATGGGCCGCCTCGGTGTGGTGCCACAGGGTCTGGCCGTCCCTGACCACCACCACCGCACTGGTCAGGCGGTAGTTGCGACCACGCAACGACATAAGCTGGGCGCGGGCTTCGGCCGGATTGGCCGGCTTGTCGTACCATGTTGCGTCGCAATCGAGCATCTGATCGGCGCCGACCACCAGGGCGCCGGGATGGCGCGCCGACACCCGAATCGCTTTCAAGGCGGCCAGCGCTTCCGCCGCCCGGGCCGGGTTGCCGGTTTCGGCCTTGAACGAATCCTTGACCGATTGTTCGTCGATGGCCGCCACGTCGATAGCGAACGACACGCCGGCGCGCTCCAGCATGGCGCGCCGCGCCGCCGAGGCCGAGGCCAGCACGATCACGCCGTCACCCCGTCGCGCTTGGCGGCGTGCTGGGCGTGCAATTGCATGATCGAGGCCGAGGCCTCCTCGATCGAGCGGCGGCTGACATCGACCACCGGCCAGCCATGGCGCGAGAACAATTTGCGGGCGCTGGCCACTTCCTCGCGGACCTTCTCGAACTGGGCGTATTCGGCGTCCTCGTCGTGATTGAGGAAGCGCAGGCGCGAGCGGCGAATGTCGGACAGGCTTTTCGGGTCCTTGGTCAGACCGACCACCAGCGGCCAGCGCAAGGATTCCAGCTGGGTCGGCAGCGGCACGCCGGGCACCAGGGGATAATTGGCGCATTTATAGCCGCGATTGGCCAGGTACATGCAGGTCGGCGTCTTCGAGGTGCGCGACACCCCGATCACCACGATGTCGGCATCGTCCAGATCGTCCAGCAATTGCCCGTCATCATGGGCCAGGGTGTATTGCATGGCGTCGATGCGGGCGAAATATTCGGCGTCCAGCACATATTGGCGGCCGGGCGTGGCACCGACCTCGGCGCCGAAGAACCCGGCCAGCGCCCCCATCACCGGATCGAGAACCGGGATGAACGGGACCCGCATGCGCCGGCAGGCCTCTTCCAGCAGCGAGCGCACCGCGCCGTCGACCAGGGTGCACAGCACGATGCCGGGATTGTCCTCGATCCCGGCGATCACCCTTTCGGCCTGGCCCTGGCTGCGCACCAGCCACCAATTATGCTGGGTGGTGTTGATCCCCTCGAACTGCACCAGGCAGGCGCGGGCCATCGATAGGACGGTTTCGCCGGTGGCGTCGGAAACCAGATGCAGGTGATAGCTGTCCATGCGCTTTGCTGGGGATAAGGTGGAAGAACGGGGATAACCGGGGTGTTTCGACGGTGACGGGCTTTTTCCTCCCCGTTCGCGTCAATCCCTCCCCGGGACGGCCAGGCTGTCGACAACATTCCGTCCGCACCCGACAATAGCGTGAATCATCGTCCGCTTCATCCGCTTTCCCCCTTATCCCCGCTTTCCAAACCGGCACCGGCACGGTGATTCCCGGGACTTTTCCCCAGGCCGGGCGACTTTTCCCCCGGGAAGGACCAATTTGGGGATAAGGTGGGGATCGAATCGCATCCCCAGGTTCCACAGGCCCAACAACACTCAGCCACCTTTCTTCTCTCAAACAAACCTTGTATGACCTTGGACCGCCGCAGCCGAATATCTTCGAGGGTGACCCTTGACCCAGACCGCACCGACCAAGCCGTTTCTTCGTGCCCTTGCCGGCGAGACGATCCTGCCGCCGCCTTTCTGGCTGATGCGACAGGCCGGTCGCTACCTGCCGGAATATCGGGCCACCCGCGCCCAGGCCGGCAGCTTCCTCGACCTGTGCTACAATCCCGAACTGGCCGTCGAGGTCACGCTGCAGCCGCTGCGCCGCTACGGCTTCGACGCCGCCATCCTGTTTTCCGACATTCTGGTGGTTCCCGACGGGCTCGGACAGGATGTCGCCTTCCGGGAAGGCGAGGGTCCGGTGCTGACGCCCATTCGCTCGGCAAGGGATCTGGATGGTCTCGACATCTCGGGCCTGCACCAACGGCTTGACCCGGTCTATCGCACCGTCAAGGGCCTGTCCTCGGCGATTCCGTCCTCGACCGCGCTGATCGGTTTTTCCGGAGCGCCGTGGACGGTGGCCACCTACATGATCGAAGGCGGCGGTTCCAAGGATTTCCAGGAAGCCAAGCGCCTGATGTGGGGTCAGCCAGAGGTGTTCGCCCGGCTGATGGACCTACTGGTCGAGGCGACCGGCCAGTATCTGATCCGCCAGATCGATGCCGGCGCCGAGGCGATCCAGATTTTCGACACCTGGGCCGGGGCCCTGCCGGAGCCCGAATTCCGCCGCTGGGTGATCGAGCCGGCCCGCAAGCTGGTCGAACGCATCCGCGCCGAACGACCCGGCATCCCGGTGATCGGCTTCCCGCGTGGGGCCGGCATGCTTTACCAGGCCTATGTCAAGGAAACCAAGGTCAGCGGCGTCAGCCTGGATTCCAGCGTGCCCCTGGACTGGGCGGCCGAGACGCTGCAGCCCCATTGCACGGTCCAGGGCAATCTGGATCCGATTTTGCTGGTCACCGGCGGTGAAGCGCTGGACGGGGGCATCGACCGGGTGCTGAAGAGCCTAAGCAAGGGGCCGTTCATCTTCAATCTGGGCCACGGCATCATTCCGCCGACGCCCCCTGAGAACGTGGCCCGATTGGCCGAACGGGTCAAAAGCTTCAAGGGCTAGGCATCATGGGCAAGACCGCCGTCGTTTTGTTCAACATGGGGGGGCCGGACAGCCTGGAGGCGGTCGAGCCGTTCCTGTTCAACCTGTTCAACGACAAGGCGATCATCGGAGCGCCCTGGCCGATCCGACCCTTGCTCGCCAAGCTGATTTCCAGCCGCCGCGCCCCGGTGGCCAAGGAAATCTATCGCCAGATCGGCGGCGCCTCACCGATCTTGCGGGAAACCAAGGCCCAGGCCAGCGCCCTTGAATTCGCCCTGGGTGCGGGCTTCAAGGTGTTCGTCGCCATGCGCTATTGGCACCCGTTTACCGCCGAGACGGTGGCGGCGGTAAAGGCCTGGGGGGCGGAACGGGTGGTGTTGCTGCCGCTTTACCCGCAATTTTCCACCACCACCAATCGATCGAGCCTGAGGGCATGGGCGACCCAAGCGGCCCAGGCCAATCTGAACCTGCCGACCGAAACCATCTGTTGCTATCCGGCCCAAGCCGGCCTGGTCGCCGCCATGGCGGAGCTGGTCCGGGCCGGCTGGACCACCGCCAGCGCCCATGGTCGGCCGCGGGTGCTGTTTTCCGCCCATGGATTGCCGCAAGGATTGGTCGACAAGGGCGATCCTTATCCGATGCATGTCGAGATGACCGCCCGCGCGGTGGTGGCGGCCTCGGGGCTGGACGATCTCGATTGGGGCGTGTGCTATCAAAGCCGGGTCGGGCCGCTGAAATGGATCGGGCCGGCGACCGAGGACGAGCTGGCTCGGGCCGGCGCCGACAAGGTGCCGGTGGTGGTGGTGCCCATCGCCTTCGTCTCCGAGCATTCCGAGACCCTGGTCGAGCTGGACATCGAATATCGCCATCGCGCCGAAGGCCTGGGCATTCCGGCCTATGTGCGGGTGCCGACGGTATCGGCCCATCCCGCCTTCATCGAGGGCTTGGCGGAATTGGTCAGAGATCCGGCCCAATGCCATGGCCGCGCCTGTTCCGCCATCGGCAGAGGCTGCCTGTGGAAGGAAGCGCCATGACCGGGGAAGGCTATCTGTGGCTGAAGGCCTTGCATGTGATCGCGGTGATCTCGTGGATGGCCGGTCTTCTCTATCTGCCGCGGCTGTTCGTGTACCATTGCGAGGTGGAGATCGGCTCGGCCACCTCGGAATTGTTCAAGGTGATGGAACGGCGCCTGTTGAAGGCGATCATGATGCCGGCGGCGATCGTCGCCTGGGTGGCCGGCCTGATCATGGCGGGGGTCGGCGGGCTATTCCACGACGGATGGTTTCACGTGAAACTAACCCTGGTGATCGGAATGACCATCGCCCACCATATGATGACAAGGTGGAAGAACGACTTCGCCGCCGACCGCAATAGCCGGCCGCAGAAGTTTTTCCGCATCGCCAATGAAGTTCCGACCTTGCTGATGATTGCCATCGTTATTCTGGTCATCGTCAAACCCTTTTGAGATCGCTGCGTTGCACACAGAAAAGGCGTTTGACAGGCCTGTCCGCTTTGGCTAATGCTTGGCGCGATCCTGATGGGGCCGTCTGAAGCCCCCTTGATCCCGATTTCATCCAGGCCGTCGCCGTCTGCTTTTCCGCCACGGGCCAACCCGTGGTCCCGCCCCTTGGCAGCGGATCGACGGATATTCCCAATGGAACCCCCCCATGCACCTGCAGGAACTGAAGAAAAAGACGCCCGCCGAGCTTCTGGCTTTCGCCGAGGAGCTGCAGATCGAAAACGCCAGCACGCTGCGCAAGCAGGACATGATGTTCGCGATCCTGAAGCAGCTGGCCGACAATGATCAGCCGATCTATGGCGACGGCGTGCTGGAAATCCTGCAAGACGGCTTCGGCTTCCTGCGCAGCCCCGAGGCGAACTACCTTCCCGGTCCCGACGACATCTATGTCAGCCCCAGCCAGGTCCGCCGTTTCGGCCTGCGCACCGGCGACACCGTCGAGGGCCAGATCCGCTCGCCCAAGGATGGCGAGCGTTATTTCGCCCTGCTGAAGGTCAACGCCATCAATTTCGAGCCGCCGGAAAACGTGCGGCATCGCATCAATTTCGACAACCTCACTCCACTTTATCCCGACGAGAAGCTGAGCCTGGAACTGGACGATCCGACCAAGAAGAACCTGACCACCCGGGTCATCGATCTGGTCGCTCCGATCGGCAAGGGCCAGCGCGCGCTGATCGTGGCGCCGCCCCGGACCGGCAAGACGGTGATGCTGCAAAACATCGCCCACGCCATCTCGGCCAACCACCCCGAGGTCTATCTGA
Source organism: Magnetospirillum sp. LM-5 (assembly GCF_902729445.1). NCBI lineage: Bacteria > Pseudomonadati > Pseudomonadota > Alphaproteobacteria > Rhodospirillales > Rhodospirillaceae > Magnetospirillum > Magnetospirillum sp. LM-5. The sequence continues at coordinate 125,033 of NZ_CACVCE010000045.1, read as the reverse complement.
TCGTCCTGCTGATCGACGAGCGGCCCGAGGAAGTCACCGACATGGCCCGTTCGGTCAAGGGCGAGGTGATCAGCTCGACCTTCGACGAGCCGGCCTCCCGTCACGTCCAGGTTACCGAGATGGTGCTGGAAAAGGCCAAGCGCCTGGTCGAGCACAAGCGCGACGTGGTGATCTTGCTGGATTCCATCACCCGCCTGGCGCGCGCCTACAACACCGTGGTCCCCAGCTCGGGCAAGGTGCTGACCGGCGGCGTCGACGCCAACGCCCTGCAGCGGCCCAAGCGCTTCTTCGGTGCCGCGCGCAATATCGAGGAAGGCGGCTCGCTGTCGATCATCGCCACCGCCCTGATCGATACCGGCAGCCGCATGGACGAAGTGATCTTCGAAGAGTTCAAGGGCACCGGCAATTCGGAAATCATCCTGGACCGCAAGCTGTCGGACAAGCGCACCTTCCCGGCCATCGACATCACCAAGTCGGGCACCCGCAAGGAAGAGCTGCTGGTCGACAAGGGCGTGCTGTCGAAGATGTGGGTGCTGCGCCGCATCCTGATGCCGATGGGCGTGATCGACGCCATGGAGTTCCTGGTCGACAAGCTGAAGCAGTCCAAGAACAACTCGGACTTCTTCGACGCGATGAATTCGTAACACGTCTTCGACGCGATGAACTCGTAAGATTGTTTTTTCAGACAAGAAAAAGGCCCCTCGGTTTCGAGGGGCCTTTTTTATTTCGGCGGGTGCCGGGTCTTGTTTTGCGCCCGGGTCTTCCAATCATCGACCGGGGCGATATCGTCCAGGCTGAAGGGCCTTTGCGGCATCTCTTCTTCGGGTTCGAAGCCGCCAGCATGGCCGGGCGGCGGAGTCGGAGCCTTGGTGTGCATCTGTGCCCGCGACTTCCAATCGCCGCCCTCGTCCAGGTGGCGGACATGCATGCGGACCGGATTGCGCTTCAGATAGGAGGACAGCCAGGCGCTCAACAGCAGTGGCGGCACCACCACCGCCAGGAACCGGCCGGCCATGGTCCAGAAAGTGTCGCGGCCGGATTCGACGATGATCGCTTCCTTGCATTCATAGCGATCCCGGAAGCTGCCCTGACACTGGGTCGCCATGCGGTCCTTGACCGCCGCCGAGCTGTGATGTTCCACCGATGCCGGCATCATGACGAACAGCAACCAGCCGACCACCGCCATCCAGGCGATGCAGCTGACGGTCACCGACCACACCAGAAAATTCCGCTTAGACTTGGTCATGCCTGGTCCCCGGACGCGAGCCGTTACGCACACACATCCGAGCGATTATAGGCCCTTCAGGGCAGAAGAACCAGAGACCCCGTTGTACGGCGGGCTTCCAGGTCGCGGTGGGCTTGTGCCGCCTCGGCCAAGGGATAGGTTCGGCTGATCTCGACCTTGACCGCACCGGATTGCACGACGTCGAACAATTCGGTCGCCATGGAAACCAGATCGGCGCGGGCGGCGGTATAGGTCATCAGGGTCGGCCGGGTCAGGAACAGCGAGCCCTTGGCCGCCAGGATGCCGGTATCGAAGGGGGGCACCTTGCCCGAGTTTTGGCCGAAGCTGACCATCATGCCTAACGGCTTGATGCAGTCGAGCGAGCGTTCGAAGGTGTCGATTCCCACCGAATCATAGACCACCTGCACGCCAATTCCTTGCGTGATCTCGCGCACGGCGGCGACGAAATCGGCGTCGCGGTAAAGGATGGGATGGTGGCAGCCATGGGCCTTGGCCAGTTCGGCCTTTTCCGGGCTGCCGACGGTGCCGATCACGGTGGCGCCCAGATGATGGGCCCATTGGCACAGCAACAGGCCGACGCCCCCGGCGGCGGCATGGACCAGGATGGTGTCGCCCTTTTGCACCCGGTATGTCCGGCGCAGCAGATATTGGGCGGTCATGCCCTTCAGCATCATGCCGGCCGCCTGGGTCTCGGAAATCGAGTCCGGCAGTTTGACCAGGCGGTGGGCGGGGATCACCCGGCGCTCGGCATAGGCGCCGATCGGCGGGTTGGCATAGGCGACGCGGTCACCGGGCCGGAAGTCGGTCACGCCGTCGCCGATGGCTTCGACGGTGCCGGCGCCTTCCAGGCCCAGCGCGCAGGGAAGCGGCGCCGGATAAAGTCCGGTGCGATGATAGACGTCGATGTAATTGACCCCGACGGCGCCTTGGCGCAGCAAGACCTCGCCGGCGGCCGGGGCGGGCACCGTCACATCCTCGAACACCAACGCTTCGGGTCCACCGGTCTGGTGGATGCGGATCGCCTTGCTCATACCAGCACCCCTTCATGTCGCAGCAGGAACCGTTTGGTATCGATCCCGTCCATGCCGGAATAGCCGCCCAGGCCGCCATTGCCACCCAGCACCCGGTGGCAGGGGATCAGGATCGGGATGGGGTTGCGGCCGCAGGCGCCGCCCAGGGCGCGCGCCGCCGTGCCCAATTCGCGGGCCATGTCGCCATAGGTCCGCGCCCGGCCGAAGGGAATGGCGGCGATGGCCGCCCACACTTTCTTCTGGAAAGCGGTGCCGAACGGCGCCAGCGGCAGATCGAACCGGGTCAACCTGCCGTCGAAATAGGCCTCGATCTGGGCGCGGGCCTCTTCCAAAAGGGCGCCGGGGGCTTCGTCGGTTTCGGGCGGCCAGCCCCATTCGACGGCGACGATGGCGCCGTCATCGGCGAAGATGGTCAGCGGGCCGACCGGGCTGTTGGTGGTGATCTGGGTCATAATTCAGCCTAACGTGAAGCAAGGGCTGCGCGCAAGGCGGCGGGATCGGTGATCGGGGCGGAACAGGTCGAGCCCCGGCAGACATAGGCGGCGGACCGGCCGTCGATGGGCATTTTGCCGAAGGCCGGGTGATGATCGGGCAGGGGATCGGTGCCGCCGGTCCGCAGCAGGATCCGATTGGGCAGGGCGATCGCGGCGACGGCGCGTTCCAGCGCGTGGGCGCCGACGCCTGCGGTGATCACCACCTGGACCGAATCGGCCAGCAGGTCGAAGGCGGTCAGCAGGGCGGTGATGTTGGGGTAATGGTCGATGTCGAGGCCTGAGAAGGCGGCGATGGTGGCATCGGCGCGGTCACGCCAGCGGGTCTCGCCGGTGGCCAGCCACAATTTGGCCAGCAATTGGGCCATCAATCCGTTGGCCGACGGCACCGCCGAATCATGGACCGGCTTGGGTCGGACCAACAGGTCGCGGGCATCCGTGGCGGTCTGGAAGAAGCCGCCGCCGCTTTGGTCCCAATGATGGGTCTGCGCGGCGTCGGCCCAAGCGGCGGCCTGGCGCAGATAGGGGCTCTCGCCGGTGGTCTGGTAAAGGGCCAAGGCCGCCAGCCCCATCGCCGCCAGGTCATCGAGCAGGCCGACATCGGACAACCGGTCCAGGCGAAGCGAATGGGCCAGGCGATCGCCGGGCAGGGCCATGCGGGTGCGCACCGTCTCGAAGGCGCGCCGGGCCGCATCCAGCCAGCCAGGCTGGTCGAAGACGAAGGCCGCCTCGGCCAGGGCCGCGATCATCAGTCCGTTCCAGTCGGCCAGCACCTTGTCGTCGCGGCCGGGCCGGACCCGCTGGTCGCGGGCGGCCTTCAGGATCGGCCGGGCCCGGGCCAGCAAATCCTCGGCCCCTTCGGGCTGCGGGCCGGAGCGGTTGAGGATGGTCGCTCCTTCCCAATTGCCACGCTGGGTGATGCCATAGGCCTGGCGGAACCAGCGATTGGTCTCGGCATCCAGCAGGGAATCGATCTCGGCCGCCTGCCAGACATAGAAGCGGCCTTCATGACCCTCGGAATCGGCATCCAAGGTGGCGGCGAAGGCATCGCCCTCGGCCAGCATCTCGCTTTGCAGCCAGCCGATGGTCTCGGCGACCCGGTCGCGCCACAGCGGGTCGCCGGTCTCCTGCCACAGCAGGGTCAGCAGCGACACCAGTTGCGCGTTGTCGTACAGCATCTTCTCGAAATGGGGCACCAGCCAGATGTCGTCGGTGGAATAGCGCATGAAGCCGCCGCCCAGATGATCGTAGATGCCGCCCTGGCAGATGCGGTCCAGGGTCAGCAGCACGGCGTTTTTCATGGCGCTATCGCCGGTGCGCCGGGCCGAGCGCCACAGGAAGTCGAACAGGCCGGGTTGGGGAAACTTGGGCGCGCCGCCGATGCCGCCATGTTCGGTATCGACCATGCGCAAGATGGCCCGGGCCGACCGGTCCAGCAGATCCAAACTCAGCGCACCCGGACCCGGCGAGTGGGCGGCGCGGGCCAGGCCGGCCTTCAGGGCGGCGACGTTCTCGAACACCCTTTCCTGGGTCAGTTCCCACGACCGCGACACCGCACCCAGCACCTCGGGGAAGCTGGGCCGGCCCCAACGGGGCGAGGGCGGGAAATAGGTGCCGCCCCAAAAGGGCTCGGCCGCGGGAGTGCAGAACATGGTCAGCGGCCAGCCGCCATGTTGGCCCATCAGCCCCAGCGCCTGCTGATAGATGGAATCGAGATCGGGCCGTTCCTCGCGGTCGATCTTGATGGCGATGAAGTCCCGGTTGACCTGTTCGGCGATGGCCGGGTCCTCGAAGCTTTCATGGGCCATGACATGGCACCAATGGCAGGCGGCATAGCCGATGGACAACAGGATCGGCTTTCCCTGCGCCTTGGCTTCGGCCAGGGCCTCGGGGCCCCACGGCCACCAATCCACCGGATTGTCCTGGTGCTGCAGCAGATAGGGGCTGGTCTCGCCGGCAAGGCGGTTGGTCATGGACGATATCCGGGTTCGGTGTGGCGTTGCGAAGGCGGGTGTGAAGGCTTAGTTTGGTATGCGACGCCCGTTTGGCAAGCCGTAAGGGATGGCAAGATGAAGATCACCGTCGATATCGACTGCACGCCGGAAGAGGCGCGGACCTTCCTGGGCCTGCCCGACGTCCGCCCGATGCAGGACGCCCTGATGGCTCAGATCCAGGAGCGGATGACCGCCAGCCTGCACGCCATGGAGCCGGAAGTGATGCTGAAGACCTGGCTGCCGGCAGGCGTGCAGGGCATGGAGCAGCTGCAGAAGATGTTCTGGGCGCAGTTCGCCAATGCCGGCCGCGGGGGGAAGAAAGAGTGAGCCGCCCCACCGATCCCGCCCCCTATTTCAGCCTGCACGTCTTCGTCTGCACCAATCGCCGGCCCGACGGTACGCCGCGCGGCAGCTGCGCCGGTCACGGCTCGGAATCCTTGCGCGACTATCTGAAGGCCAAGGCCAAGGAAGCCGGCCTGAAGGACGTGCGGATCAATTCCGCCGGCTGCCTGGATCGCTGCGGGTTGGGGCCGGTGCTGGTGGTCTATCCCGACGGCATCTGGTACGGCTTCAAGACCCACGCCGACATCGACGAGATCCTTGAGACCCACCTGGTCGGCGGCGGTCGGGTCGAGCGGCTGATGCTGACGCCCGACCAGGGCAAATGACCCAGACTATTTTTGCCCTGGCCAGCGCACCGGGACGGGGAGGCGTCGCGGTGTTTCGCCTGTCCGGGCCGCTGGCCGGGCCGGCCTTGGTCAGCCTGACCGGATCATTGCCGCCGGCCCGCATGGCGGTTCGGGTGCGGCCCACCCATGAGGGCGAGGTGATCGATGACGGCCTGGCCCTGTGGTTTCCCGGGCCGGCCAGCTTTACCGGCGAGGATGTCTGCGAGCTGCACCTGCATGGCGGTCGCGCCGTCGCCGCCGCCCTGGCCCATGCGCTGGTGGGGTTGGGTCTGCGCCCGGCCGAACCGGGCGAGTTTTCCAAGCGCGCCTTCCTGAACGGCAAGCTGGACCTGACCCGGGCCGAGGCCATCGCCGATCTGGTCGATGCCGAGACGGCGGCGCAGCGGCGCCAGGCCCTGCTGCAATTGGATGGCGGGCTGGACCGGCTGGCCGAGGGCTGGCGGGCCGATCTGATCCGTGCCCTGGCCCTGCTGGAGGCCTGCATCGATTTTTCCGACGAGGATCTGCCCGACGGCGTGACCGACCAGGCGGCCCAGCTGGTGGCCCGGCTGGCGGCCGAGCTGCGTGGCCATCTGGCCGAAGGCGTGCGGCACGAGCGGCTGCGCGACGGCATCCATGTCGCCATCCTGGGTGCCCCCAATGCCGGCAAGTCCAGTCTGCTGAACCGCATCGCCGGGCGCGAGGTGGCCATCGTCTCGGCCACCGCCGGCACCACCCGCGACGTCATCGAGGTACATCTGGACTTGCAGGGCTGGCCGGTGGTGCTGGCCGATACCGCCGGACTGCGCGAGGCCGCCGAGGAGATCGAGGCCGAGGGTATCCGCCGCGCTTTGGTCAAGGCCGAGGCGGCCGACCTGAAATTGCTGGTATTTGATGCGGGCTGTCCGGCCGATGCCGCCACCCTGGCCCTGCTGGGCGGGGATTCGGTGGTGGTGGCCAACAAGGCCGATCAGCCGGGCAGCGATGCTTTTTCCATCGACGGCGCCGCCCCGATCATGCTATCGGCCCGCACCGGCGCCGGTCTGGACGAGTTGCTGGAACGGTTGACCGGCGAGGTGGCGTCCCGCTTCGCCCTCACCCAGGCGCCGGCCCTGACCCGGGCCCGCCACCGGGCGGCGGCGACCGAGGCCTTGGTCGCGCTTGGTCGCTTCGACCCGGGACTGGGGCTGGAACTGGCCGCCGAGGAGATACGGGCGGCGGCTGGGGCCATCGGACGGATCAGCGGCCGGGTCGATGTCGAGGACGTGCTGGATGTGGTGTTTGGCGAGTTCTGTATCGGCAAATAGGTGTTTCACGTGAAACGAGATGCGCAGCTGACGGCCGACGTGGTGGTGATCGGCGGGGGTCATGCCGGGTGCGAGGCGGCAGCCGCCGCGGCCCGCACCGGCGCCGACACCATCTTGCTGACCCAGCGCCTGGACACCCTGGGCGAGATGAGCTGCAACCCGGCCATCGGGGGCCTGGCCAAGGGCCAGCTGGTGCGCGAGATCGACGCGTTGGACGGCTTGATGGGCCGGGCCATCGACCAAGGCGGCATCCAGTTCCGTATCCTCAATCGCTCGAAAGGGCCGGCGGTGCAGGGGCCGCGCGCCCAGGCCGACCGCAAGCTGTACCGCCGGGCCATGCGGTCCTTGCTCGAGGGCCAGGAGAATTTGCGGCTGGTGCAAGGGGCGGCCGACGATCTTGTGGTGACCGATGGCGCGGTGACCGGCCTGGTGCTGGCCGATGGCCGCACCATCGCGGCGGCAGCGGTGGTGGTGACCACCGGCACCTTCCTGTCCGGCCTGATTCATTGCGGCGAGCGGAGCTGGCCGGCCGGCCGGGTCGGCGACGCCCCCAATTACGGATTGTCGCGGGCCTTGAAGCGTCTGGGCCTGCCGCTGGCCCGGCTGAAGACCGGCACCCCGGCCCGGCTGGACGGTCGCACTATCGATTGGGCCGGGTTGGACATGCAGGCCGGTGACGATCCGCCGGTGCCGTTCTCGACCCTGACGGCATCCATCACCCAGCCGCAGGTCCGCTGCGGCATCACCTATACCAACGCCGCCACCCACGGGGTGATCATTGCCAACCTGCATCGCTCGGCGATGTATTCCGGTCGTATCCAATCGGTCGGCCCGCGCTATTGCCCGTCGATCGAGGACAAGATCGTCCGCTTCGCCGACAAGGATCGCCACCAGATCTTCCTCGAGCCCGAGGGGCTGGACGATCCGACCGTCTATCCCAACGGCATCTCGACCTCGCTGCCGGCCGAGGTGCAGGACGCCATGATCCGCACCATGGCCGGACTCGAGCGGGTGACCATCCTGCGGCCGGGCTATGCCATCGAGTATGATTTCGTCGATCCGCGCGCCCTGGATCGCTCGCTGGCGGTGCGCACGGTGCCGGGCCTTTTCCTCGCCGGCCAGATCAACGGCACCACCGGCTACGAGGAAGCCGGCGCGCAAGGCCTGGTCGCCGGCCTCAACGCCGCCCGTCGGGTGGCCAGATCGGCGCCTTTGATCCTTGACCGTGCCGACGCCTATATCGGGGTGATGATCGACGATCTGGTGCGGCTGGGCACCAGCGAGCCGTACCGCATGTTCACCTCGCGCGCCGAATATCGGCTGCTGCTGCGCTCGGACAATGCCGATCTGCGTCTGACCCCCATCGGCGAGGCCATGGGCTGCGTCGGACCCGAACGTCGCCAGGCCTTCGCCCGCCGTCTGGCCGGGTTGACGGCGGGGCGTGCGATGCTGGACCAATTGTCAGCCAGCCCGACCGTGCTGGCCCGGGCCGGTTTCGCCGTCAATCAGGACGGGGTGGCGCGCTCGGCCTGGGACCTGTTGGGCTATCCCGACATGACGCTGGCCCGGCTGGCGGCCCTGTGGCCCGAGCTGGCCGCCATCGACCCGGCCAGTGCCGAGCAATTGGAGATCGAGGGCAAGTATCGTGGCTATCTGGATCGGCAGGAGGCCGACATCCGTGCCTATCGCCGCGACGAGGGGCTGGAACTGCCGGCCGATCTGGATTATGCCCAGGTCGGCTCGCTGTCCAACGAGGTGCGGCAGAAATTGGCGGCGGCCCGGCCGGCCAGTCTGGCGGCGGCGGCCCGCATTCCCGGGGTCACCCCGGCGGCGATTTCGGCCCTGCTCGGGCATGTGAAACGGCGAGGGGCGGCATGAACAGCATTTGGTGTTTCACGTGAAACAGACCCCCTATGGAATGGAACAGTGTCTGGCCGACATCGCTGTTTCACGTGAAACCGGCGAGCGGCTGCAGACCTATGCCGATCTGCTGGTCAAATGGCAGGCGCGGATCAATCTGGTCGGGCCGGAAACCATCCCCAGCCTGTGGCAGCGGCATTTCCTGGATTCCGCCCAGCTTTTCCCGCTTGTTCCCCAATCCGTCCACAGACTTGTCGACATGGGGTCGGGCGCCGGCTTTCCCGGCCTGGTCCTGGCCATCCTGGGGGTGCCCGACGTCCATCTGATCGAAAGCGACGGGCGCAAATGCGCCTTCCTGCGCGAGGCCGCCCGGGTCACCGCCACCAAGCTGACCATCCACAATGCCCGCATCGAGCAGGTGGCCCCGTTGGCGGCCGATCTGGTGACCGCCAGAGCCCTGGCACCGTTGGAAAAACTGCTGTCCTGGGCCGAGCCGCATCTGGGGCCGGGCGGCGAATGTCTGTTCCTGAAGGGCCGGGCGGCGGAAGACGAATTGACCCAGGCGGCCAAAGAATGGATATTCTCGCTCGACCGGGTCACTTCCCTGACCGATCCGGCCAGCTCCATCCTTCACTTGAGAGAGGTCCGCCGTGGTCGAGCAGAGCGTTAGCAACGCCGCCCGCATTATCGCCATCGCCAACCAGAAGGGCGGGGTCGGCAAGACCACCACCGCCATCAACCTGGCGACCGCCATGGTGGCGACCCGCAAGAAGGTGCTGATGATCGACCTGGACCCCCAGGGCAATGCCAGCACCGGCCTGGGCGTTGACCGGGCCGATCGGGCGATCAATTCCTATCACGTCCTGATCGGCGAGGCGAAACTGGCCGAGGCGGTGCGCGAGACCGAGATTCCCGGCCTGTCGGTGGTGCCGTCGGGCGTCGATCTGTCGGGTGCCGAGATCGAGCTGGTGGAAATGGCCCGGCGCGAGGTCCGGCTGGCCGAGGCCTTGAAGCCGGCGGTGGCCGGCTGGGATTACGTGCTGATCGATTGCCCGCCATCCCTGAACCTGTTGACCCTGAACGCCCTGGTGGCGGCCCACGCGGTGCTGGTGCCGCTGCAGTGCGAGTTCTTCGCCCTGGAAGGCATCTCGCACCTGGTCAAGACCATCGAGGCGATCCGCCAGGGCTTCAATCCCGGCCTGGAATTGCAGGGCATCGTGCTGACCATGTTCGACAAGCGCAACAACCTGACCGAACAGGTGGCGGCCGACGTGCGCGCATTCTTCGGTGACAAGGTCTATGACACGGTGATCCCGCGCAACGTGCGCATTTCCGAGGCGCCGAGCCACGGCAAGCCGGTGCTGATCTACGATCACAAATGCGCCGGTTCGGAAGCTTATATCCATCTCGCCGCGGAAATGCTGAAGCGCGAGCGGCGCGCGACGAAGGGGGCGTAAGGAACGTGGCTGAGGAAAAGCGACGCAATCTGGGCCGCGGTCTGTCCGCGCTGTTGGGCGATTCGGCGGTGGCGGCGGCGGCGGCCGTTCTGGACGGCCAGGCCCTGGCCGGGACCGCCAAGCCTGCCGGTCTGCGCACCCTGCCGATCGGCGAGCTGAAGCCCGGCAAGTTCCAGCCGCGCCGGCAATTCGACGAGGCGGCCATCGCCGACCTGGTGGAATCGGTGCGCTCGAAGGGCGTGCTGCAGCCGATCCTGGTGCGGCCCTACCAGGGCGCCTACGAGATCATCGCCGGCGAGCGCCGCTGGCGGGCGGCGCAGCGGGCGCAATTGCACGAAGTCCCGGTGATCATCCGCGAGTTCACCGACAAGGAGGCCCTGGAGGTCGCCCTAGTCGAGAACCTGCAGCGCCAGGACCTGACCGCGCTGGAAGAGGCCGACGGCTATCGCCGCCTGGTCGACGAGTTCAACCACACCCAGGAAGAGCTGGCCAAGGCGGTCGGCAAGTCGCGCAGCCATGTCGCCAACATGATGCGTCTGCTGGCCCTGCCGGACAGCGTCAAGACCCTGCTGGAAGAGGGCCGCATCACCGCCGGCCACGCCCGCGCCCTGCTGACCTCGGCCGATCCGGCCGGCCTGGCCCGCCAGGTGGTCGATCGCGCCCTCAACGTCCGCCAGACCGAGAAGCTGGCCGGGGCGGGCGCCAAGCCGAAATCGGCCGGCGGGCGGCCGTCCAAGGCCTCGGCCAAGGATGCCGACACCGCCGCCCTGGAACGCGACCTGACCGAGATGCTGGGCTGCCGGGTGCGCATCACCCCGCAGGGCAAGGGCGGCGAACTGACCGTCGAATATGGCAGCCTGGAACAGCTTGACGACATTCTGTCGCGGCTGTCGGGCGAGAAATAGGGATCATCCCAAATCCGAAGGGATGTTCGGATTTGGGATGCGGCGCCCATTGCGGGCGCGGCCAAGCGAACCGGAGGTTCGCGCCCGGCGAGGGGCGAACATAAGAACCACCAAATCCGAAAGGTCGTTCGGATTGGGGTTCATTCGACCCGGCAGGCCTCGGCGAAATCCAGCCGCGGCCCACGCGGATACAGGCCGGCCGGGTCGCCATGGCCGATATTGAGCAGGAAATTCGACCGCCAAGTCGTGCCGGCCAGGAAGGCGGCATCGATCCGGGCATTGTCGAAGCCGCTCATCGGCCCGCAATCAAGCCCGACCGCGCGCAGCGCCAGGATGAAATATCCGGCTTGAAGCGTGGCGTTGCGAAAGGCGGTGGCCTGGATCAGGGCATCGTTGCCTGCGAACCACGATCTGGCGTCGGCGTGGGGGAACAGGGCCGGCAGCTTGTCGTGGAAGGCCATGTCCTGGGCCAGGATGGCGGTGACCGGGGCGGCCATGGTCTTTTCCAGGTTGCCGGGCGCCAAGGCCGGGCGCAGCTTTTCCTTGGCGGCCGCCGATCGGACGAACACCACCCTGAGCGGCTGGCAATTGGCCGAGGTCGGCCCCATCCGCGCCAGATCCCAGGCGCGCCGAAGCTGGTCGTCGGTGACCGCCTGGTCCCGCCAGCGATTGTGGGTTCGGCCGTTCAGGAACATCTGGTTCAGCAGGTCGGTGTCGGCCGGGGTAGTCATCGGCAAGCTCCTGTCGTACAAAGGGAAGTGTCGGTCGCCTTTCAATGTAGGGGCAGGGGCGGGTCGAGGGTAGAGGGTGATGCGGGTTCGGGCTTTGACATGGGCGCTGGCGGCGCTGCTAATGGTTGCGACAAGCGCGGCCGGGGCTGCGGATTCGGCGGTGGTCTTCACCTACCACCGCTTCGGCGACAGTCGATTCCCCAACGCCAACACCCGGCTGGATCAGCTGGAAGCGCATATCGCCGAGCTGAAGAACGGCGGCTACCGGGTGCTGCCGCTGCCCGACATCGTCGATGCCCTGACCAATGGCCGGCCGCTGCCCGACAAGGCGGTGGCGCTGACCATCGACGACGCCTGGTACACCGTCTGGGAACATGCCTGGCCCCGCCTGCAGGAGGCCGGTCTGCCGTTCACGGTGTTCGTCGTCACCGACGAAACCGATCGTGGCGGCACCGATTACATGGGGTGGGACCGCCTGCGCGAGATGGTGGCCTCGGGCCTGGTCACCATCGGCAGCCAAGGCGCCGGCCATCCCCATCTGCCGGCGCTGTCAGCCGCCAGCGTTGCCGAGGATTTGGCGCGATCCAAGGCTCGTTTCGTAACCGAACTGGGGAAGGCGCCGGATCTGTTCGCCTGGCCCTATGGCGAGATGAGCCTGGAGGCGGCGGCCGTCATCCGCCAGGCCGGCTTCAAGGCCGCTTTCGGCCAGCATTCCGGACCGCTGTGGGCCAAGGCCGACCGCTGGTTCCTGCCGCGCTTTCCGCTGAACGAGACCTATGGCGAGCCGGACCGCTTTCGCCTGGCCGCCCGCTCGCTGCCGCTTCCGGCCGTCGATGTCAGCCCGGCCGACCCCAAGCTGACGGTCAACCCGCCCCCGTTCGGCTTCACCCTCGAAGGCGACGTGCCCGGTCTCGACCATCTGGCCTGCTACACCTCGCATGATGGCCGCGCCGCGACCGAACGCCTGGGCGAGCGCATCGAGGTGCGCATGAGCAAGCCGATCCCGCAAGGCCGGGGCCGCCTGAACTGCACGGCGCCGTCTCTGGATGGCCGCTGGCGCTGGTTCGGCTGGCAATTCACGGTGCCATAGGGCGAAGCCTAAATCGGCATTAGAATACCGAATTACCCTTTACCGATCCCCTGGCGCGAGTTATGATGGCGCTATGATCGGAACCCTTTATATCAGCCACGCCACCATGGACCTCTCGCCCGAGGATTTGGCCAAGATTCTGCGGGTGTCGGTGGCCAACAATCCCAAACGCGGCATCACCGGCGTATTGATGTATCACGAAGGGATGTTCCTGCAATATTTGGAAGGGCCCGAGGCCCAGGTGGCCGAAACCCTGGCGGTGATCAAGGACGACCCCCGTCATCGCAACATGTTCGTGCTGATCAACGACCAGATCGCCGAGCGGCATTTCCCCGATTGGGCCATGGCCCTGGCCGATCCGACCCTGATGCCGCCCAAGGACCAGGATTTGTGTCGACGGCTGCATGACGCGGTGTCCGACCATGTCACCGGCGTCCTGAAACGCCAGTTGCAAAGCCTGGTCTCCAACTTTCACCGCATCGCCGACAACCGGCCGCGCTGAACCCGGCTTATTCGACCGGCGGCGGGACGTTCAGGCCGCCACAGCTGCACTTATAAAGCATCTCGGCTTCGATCTTCGAAAGATCCATGTTGTGGACCATCTGGCGACCGCAATGGGCGCAGAAATAGTCGTGGCCGCCGCGCCCGACGGTGGAAATCCCGGTGTCGAAGATATTGCGGCCGTTCACTTCATAGGGGGCCACCGGCAACATCATGATCTCAGCCATTGTCATTATCCTATCGATATGAATTACCAGCCGGCGGCGGCGCCGTCCGAACGGGGATCGGCGGCCCCTTCGATGGTGCCGCCGGCATGGCGCAACAAGGCCCCGGCCTGACCCAGCGCCGGGTCGAACGGGGCGACTTCGGTGATCTGGTGACCGGCGGCGGCAAGGGCCTCGACCACCTCGGGCGAAAAGCGGGCTTCCAGCTTCAAATCGCTGGCGATTCGTCCGTCCAGGCCGCGGCCCAGGGCGAAGCGCGGCGCCGAGACCGCTTCTTGCAGGTCCTGGCCCAGCAAGATGGCGCGGGTGAAGATCTGCGACACCACCTGCGGCTGGGCGTCGCCGCCCATGCATCCCCACACCAGGGACCGACCGTCCTTCAGGCGGGCCAGCGCCGGAGCCAGGGTGTGCAGCGGCTTGCGCCGGGGCTCCAGGGCGTTGCGGTGGGCCGGGTCCAGGGCGAAGGAACTGGCCCGGTTGTGCCACACGATGCCGGTGGACGGTGACACCACCCCCGAGCCGAAGGCGTGGAACAGGCTTTGGATATAGCTGACGGCGCGGCCCTGGCCGTCGATCACGCCGATCCAGGCGGTATCGGCGTCCTGGGCCGGGTGCGGCCAGTGGGCGGCGCGGGCCGGATCGATCTCGCCGGCCATGCGGTCCAGCAGGTGATCGGTCAGATAGGTGGTGGCATGCACCGACATGCGGTGCGGATCGGTCAGGTGGGCGTTGCGCACTCGATAGGCCAGCTTGGTCGCCTCGGCCAGGCCATGCACCCAGGCGAAACTGTCGGGCTGGCTGATGCCCAGACGCTGGAACACCCCCAGCAGGATCAGCGTCGCCAGCCCTTGCGTCGGCGGCGCGGTGGTGAAAACGGTGCCGGCCGGCAGGCCCAGCGACAGCGGCCGGCGGCGCATGCCGCGATGGCGGGCCAGGTCCTCGGCCTTCAAAGGCGATCCGGCGGCCTTCAGATCCTCGGCCAGGGCGCGGGCGATGTCGCCGCGATAGAAATCGTCCAGCCCCACCTCGGCCAGGCGCTCGAAGGTCTCGGCCAGGCGGGGCTGGGTGTGGATGGCGCCGACCGGCAAGGGTTTATTACGGTTCAGGAACGTCGCCGAAAACCCCGGGGATTTGCGCAAGACCGACAGGTTCCGCGCCAACGAATCAACCTGGTGGCGGGTGACGGCAAAGCCGTCGCGGGCCAGGTGGACGGCATCCTCGAACAGGCGGTCCAGGCCCATGCCGCCGCCCCAATGGGCCGACACGTCGAGCGCCAGCTGCCAGCCCGACACCGCGCCGGCCACCGTCGCCGCCGCCAGGGGTCCGCGCACCGGCACCGCCTTCAGGCGATGGCCGCGATAAAGATCGGCATCGACCTTGCCGCCGGCGGCACCCGACCCGTCGATCGAGACCGGCGGCTTGCCCGGTTCGGCGATCAGCCAAAAGCCGTCGCCGCCCAATCCGTTCATGTGCGGATAGACCACGGCCGAGGCGGCGGCGGCGGCGATGGCGGCTTCGATGGCGTTACCGCCCTCGCGCAGGATGGCAAGGCCGGCCTGGGCGGCCAAGTGGTGCGGTGCCACCACCATGCCGCGCCGGGACATGGGCGTATTGAGCATTCAGAAGGAATCCGCTCTGCGGGTGTTCGGCGGACCAATATTGCGTCAACCATTCTGTCCCGTCCAGAGCTTGCCATTACGGGGCCATTCGTGGCACACCGGGCCATGACCGCGACCACCCTGACCCTGACCTGGGACCAACTGCACCGCGACGCGGTGGCGCTGGCCGAAATGCTGCGCGCCAAGGGCCCGTTCGCCGGAATCTTCGCCGTCACCCGCGGCGGCATGATCCCGGCGGCGATCATCGCCACCGAGCTGGATCTGCGTCTGATCGAGACGGTGTGCGTGTCCAGCTATGACGACCGCGCCCAGGGCGAACTGGACGTGCTGAAGGCCGCCTCGGGCGACGGGACCGGCTGGCTGGTCATCGACGATCTGGTCGATAGCGGCGCCACCGCACGCGCCATCCGCGCCATGCTGCCCGGTGCGCATCTGGCGGCCATCTACGCCAAGCCGGCCGGGGCCGACACCCTGGATACCGCACTGACGGCGCTGCCCCAATCGACCTGGGTGGTGTTTCCATGGGAAGCCCGGCCGGCCCAGGCTTGATTGCCGAAGGCCCGCCGGCCATAATCGGCATCCGAGTACCAATTTAAGCCGAGGCCGGTCATGTCCCTGTACGTCCGCCAGCACCGCGTCGCCTGGGGCGATTGCGATCCCGCCGGCATCCTTTATACCCCCCGGGTCTTCGACTATTGCAACGAGACGCTGGAAGGGTGGTATCGCGATATCCTGGGCTCGGCATGGATGCAGATGATCGCCACGGGCACCGGCTCGCCGATGGTGCATGTCGAATGCGACTTCATCCGCCCGATGGCCCCCGACCTTGAACTGACGGTGTCGGTGCGCATCGAACGCCTGGGCAGCGCCTCGATCACCTTCCTGATCGACGGCCATGGACCAACCGGAGACCAGCATTTCGCCGCCAAATACGTGGTGTGCATCACCGATTTCAAGCAGGCCAAGGCCATCCCCATTCCCGATGCCCTGCGCGAGCGGGCCGAGGCCTATGAGCGGACGACGCGCCAACCCTAACGAGCGGGTGACGGGCTTATTATTTTCCTCTAATGTGCGGCCATGACCATCCGCCTTGCCATTCTGTCCGACCTGCATGTGGAAAAAGGCCCGTGGACCATGCCGCCGATCGAGGCCGATCTGGTGGTGCTGGCCGGGGATATCGGCTGGGGCGTCGAGGGTGCCTTGTGGATCGCCGACCATCTGCGGGCCCGCCCGGCGGTCTATGTCGCCGGCAACCGCGAATATTGGCACCATGTCGCCGGCGCCGACCCCATCGCCGAACTGCGCCGCGTCACCGGCCGGGTTCCGGGATTACGCTTCCTGCAAGATGAAGTGGCCGAATTTCCCATCGATGGCCGCACCTTGCGGGTGCTGGGCTGCACCCTGTGGACCGATTACGCCCTGACCGGCGACGCTGCCGGGACGATGGAAAAGGCGCAGGCCAGCATGCCGGACTACAAGAATGGCCGCGGTGCCCATGGCGCGACGCTAACCGCTGCGCAGGTGCTGGCGTGGAACCAAGCCTCGGCGGCCTTTCTGCGGGCCGAACTGGCCCGGCCCCATGCCGGCCCGACCCTGGTGGTCACCCACCATCTGCCGTCGGCCCGGGGCCTGAAGGCGCCGCGCCCCGATCACGTGCCGACCACCTGCTCGGTATCGGGGCTAGACGACATCATCGCCGCGCACGGCCCGGATCTGTGGGTGCACGGCCATTCCCATTGGGATTGCGATTATTTCGAAGGCCCCACCCGCATCGTCAGCCGCCAGCGCGGCGCCCCCGAGAACGAGAACTTCCGGCCGCTGATCCTCGAGCTGTGACGGATCAGTCGTTGGCCGCCTTCAGGACGGCGCGGGCTTCGTGCTCGTCGATCTGGTGCATGTCGCCCAGATGGATTTCCCAATTGGCGACGAATTCGGCCACCGCCAGGGTCAGGCACTCGTCCAGGCTCTTGTCGGTTTCCGCCGCGAGCTTTTCCAGGCGTTCCTTCAACTCGGTGGGAATGGTGACCGCCAGGGTTTCCATGATCGTCCTCGAAAATGCCGGCTTAAAGAATGCCAAGGGCCGCAAGTTTACCCCCTTCCGTCCCGGCGTGCCAGGGGGTAGAACCGCGTCATGGCCAACGACAAGCGCCCGCGCCCGCCGACCCTGACCCTTGATCCGTCCGACCGGCTGGTGTCCAGCGCCGACGGACCCGCCGCCGCGCCGCCGCCGCCGCGCCAGCCGGCCGCGCCCAGGCGCGCCCGCAAGTCGGGCGGCGGGGGTGGCCAAGGGCGCGGGCCGAAGCGATCCTGGCTCAAGCGGCTGGTGCTGTGGGGGGTGACGGCGGCGATCTGGGTCGGGGTCGGGGTCGCCGGCCTGGTGGCGTGGTACGCCATGGATCTGCCCGACATCGACGGCATGACCACCACCACCCGCCGTCCGGCGGTGGTGTTCCAATCGACCAACGGCGAGACCTTCGCCACGTTCGGCGACGTCTATGGCCGGCCGCTGGAACTGGCGGAAATGGCGCCCACCATCGCCCAGGCGGTGATCGCCACCGAGGATCGCCGCTTCTATCGCCATTTCGGCCTGGATGTCTGGGGTCTGGCGCGCGCCACCGTCACCAATATCCGGGCCGGCCGGGTGGTGCAGGGCGGATCGACCATCACCCAGCAATTGGCCAAGAACCTGTTCCTGACGCCCGACCGCACGCTGAAGCGCAAGGTCCAGGAATTGCTGATGGCCCTGTGGCTGGAGCGGCGCTTCACCAAGGAGCAGATCCTGACCATCTACCTGAACCGGGTCTATCTCGGTTCGGGGACCTTCGGGGTCGATGCCGCCGCCAAGCGGTATTTCGACGTCTCGGCCAGCCGGCTGGACCTTTACCAATCGGCGGTACTGGCCGGGCTGTTGAAGGCGCCCAGCCGCTATTCCCCGCTGAACGACCCCGAGGCCAGCCACAAACGAACCCTGGACGTGCTGTCCAACATGGTCGAGGCCGGCTTCATCGATCGGCGCGACGCCGATCTGGCCGCCCTGACCGGCGCGGCGCGTGCGGTCAAGCGGCCGGTGCCGGCCGGACGCTATTTCGCCGATTGGGTGATGAGCCACCTGTCCGAGATGGGCGACGTGCAAGGGCGTGACATCGTGGTCCACACCACCTTGGATCTGGGCCTGCAAAGGAAGGCCGAGGCCGATTTGAAGGCCATGCTGGATGGTCCCGGCGCCAAGGCCGCCGCCACCCAGGGTGCGGTGGTGGTGATGGCCCCCGACGGCGCGGTGCGCGCCCTGGTGGGCGGGCGCGACTATGACGACAGTCAGTTCAACCGCGCCACCCAGGCGCAGCGCCAGCCGGGCTCGTCGTTCAAGCCGTTCGTCTATCTGGCGGCGATGGAACAGGGCCTGACGCCGTCGGACACCTTCGACGATGCCCCCATCAAGCTGGGCAATTGGAAGCCCGGCAATTACAACGGCAAGTTCGAGGGGCCGGTGACCTTGCGCCGGGCCTTCGCGCAAAGCACCAACACCGTCGCCGTCCGCCTGATCGAAGAGGTCGGCCCCGGCCGGGTGGTCAATCTGGCGCACAAACTGGGCATCGTTTCGGAACTGGGACGAGAGGCGTCGCTGGCGCTGGGCACCAGCGAGACCAATCTGTTGGAACTGACCACCGCCTATTCCGCCTTTGCCAATGGCGGTTACGGCGTGCAGGCCTTCGGGGTCGAGGCGGTCACCGATCCCGACGGCAAGGTGCTGTGGAGCCGTCAGGGCGAGGGCTTCGGCAAGGTGATCTCGGATCAGGCGCTTTTGCACATGCAGGAGATGATGAGCGCGGTCCTGAGCGAGGGCACCGGCAAGGGGGCGCGTCTGGACCGGCCGGCCGCCGGCAAGACCGGCACCACCCAGGATTATCGCGATGCCTGGTTCATGGGCTTCACCGCCGATTATGTCGCAGGCGTGTGGCTGGGCAACGACGACCAGCGCCACGAGATGAAGAAGGTCACCGGCGGCGGCCTGCCCGCGACCTTGTGGAAAAGCGTCATGACAGCCGCCCATCGCGGCCTGCCGGCCCGCCCGCTGGCGGTGCCCGAACCAATCCCCTCGGCCGCGGCCAGTACCGAAGGCACCGCCGGAGAATGGCCGAATGCCACCTCGGGGTCTGGTCCGATCCGGGCCATCGGCAACGCCATCGATGATCTGTTGAACAGTATCTTCGGTCGCTAACCCGCTGATCCGCCCCCGATTCTGACCATCGACACCGCCTTGGGTTCGGGTCTAAACTGCCGGGCAAGGGATCGCACCCGATCATCAGGGGTGGAGGCTGGGCATGGCGGAAGATGGTGGATTGGAAATGTTGCTCGACCGGGTACCCCCCGACGTCGTGCGCAGCTTCACCGAGGAACAGCGGGCCGCCCTTTACCAGGCCATCAAGCCGGCCAGCTGGCGTCGGCACCCCATCAACATCCGCCTGACCTTCCCGCTGTTTTCCAACCGCTACTTCATCACCGTGGTCGGCGGCATGGAAAAGCGCTCGGGCGAGCGGGTCAGCCGCGAGATGCGCATGTTTCCCTTGCGCACGGCCGGCAATGTGCTGTTCCTTCTCGGCCTGGGCGGCGCCTTCTATGTGGCGGCCGTCCTGGGTATCTTCATGTTTTCCAACCTGATCGAGTTCTGATCCGCCAACTCCGGGAATTCACATGACCTCTGCATGCCCCTGCGGCTCGGGCCGCGGCTTCGACGATTGCTGCGCCCCCTTGCTGGCCGGCCAACCCGCCCCCAGCCCCGAAGCCCTGATGCGCTCGCGCTACAGCGCCTTCGTCAAGGGTGACGTCGCCTACCTTGGCACCACCCTGGCCCCCGAGGCGCTGGTCGATTACGATTCCAAGGAAACCGAGGCGCTGGTCGAGGCGGCCCGCTGGCAGGGTCTGGAAATCCGCTCGAGCGGCATCGACGAAACCGGCGAGAAGGGCCATGTCGAGTTCGTCGCCCGCTATACCGCCGGCGGCAAGCCCTATGTTCATCATGAGCTGGGCTCGTTTCGAATCGTCGAGGGCCGCTGGCTCTATGTCGATGGTGTGATGAACCCGCGCCCGCCCCAGCGGGTGGTCGCCAACAAGGTCGGCCGCAACGATCCTTGTCCGTGCGGTTCGGGTCAGAAATTCAAGAAGTGCTGCGGCGCCTAACTCCCAGCCTTCAATCCCGGTCGGGCATGGTCCGGTAAAGCTGGAAGCCGCGCCCCTCGAACACCGGCTGCAGGTGGTCGGGGTCGGGATTGGCGGCGCCCGGCCGGGTATAAAGGATGTAGACGAAGTCATAGCGGCCCGGCCAGGCGTCCCAGAAACGGGCGGCGCCCGGCACCGGCCCGTCGATCGAGGCCAACATCTGGCTGACGGTGGGCGGGTCGCCGTCGTCGCGATCGACCAGATCGGCGAATTCGGGACGGATCGCCAGCACCTGCTTGCCCGGCACCGCGAAGATGGTCGAGACCAGCGCGTCGCGATCGATCACCGCCCATGACGGCGCGTGACTCAGCGCCTGTTCCATCACCATGCCGCCGGCCGGTTCGTCGGCATGGGCGACCAGCACGGTGGCCCCACGCGGCATCCGACCGACGGCTGCGCGCATATCGGCGGTGATGTCGGCCAGATCCAGCCAGTTGGCCTGGACCTCGACGGTTCGGGCCAGGGTCAGCCCGGCGATAAAGGCATAGAAGGCGCCGCGCGACAGTCGGCCCCTGAGTTCGGGGGCGACGAACCCGATGGTCAGGAACACCAGAGCCACCGGCAGCCGCTGGTCGGCGATCCACGAACCGAACAATTGGCGCGGCATGGCCAGGAACACCACGCCGCCCAGGGCCAACAACACCCAGCCGGCACCATGCAGACGCAGCAGGTCGCGCTTGGCCAGCCACACCGTCGCCCCCACCAGGATGGCGGCGAACACCATGTCGACCGGATCGCGATACAGCTGCACCGTCAGGTAAAGCCCGTCCAGCTTGCCGTGGGATTCCCACAAATTCATCTTCGACAGCCCCAGGGTCGGGCTGGCCAGGATCAGCGGGATCACCGGGGCGAAGGGCAGGGCGAAGGCGGCCACATCGCGCCAGGTCCAGGCGCCGCGCCGCTGGGCCAGGCGCCAGAGCTCGAAGGCCAGCAGGGTCAGGCCGTACAGGCCGACGGCGAACAGGTGGCACAAAAACAGCACCAGCACGATGATCGCCGAGGCCAGGCCCCGCCGGGCGACCGAGCGATCGCGCAAGGCGATCCACAGCGCCACCCCCCACAGGGCGATGCCGACGCCCAGCAGGTAATTGACCAGGCCGTACAGGAAGATGCCGTTATAAACCAGCGGGAAGGCCAGCAACGGCCAGGGGCTGAACCGCCCCCACAGCGCGCGGTGGATGGCCATCGGCCCGGTGACCAGCAGCAGGACCATCATGGTCAGGAACAATTGGCCGGCGCCCGGCAGGCCCAGGTGATGGACCAGCGGCGGCACCATCACATCCATGATCAGATTGGGGATCACCGCCCATTCGATGGCATAGGTGCGCGCCAGCGCGGTATTGGTCCCGATGTCGGCCAGAATCCCCATGCGGGCCAGGTGATTGACGAAGTCGGTCAGCGGCGGCACCGGGACCGTCGCAACCGGAAGCGTCACCAGGAAGGTCAGGCAGGCCACGGCGATGGCGAAGGATCGTCCGCCGGTCAGGGTGGGAAGGGCAAGGACGGCCGAAAGGAAGAGACGCATGAAGAACCCTGGTGTGGTGATTTTGAAATTCGCGGCCTTCCGCGAATTTCAGGGATAAGCAGGACACTAGAACAGGACGGTGTCGCCGTCATAGGCGGTAAGATACCACGCCGCACCATCGGATTGCTCGGTACACGTCCGGTAATAGCACGGCCAGGTGGGAAGCGGCCGGGTCAGGCCGCCCAATCGCGCGATCGTCGCCTGAAGCGGCTGGGCCATCCCGCCCACTTCCAGCAAAGCCGCCCCTTCGGCGGCGGCCAGGCGCACGGCGGCACCGACCAGATCGGCGACCATGGCGGGATCGTCCTCGCGGACCAGCAGGTCGGCCATCCGCCAGCGGGTCAAGCCGATGGCCTCGGCATCATCGCGGATCAAGATCGCATAACCGTCCAGCTCGCCCGCCCGGTCGATGGCGAGGACCCGCAAGCCGTCGCGAGCGGCATGGGGCAAGACGTGCCAGGCCAGGGCAGGCGCGGTGCGGTCGGCGAACAGCTGGTCCGGGTGTTCCCGCCGCTTGGCGGCGAACAAGCGGTCGAAGCGGGAATCGAAGGGCGCGGTGCTTTCCACATTCACGGCGCGCCGGGGTGCTGCGGGCCAGGTCAGGCCGACCGGCAGGCGCAGATGGCGCGCTGCCCCGGCTCCCGGCCAGCCCTTCTTGCGCAGGCTTGCCGCCAGGAAACCGCCGGCATCGGTGACCCAGAAGCGGACGCGGTCCAGGCCCGGCTGCGGCACCGGCAGGCCGCCATAACGCTGGAACAGCCGCCCGGTCGCCTTGATGCCGGTGGTGACCAGGATCATATCGACGTTCGGCTGGGCGAAATAGGCGTCGGACAACAGGCCGGTGGCGTCGCGATGGGGCTTTTCGACCCCCCATTGGCTGGCGATGGCCACGGTCAGGCGCTGGTCGCCCCGCCAATAGGCCTGGGCGTAATTGGCGAAGAAGCCGACCATGCGGCCATCGGCCTCCAGCACCCAGCCGGGCAGGGGGTCAGAACCGTCGTGCGACAAAGCCGGATTATCCAGCCACAGGCGGCGCCAATGGGCGGCGACGGCCTGTTCGCCCGACGGCATGACCAGCCCCAGGCGGCGCAGCAATTCGGTCGCCTCGGCTCCGTCGGCCAGGGTGGCGGGGCGCAAGACGCGGTTCATCCCCGCTCCAGCAGGAAGGTGCGCAATTGGTAGTCCGGGTCGTTGGCCAGGGTATGGTCGCGGCGGATGAAGAACGGCGAATCACCGGCCCGGGTCGGCCCGCGCACGGTGGTCGCGAACGAGCCGTAGCCGCAATCCTCGGCGATCTTGGGGTCGCGCTCGGGCAGGAAGGTCGTGCCGGGCTGGCCCCACGGGCAGCAGAAATGGCGGCATTGACCGCCCAGTTCGGCCTCGATTCGGGCCTTCGAAACGGTCAATTCGGTCGCGACCGCCCGTGCGTCTAGCGCTGACAGGCGGGCATGGCCGTCGGTATGCGACCCCACCACCATGCCGGCAGCCTGCAAGGCCCGGCAATCCTCCCAGCTCATGAATTCCATCAACCGGGTCTCGCCGGGATAGAAACCCAGCAGCAGGTCGCGGTCGCGCTCGGGGTCGGTGCCGATGAAGCGGGTGGCGACGAAGAACGCCGCCGTCGCCCCGTGCTCGACCAGGATCGGCAGGGCATGGGTGGCGCAGCTTTTGAAGCCGTCGTCGAAGCTCAGGCAGAAATAGCGCCCGTCGATGGGATCGCCCGAGCGCATCAAGGCGATGGCATCGTCCCAGCCCAGGAATTCGCCGTGGCGCCGCATCCAGCGCAATTGCCGGGCGAAGCCGGCCCGCTCGTCGGCAAAGACGTGGTGGTAATAGGGGAAACGCAAGGCGGCCCGTCGCCCGCGGCCGGGCAGCAGCGACAATCCGGCCAAGGCGGCGCGGCGCAGACCAGCACGCAGGCGCGCCGCCGGCCCGAGCCGTCCTTCGAATTCGGCGATGGTGCTGACCGGAATCATGATTCCTCCGTCCGGATCAGACGATAGCCGCCCGGCTCGGTCAGCAGCAAGGCGGCGCCATCGGGATCGGCCTCGATTTTGCGGCGCAGGCGGTAGATATGGGTTTCCAGGGTGTGGGTGGTCACCGATCGGCCATAGCCCCACACCTCGGCCAGCAGGGTCTGGCGATCGACGGCGCCGTCGGCCTTGGCCAGCAAGCTCAAGATCGCCGCCTCCTTGTCGGTCAGGCGGACCCTGTGCCCGTCCTGGTGAACCAACATGCGGCCAGGGGCATCCAGGCACCACCCGCCGAAGCGGACCCGGCAGGCCTCGCGCCGGGCCAGGGCGGCCGTCACCGCCGCCAGCAGCGGGGCCACGCGCACCGGCTTGGTCAGCGCGACCCAGGCCAGCGAACCGTCGGTCGGCGCGGTCGCGGCAACCACCAGATCGGCCGCGGGCAGTGCGCCGGTGCCGTCGGTGCTGGCAACCGCATGGCCGGCGTTTCGCAGCACCTCGGCCAGGGTGTCGCGCACCACGGAATCGTCGTCGATCAGCAAGATCAGGGGCGTTGACTTCATCCGCCCAGATATAAACCGAAAGACGGCCGGCGGGAATGGCGGCGGACCTTTTTCCGGCGGACGAAAACCGCTATGGTGCCAGGCCCAAACCCCCGTGAAGGTCCCATGACGAAGCCGCTTGACGTCTCTCCCGGTCCCAACCAGCCGCCGCCGCCGCCACTGATCGCCGTCGATCGCGCCGTGGCCGAGTTGCGGCGCGGTGCGGTGGTGGCGGTTCGCGGCACCGACAGCCGGGTGGCCTATGCCCTGGCCGCCGAGGCGGCGACGGCCGACAGTCTGGCCCACCTGACCACCCTGGCCGGCACCCGGCCCTGCCTGATTCTCAGCAACCGTCGCGCCGCCGTGCTGGGCCATGACGTTGCCGCGCCCGCCGCCCGGGTCGATCTTCCCGCCGGGATCGACCCGCTGACCGTCGCCTGGCTGGCCGATCCGGTCGCCCGCGACGTTCCCCAGCCGGATTTGTCGACGCTGACCATGCAGCCGGTTGCCGCCGGCTCGGTTCCGGCGGCGTCGGTGGCACTGGCCAAGCTGGCCCGGCTGCTGCCGGCGACCTTGGTGGCGGTACCGACGGCGGGCGCCTTGTTGCTGTCGGGCGTGGTGGTGGTCGACGTCGCCGCCATCGAGGAGTACCAGCAGACGGCGGCCCGCTCGCTGCGCAAGGTTTCCGAGGCCCGCGTGCCGCTGGTCGATGCCGAGAACGCCCGCATCGTCGCCTTCCGGCCCGCCGATGGCGGCATCGAGCACCTGGCCATCATCATCGGCGAGCCCGATACCGCCCAGCCGGTGCTGGCCCGCCTGCATTCCGAATGCTTCACCGGCGACCTGCTGGGGTCGCTGCGCTGCGATTGCGGCGACCAGTTGCGCGGCGCCATCGCCGAAATCGCTCAGGCCGGCGCGGGCATCTTGCTGTACCTGTCGCAGGAAGGTCGCGGCATCGGCCTGGTCAACAAGCTGCGGGCCTATCAGCTGCAAGATGACGGGCTTGATACGCTGGATGCCAACCTGCAGCTGGGATTCGACGATGACGAGCGGATCTATCTGCCGGCGGCGCAGATGCTGCGGCTGCTGGGTGTCGAGCGGGTCCGCCTGCTGACCAACAATCCGCTGAAGGTCGAGGCCCTGGCCGCCCACGGCGTGGTGGTGGCCGAACGGGTGCCGCATGTCTTTCCGGCCAACGACCATAATCAGGGATATCTGCGCACCAAGGCCACCAAGGGCGGTCATCTTTTCTAGGCTGCCCGGCATTTTCTGCCGAAATAGTGCCGCGCCTCCAAGGCATATCACGTAAAATCAACGGGTTAGAGTTTGGCATCGGGTTTGCACAGTAGAAGCTGTCATTCATCGAGGCCTGCCATGAGCATCAGCGCGTCCGCCCAAGCTCCGACCTATTCCGATCCCGATCGGCTGGTGCCGTTCCTGGCGTCGGAACGCGCCGACACCGCACGCGCCGCCGCCGTCGAACGCGACGCCAAGGCCGCCGGCAAGGACCTGTCGATGTTCGCCGAGGAGGAACCCAGCTTCTGGGATGTCCTCGACGTCATCAATCCGCTGCAGCACATTCCGGTCATCAACACGCTTTACCAGGAACTGACCGGCGACAAGATCGGCGTCGGCGCCCGTCTGGCCGGTGGCGCCCTGTTCGGCGGCCCGATCGGTCTGATCGCCTCGGCCGCGGGCTGCGTCATCGAGCAGGAAACCGGCAATACCGTGGGCGGTCACGTCCTGGCGATGTTCAAGGACGATGCCCCCACCACCGCCATCGCCCAGGCCAAGCCGGAAGAAGCAGGCGCCCCGATGCAGGTGGCCGCCGCGCCGGTGGTCACCTTGCCCGAGCCGATGCCGGGCCAGACCCAGACGCCGCAGGTGATGTTCACCGCCGATGGCATGGTCGCCTCGCCGGCAGCGGCGCCGGCGCCCCAGGCGGCGGTCCAGAAGGTGGCGTTGGCCCAGCCGGCGGCACCCCTGGCCGATGCCAAGCCCTTCACCCCTATCGGCCAGCAGCCGAGCCGCTTCATGCCGATTCCCAACCGGATGAGCGCGGTCAACCCGCAGCCGCTGCAGCCGATCAGCGTGCCGGTGTCCAATTCCGGCAGCCGGTCCAACGTGCCGATCACCGGCCGTGATCCGGTGTCGGCCAACAATGCGTCCAACGCCATGGCGGTGCAGAAGATCATGGCCGACCAGGGACTGGGCGGCCAGGCGCATCCGATGCTGCCCGGCTCGGGCAAGATGGCGGTGCCCCCGACCGGCATGCCGGCGCCGCCGGCCGATTGGGTCCAGTCGATGAACAAGGCGCTGGACAAGTATGAAAAGGCCGGCAGCCTGGCGACCCGGCCGCAGCCCACCACCACTCTTGACCTGCAATGATGCGCATCGATGTCGGCGCCGATGGCTGGCTGAGCTGGAACGGGCGGCGGATCGCGTGCCGGCTGGGACGGTCGGGAATCATCGTCGATAAGCGGGAAGGCGACGGCGCCACCCCGGTCGGGGCTTGGCCGCTGCGCCGGGCGCTGTACCGGCCGGATCGGCTGGCCCGGCCGGTCACCGGGCTGGAGGTCGCGGAAATCGGCCCGGCCGACGGTTGGTGCGACGATTCCGCTCACCCCGATTACAATCGCTCGGTCGAACTTCCACATCCGGCCCGCTGCGAAAAGATGTGGCGCGACGATCATCTGTACGACGTGGTGGTGGTGCTGGGCCACAACGACGATCCGCCGGTCGCCGGACGGGGCAGCGCCATCTTCCTGCATGTCGCCGATCCCGAGGGCAAGCCGACCGAGGGCTGCGTCGCCATCGACCTCGCTGACCTGCTGGACTTGCTGGCCGATTGCCGGCCCGGCGATCTTTTGGTGGTGTCTGCGCTATAGTGTCGCCATGAAGCTTGCCGCCGCCATCCGCCGATTGACGCCGGTCACGGGCATTCCCCGGGCGATCTTGGTGACCGACCCGGTTCGGCTGCCCGATCCCCGGCCGGTCCTGCCGTTTCTGCCGCCCGGTGCTGTGGTGCTGCTGCGACTCTATGACGGCGATGATCGCCGGGATCTGGCCGAAAAGGTGGCGGTCGCCTGCCGGCGCCACCGGCTGCGGCTGGTGGTCGCGGCCGACTGGCGCCTGGCCGCGGCCATTCGGGCCGATGGGGTGCATCTGCCCGAATGGATGGCGCGCCGGGGGGTGCTGGCGGCGGTGCGCGGTTGGGTTCGTCGCCGGGGCGGCCTGCTGATTGCGGCCTGCCATTCGCCGATGGCGTTGGCGCGGGCCCGATGTCGGGGTGTGGACGCGGCGATCCTGTCGCCGGTCTTTCCCACCCATTCCCATCCGGCGGCGGCGGGGATCGGGGCGGTG
Organism: Magnetospirillum sp. LM-5; assembly: GCF_902729445.1. Classification (NCBI taxonomy): domain Bacteria; kingdom Pseudomonadati; phylum Pseudomonadota; class Alphaproteobacteria; order Rhodospirillales; family Rhodospirillaceae; genus Magnetospirillum; species Magnetospirillum sp. LM-5. The sequence continues at coordinate 97,292 of NZ_CACVCE010000045.1, read as the reverse complement.
CGCTGGCGCGGCTGGGCAAGGCGTGCCGGCCTGCCGGTGATCGCCCTGGGCGGCATCACCGGTTCTTCGGCCTTGCGGCTTGGCCCGGTGGGGGTCGCCGGCTACGGCGCCATTTCCGGCTGGATCACCGACGGGGCTTGTGCGCCACCATCACCAGATTCTTGCCGATCGGCGGGGGGAAGCGGGTTTCCAGCCAGCGGGTCGGCGGAATGACCAGGCTGTCGAACACGCGCACGGCCGGCAGGTTGAAATCGACCTTGCCGCCGATGGTGTTGAGCAGCCACCACGGCACGATGCCGGGCATGTCGAAGAAATGCAAAAGCTCGATCTCGGCGCCGACCATGTCCATCAGCCGCACCAGATCCTGGCGGCGATAGCGGCGGAAATGGCCGTGGGCGCGGTCGAGATCGCTCATCAGCCACGGCAGGGCCGGCACGAACAGCGCCAGCTTGCCGCCGGGTGCCAGCGCCTCGAACATCCATTTCACCGCCTGGGCATCGTCTTCGATGTGTTCCAGCACGTTGACCAGGACGAAGGCGTCGATGCTGCCGGCCGGCAGAAAGGGGGCGTGGCGTTCCAGGGTGTTGTTCAGCACCTCGACCGCCGCATCGTCCTTGAAGCTATGGGTCAGCCGCTCGGCCAGATGGGTCGCCGGCTCGATCAGGGTCAGGCGCTCGACATGGGGCCTGAGCCGTTGGGACATGGTGCCGATGCCGGCGCCATACTCGACGGTATGGCCGCTGACGAAGGGCTCCATGATATCGACGATCCACCGGTAATAGTTCTTCGACGCCGAGAGAACGTTAAGGTCCTCACCGGGATAATCGACGGTTTCCGCACCTATCGGGGTCACAGCCTTGTCGGACAGCATCCGCTTCTCGTGGTCAAACTCTGGGGGCCGGGCAGAGTGATAGCATGGCGACGGACCGTCACCACCCAAAAAAACCTCGCCCCCTGTACGCTGTCGGCCCCGGCATGTTAGAAGCCGTTTCATGAGCAAGACCCAAAAAGAGCAGGTAGCGCGACTGATCGGCCAGGCCGGCCAGGCCATCCAGGCCGGACGAACCAAGGATGCCGACGCCTTGCTGCGCCAGGCGGTCAAGCTTGCCCCCAAGGATGCGGCCATCTGGTGCAATCTGGGCATGGTCAGCGCCATGACCCGCCGCCACGCCGACGCCATCGGCCAGTTCGGCAAGGCCTTGGCCCTGAACCCCAACCTGGGGGCTGCTCATGTCAATCTGGCCCGCGTGTTGTTCGAGATCGAGCGCTATGTCGAGGCGGAAAAGCATGCGCGCCGGGCCCTGGCGCTGGCCCCCAACGGTCCGGTCGAGTTGAAGATGCTGGCCGACGTCGCGGTGCGCCGCGGCCGCACCAGCGAGGGCGCCCATCTGCTGAACCGCGCCCTGGCCATCCGTCCCGATTGGGTCGATGCGCTGAACAGCCTGGCCTCGGTGCATCGGCTCGAGGGCCGCCCGCACCGGGCGGTCGAGCTGTACGGCCGCTGCCTGGCCGCCAAGCCGCTGGAAAGTGCGGCGCGCAATCTGGTGCTGACCCACTATTACGACACCGCCAGCACGCCCCAGTCGCTCGCGGCGGCGGTGGCCGGTTGGGTCAAGCTGCATGCCCACCTGGCCCCGCTTCCGGCCCCGGCCAACGATCGCGATCCCGATCGGCGCCTGAAGATCGGCTATGTCTCGGCCGACCTGCGCAACCACCCGGTCGCCGGCAATATCGAGGATGTGCTGGCGGCGCATGACCGCCAGACTTTCGAGGTCTTCATCTATTCCCTGACCGCCGCCCCCGACCAGGTGACCCGGCGCATCGCCGGCAAGGTCGAGCATTGGCGCCACGCCGCCGGGGCTTCCGACGACGTCCTGGCCCAGCAAATCCGCGCCGACGGGATCGACATCCTGGTCATCCTGGCCGGCTGGACCGGCGACAACAGACTGCGGCTGGCGGCATTGAAGCCGGCGCCGCTGCAGGTCAGCTGGCACGATTTCGGCACCAGCGGACTGGCCGGCATGGATGGCTGGATCACCGATCCGGTCCTTCATCCGCCGGGCCAGACCAGCGAGGAATTCGGCGAGGAGCTGCTGCGGCTGCCCTGCTTCTATTACGAACCAAGGCCCGAGAGCGCGCCCGAGGTGGCCGCCCCGCCCTGTCTTTCCGGCCAGCCGGTGACGTTCGGGTCGTTCAACCACCCGGTCAAGATGACCGATGCCAGCCTGGCCCTGTGGGCCGAGGTGATGAAGGCGGTACCGGGCTCGCGGCTGGTGCTGAAATATCGCGACCAGTTCGGCGAGACCGGGTTGAAGGATCGCTATGTCGAGCGTTTCGGCGCCCTGGGGATCGGGCCGGAACGGCTGCTGTTCATGGGCGACACCCAAAGCGAGGCGGACCACCTGGCCGCCTATGCCCATGTCGATATCGGCCTCGACCCCTTTCCGTTCAACGGCAGCACCACCACCTGGCAGGCCCTGTACATGGGGGTGCCGGTCGTGACCCTGGCCGGATCGCGCTTCGTCGGTCGGGTCGGCCTGTCCTTGCTGACCGCCCTGGGCCTGCCGGAACTGGCCGCCGCCAATCCGGCCGATTTCGTCAGGATCGCCGTGGATTTGGCGGCCGATCCCGGCCGTCTGCGCGACCTGCGCGCCGGGATGCGGGCCCGGATCGCTTCCTCGCCTCTTGTCGATGCCGCCGGATATACCCGCGCGCTGGAAGCGGTCTTGCGCGATTTCTGGCGCCGGCGGTGGTGTCAGGCGTAATCCCTGGCCCCGAAAATCGCCGAACCGACCCGGACATGGGTGGCTCCCGCCGCGATGGCGGTCTCGAAATCTCCGCTCATCCCCATGCTGACGACCGCAAGCCCATTGCGCCCGGCGATATCGGCCAACAGGCGAAAATGCGGCGCCGGGTCCTGGTCGGCCGGCGGGATGCACATCACGCCGGTCACCCGCAGGCCGTATTGGTCGCGGGCCAGGGCGATCAAGGCGTCGGCCTGGTCGGGGTCAATGCCGGCCTTTTGCGCCTCGCGGCCGGTATTGACCTGGACCAGACACTCGACGCTGCGGCCCGACCGACGGATTTCCTCAGCCAGGGCGCGAGCCAGCTTGGGGCGGTCCAGGGTTTCGATGACGTCGAACAGCGCCACCGCGTCACGCACCTTGTTGGTCTGCAGCGGGCCGATCAGGTGCAAGACCACATCGTCAAAGCCTTTTTTCAGCGCCGGCCATTTGGCCATGGCCTCCTGCACGCGGTTCTCGCCAAACACGCGGTGACCGGCCGCCAGTGCCTGGGCGACGGTCTCGGCATCGTGAGTCTTGGAGACGGCGACCAAGGTAACGTCGCGGCCGGCGGCGGCGTGGCGGATCGAGCCGAGGACGGCGGAAAGGGCGGAAGCGACTGACATTGCCGGGATTTGGTCCTTCTTTTCCAGGCCGGGCCGGGCCGGCGTTCTGTTGCACATTCGCCACAGTGCGAGGCATTCGACACAGAGGCTTTCCCCCTTGCTTGACTTGCCGCCGTCAAAATGGCTGGATCACCGTCGTTCGTTCATTTGGATTTGGGTGCGCTGTCGCACTCCGTACCAAAAGAGAGGAGTTAACATGAAGAAGGTTCTTATCGCCAGCACCGCGCTGGTCGCCGCCGGTCTGATGACCACCGGCACCGCCTCGGCCGCTGAAAAGATCAAGCTGAATCTGGGCGGTTTCTCGAAGTGGTGGGTTGTCGGCGCTTGGCAGGACAGCTCGTTCGAAGACGGCACCGGCGTGGGCTATGCCAACGTTGACGTCAAGGGCGACAACGAAGTGTTCTTCGGCGGTTCGACCAAGCTGGACAACGGCCTGGAAATCGGCGTTGACATTCAGCTGGAAGCCGGTGGCCACACCGAGACCGCTGCTTCGAACCCCGACGTGATCGACGAGTCCTACATCTGGATCGCCGGCGGCTTCGGTAAGTTCATCATCGGTTCCGAGAACAACGGCGTGTACCTGCTGCACGTCAACGCTCCGGACGCCGCTGGCAACTGGGGTGAAGGCGGCGTTCTGGCCGGTGGCAACTCGTCGGGCGGCGCGACCGCCATCGTTTCGCCGACCAACGTTCGTGGCTTCGTCGGCGGCAACGGCACCGCTCCGCGCATCGACAACGATGCCGACAAGATCACCTACGTCGCTCCGACCTTCTACGGTCTGACCCTCGGCGCCTCGTACATCCCGAACGCTTCGGGCACCACCAGCGCCCAGAAGGGCGAAGACAACAGCCTGCAGGCGACCTCGATGGAAGCCATGGGCGTCGGCGCTCTGTACGCCAACACCTTCGGTGGCGTCGGCGTCAAGCTGTCGACCGGCTTCATCTGGGGCGATGCCAACGCCGCTGGCGTGTCGTCGGACTTCACCCAGTTCGTCGCTGGTGGTCAGCTGTCCTATGCCGGTTTCACCGTCGGTGGTTCGTGGCGTAAGGACAAGGCCGACGAAAAGGGCGGTCAGTATGGTAATGGCGGCGGTAGCGCCGTTGCCACCAACGGCAACCTGGTCAACACCACTGGTTGGGACGCTGGTATCCAGTACGCTTCCGGTCCGTGGGCCGTGTCGTTCGCTTACTTCCAGTCGGAGAGCGATGGCAACGCCGGCAACAACCTGGAAGACGAAATCACCATCTGGCAGGTTTCGGGCAAGTACAACCTGAGCCCGGGCGTGGACGTCCTGGCCACTGCCGGTTGGGCCGAGTTCGACGACGAAGGCTCGAAGGCCGCCACTGGCGACGCCAACCACAACGAAGGTTGGGCCGTCATGACCGGTCTGTCGCTGTCGTTCTAATCGAACGCTTCGACACCAAGTTGGGAAAGGGCGGCTTCGGCCGCCCTTTCTTTTTGCCTGGACGCCGGATGACGGTTCTGTTGCCGATTCGCCACAGGGTGACAAAGATTGATGTCGCAGTGCACCGGCGCGGTTGACCAATTTTCGCGCAGTGCCTAGGATGCCGAGAAATTAGGCGATCACACCAACGCCTGTGTTTGAGTCATACCGAGCAAAAGGGGTTTTCCATGAAGAAGGTTCTTATCGCCAGCACTGCGCTGGTCGCCGCTGGTCTGATGACCACCGGTTCGGCCTCGGCCGCCGAGAAGATCAAGCTCAACCTGGGCGGTTTCTCCAAGTGGTGGGTCGTCGGCGCTTGGCAGGACAGCGCGTTCGAGGCCGGCACCGGCCGCGGCTATGCCAATGTCGACGTCAAGGGCGACAACGAAATCTTCTTCGGTGGCGACACCACGCTGGACAACGGCATGAAGATCGGCGTCAACATCGAGCTGGAAGCCGGTGGTGGTTCCGAGACCGCTCAGTCGAACCCCGACGTCATCGACAAGAGCTACGTGTTCATCGAAAGCGGCATTGGTAAGGTCATCGTCGGTTCGGAAGCCAATGGCGCCGTGCTGCTGCATGTCATGGCCCCCGACGCCGCCGGCAACTGGGGTTCGGAAGGCCTGCTGATCAGCGGCTCGTCGATCGTCCAGCCGGGTGCCGTTTCGGTGATGAAGACCACCGAGATCGACACCGACGACAACGCCGACAAGATCACCTATGTCGCGCCGACCTTCTACGGCCTGACCCTGGGCGCCACCTACATCCCGAATGCCTCGGGCACCACCAGCCCCAGCAAGGGTGAAGACAACTCGAACCAGGCGCTGTCGCAGTCGGTTTATGGTGTCGGTGCCGGCTATGCCAACACCTTCGGTCCGATCGGCGTCAAGCTGTCGACCGGCTTCGTGTGGGGCGATGCCAACGCTGCCGGCATCGCCGGCGACCTGCAGGAATTCTCGGCCGGTACCCAGCTGGCTTGGGGTCCGGTGACCGTCGGCGGTTCGTACCGTCAGCGTATCCTGGACGAGAAGCCCGGCGCGTATACCACTACGCGTCCTGCCAACGCCGCGAATATCGATGGCCATATCTGGGACGCCGGCATCATGTATGACGGTGGCGCTTGGCAGCTCAGCTTCGGCTACCTGAATTCGAAGGCCGAGGACTCCACCGCCACCGGCCAGGACTCGCTGACCGTCTATCAGGTGTCGGGCAAGTATAGCCTGAGCCCGGGCATCGATCTGCAGGCTTCGGGTGGCTTTGTCGAGTGGAATGACGAGTCGGCCAAGGCCAGCGGCAACACCGGTGATGCCAACCACAACGAAGGTTGGGTGATCGCCACCGGTATCGCCCTGACCTTCTAAGGTCGGATCGGTATCACGGATACAGGCCCGCGGGGTTTCCCGCGGGCCTTTGTCTTTGGAAAAGGGCCGATTTCAACGCAGGACTTGCCCACCGGGGCGGCAAGGGTGCATTCTCTGCCCAAATGATCCGACGGCATTGCCGTCCGGAAGCGCGTCTGTCGTGCCGATACGGCCGATCTGCAAGGGTGATGGCAATGAGCAGTCTGTGGGCAAGGGTTCTTGCCGTATTGGTTCTGGTGTTTTCGGTGGTGGTTCTGTCCGCCTGCGAAGGTGGCAAGGCGGTCTATCCCACCAGGGACCGTGGGGCCTCGGCCCCGCGCATGGGCGACGAGAAGCGCGAGACGGTGTTCGGCTCTGAAGGTCTGTTCGGCGACAAGAAGAAGGGCACCGGCGGCGGCGAGGGCATCGGCGTCAATTCGTTCCTGTGGCGCGCGTCGCTGGACACGCTGGGCTTCATGCCGATTGCCACCGCCGATCCGTTCGGCGGCACCATCATCACCGATTGGTACCAGCTGCCCGAGGCGCCGAACGAGCGTTTCAAGGTCAACGTCTTCATCCTTGACCGGGCGCTCAGGGCGGACGGCGTCAAGGTATCGGTGTTCAAGCAGGCGCGCGACGCCATGGGCCAGTGGGTCGATGTCAAGATCGAGGCCAAGATGGCTGGCGATCTGGAAAATTCGATCCTGACCCGGGCGCGGCAGCTGCGCATCGTCTCGACCGAGTAAAGCGGCCGGCTTCAGCGAATTCCTTACTTCACTCCAGAATCTTAGGGCCGGACGCACATGTCGCGCACCGACGAACGCTATAACGTCAAGGAAACCGAAACCAAGTGGCAGCGCGTGTGGGACGAGCGCAAGACCTTCGCCGCCACCGAGGCTGCCAGCCGGCCGAAATATTTCGTCCTCGAAATGTTTCCCTATCCATCGGGCCGCATCCATATGGGCCATGTGCGCAATTACACCCTGGGTGACGTGGTGGCGCGCACCAAGCGGGCCAAGGGTTTCAACGTCCTGCATCCGATGGGTTGGGATGCCTTCGGCCTGCCGGCCGAGAACGCCGCCATCGAGCGGGGCGTCCACCCGGCCAAATGGACGCGGGAAAATGTTGCCGCCATGCGCGAGCAGCTGAAGTCGATGGGTCTGTCCTATGACTGGTCGCGCGAGCTGGCCACCTGCGAGCCCGAATATTACCGCCACGAACAAAAGATGTTCCTGGATTTCCTGAAGGCCGGTCTGGTCTATCGCAAGGAATCCTGGGTCAACTGGGATCCGGTGGAAAACACCGTGCTGGCCAATGAACAGGTTATCGACGGCCGCGGCTGGCGTTCGGGCGCTTTGGTGGAAAAGCGGCTGCTGTCGCAATGGTTCCTGAAGATCACCGCCTTCGCCGACGATCTGCTGGACTCGTTGAAGGGCCTCGAGCGCTGGCCCGACCGGGTGCGCCTGATGCAGGAAAACTGGATCGGCCGGTCCGAGGGCGCGCGGCTGGTGTGGGACATCGAGGGTCGCAGCGACCGGCTGGAAATCTTCACCACCCGCCCCGACACCTTGTTCGGCGCCGCCTTCCTGGCCATTTCCCCCAACCATCCGCTGGCGGCCGAGCTGGCGGCGAACAATGCCGGCCTGGCCGATTTCGTCGCCGAATGCAACCGCATGGGGACCTCGGAAGCGGTGCTGGAAACCGCCGAGAAGAAGGGCTTCGACACCGGCCTGAAGGCCCGTCATCCCTTCGTTCCCGGCTGGCACCTGCCGATCTATGTCGCCAATTTCGTGCTGATGGAATACGGTTCGGGCGCCATTTTCGGCTGCCCCGCCCATGATCAGCGCGATCTGGATTTCGCCCGCAAGTACGATCTGCCGGTCAAGCCCGTGGTCCTGCCGCCGGGCGAGGATGCCGGTTCCTATCAGGTCGGCGCCGAGGCCTATAGCGGCGATGGCACCTTGATCAATTCAGAGTTCCTGAACGGAATGGGGGTGGACGACGCCAAGGCCGCCGCCATCGCCCGCATCGAGAGCGAGGGTCTGGGGGCCAAGACCGTCAACTGGCGCCTGCGCGATTGGGGCGTGTCGCGCCAGCGCTATTGGGGCTGCCCGATCCCGATCATCCATTGCGAGACCTGCGGCGCCGTGCCGGTGCCGGCCGAGCAATTGCCGGTGCGGCTGCCGGAAGATGTCGGTTTCGACAAGCCTGGCAACCCGTTGGACCATCACCCGACCTGGAAGCACGTCGCCTGCCCTTGCTGCGGCAAGCCGGCCCGGCGCGAAACCGACACCTTCGACACCTTTTTCGAATCGTCGTGGTATTTCGCCCGCTTCGCCTCGCCGACCCGCGACGACGTCGCCTTCGACCGTGCGGCGGCCGATTACTGGCTGCCGGTGGATCAATATATCGGCGGTATCGAGCATGCGGTGCTGCACTTGCTTTATTCGCGGTTCTTCACCCGCGCCATGAAGGAATGCGGCTATCTGGGGGTCAAGGAGCCGTTCGATGGCCTGCTGACCCAGGGCATGGTCTGTCACGAGACCTACAAGGACCAGGCCGGGGCCTGGCTTTACCCCGACGAGGTGGTCAAGGAAGGCGGCGCGCTGAAGCACGTCCAGACCGGCCAGCCGGTGGCGCTGGGCCGCTCCGAGAAGATGAGCAAGTCGAAGCGCAACGTGGTCGACCCGGCCCATATCATCGAGACCTACGGCGCCGATACCGCGCGGCTGTTCATGCTGTCCGACAGCCCGCCCGAGCGCGATCTGGAATGGACCGACGCCGGGATCGACGGCGCCTGGCGCTACGTCAACCGCCTGTGGCGGCTGGTCATCGGCGCGCTCGACACCTTGCCGCCGCCGGGCGCTGCCATGCCCGCCCTGGATGAGGGTGCCGTCAAGATCCGCCGCCAGATCCACAAGACCATCGCCCTGGTGTCGGAAGATCTTGACCGTTTCCACTTCAACAAGGCGGTGGCCCGCATCCGCGAGCTGACCAACGCCCTGTCCGATGGCGCCTCGGGCTGGACCATGCGCGAGGGATTGGAAGCGGTGGTGCTGCTGATGGCGCCGATGATGCCGCATCTGGCCGAGGAATTGTGGGCCGAACTGGGCCATGCCACCCTGGTTTCCGACACGAAGTGGCCGGTGGCCGATGCCGGTCTTCTGGTCGAAGACAGTGTCACCGTCGCCGTTCAGGTCAACGGTAAGCTGCGCGCCACCATCGAACTGCCCAAGGATGCCGATGCCAAGCTGGCCGAGGAAACCGCGCTTGCGCAAGAGGCGGTGATCGCGGCAATGTCGGGCAAGGCGCCGCGCAAGGTGGTGGTCGTGCCGAATCGGATCGTCAATGTGGTGGTCTAGAACGCTTCTGGTGGTGATGATCGCGGTGCTGGGCCCGGTGGGGTGCGGCTTCCGGCCGATGTATGGCGACCGCGCCGAGCAGAAAAGCCCGACCGAGTCGGAATTGGCCCAGGTCAGGGTCGCCGCCATCGACGACCGGATCGGGCAGCAATTGCGCAATGCCCTGGTTCAGCAGCTCACCCCCAGCGGCGAGATTGCCCGGCCACGCTACTATCTTGACGTTCGGGTGGTGGAAACCACCGGCGCGGTGACCACCGACGAAAATGGCGGTGCCGCTTTGGGCAACATGACGATGACTGCCCAATTCTCGCTGATGGACGTCAGCTCGGACTCGGCGAAGAAAACCGCATTTTCTGGCTCGGCCCGCTCGATCACCAGCTATCGCTATTACGGGCCGCGCTACGGCACCATCGCGACCGAGCGGGACGCCGAGGATCGCGCCCTGTCCGAGCTGGCCGGCAACATCCGCAACCAGCTGGCGGCCTATTTCTCCAATCGCGCCGCCGGCTTCAAGCCCGAGTTCTCCCGGTGAAGCTGTCGGGCGGGAAGATCGAGGCCTTCCTCAAGGCGCCCGATCCCAAGGCCCGGATCATCTTGGTGTTTGGGCCCGACAGCGGCCTGGTCCGCGAAAGAATCGAGCGGTTGGGCAAGGGGGTGGTCGCCGACCTCAAGGACCCCTTCCGCGTCGCCGATCTGACCGCCGCCAGCCTGAAGGACGATCCCGCCCGCCTGGCCGACGAAGCCGCCGCCATCGCCATGACCGGCGGGCGCCGGGTGGTGATCGTGCGCGACGCCGCCGATGCCCTGTCGTCGCTGGTCCAGGGGTTTCTCGGTGATCCCAAGGGCGACGCTCTGATCTTGCTGGAAGCCGGCGATCTGGGGCCGCGCTCGTCGCTGCGCAAGCTGTTCGAGGGCGCCGACAACGCGGCGGCCTTGCCCTGTTACGGCGACGAAGGCGGCAGCCTGCATCAGGTCATCGTCGAGGAGCTGAAAACCCACGGCCTGACGCCGGAAGCCGACGCCTTGGCCTATCTGATGGACCATCTGGGCGGCGATCGTCGCTTGACCCGGGCCGAGCTGCAAAAGTTGGCGCTCTATATGGGGGGGCCCGGCCGGGTCACTCTGGCCGATGCTTCGGCCTGTGTCGGCGACACTGCCGCCTTGTCGATGGACGATCTGGCCATGGCCGCCGCCGAGGGTGACCATGCCACCGCCCAGCGGGTGCTCGACCGTCTGACCCGGGAGGGGACCAATGCGGTGACGGTGCTGCGGGCGCTGTCACGTCATTTCCAACGGCTGCACTTCGCCGCCGGCCTGGTGGCGCAAGGCCGCTCGCCCGATCAGGCCATGGCCGCCCTGAAACCACCGGTGATCTTCAAGATGGCCGATCGGGTCCGCCGCCAGATCGGCCGTTGGCCGGTCGATCGTGTCGGCCGCGCGCTGGAGCTGCTGATCGAGGCCGAGACCGATTGCAAGACCACCGGCATGCCGGCGGAAGAACTGTGCTCGCGCGCGGTGATGCAGTTGGCGCGGGCGGCCGGCCGGGCGAAATAAGCTCTTTCATTCTTCAACCCGTTGAAATTGCCCCCCAAGCGTCCCCTAATGAGTCGGGGGAACCATCGCGCGCGCCGACCCGCGCCGCAGGGGAGGGCTTCATGACCCATTTCAGCGATCTCCACCGATCGAGCCTGGCCGACTCTCTGGATGGCCTGGCCCGGCAGAGGCTCGACCCCGCCCGCGGGGAAACCGCCAGTCGGCTGGCCATGATCTTTCTGGCTGGCCTGCCGGCCGCCGACCTCGAAGAGGCCGAGGCCAGTCGCCTGTTCGCGGTGATCGTCGGCCTGCTGGGTCATCTGAAAGAGCGCGCCCCCGGTCAGCCCCGCCTGCGGGTGTTCGACCCTGATCTGGAAAAGCACGGCTGGACCTCGCCCCATACCGCCATCGAGATCGTCAATGACGACATGCCGTTCCTGGTGGATTCGGTGGCGATGGAATTGGCCCGCCGCGGCATTGCCATCCATCTATTGGTTCACCCGGTGATTTCGGCAAGTCGAGACCCATCGGGCCGGCTGGTCGATCTGGCTCCCCTGGCGGAAGGTGTCGGCAGCGCCGAATCGGTGATGCACATCCTGGTCGATCGGCAGGAGGCGGGCCAGCACGCCGATCTGGCCGCCAGGCTGGGGCAGGTCCTGGCCGATGTGCGGGCGGCGGTGGTCGATTGGCAGCCGATGCGCGCCGCCATCCGCGCCGCCAGTGAAGACGTGGCCAAGCTGGCCAAGACCCGGGCGGATTCCGACGAGACGGTGGCCTTCCTTGATTGGCTGCACGACGACCATTTCAGTTTTCTGGGCTATCGGCGCTTCTTGTTTTCCGGCGACGGCGATTCCCCCAAGGTGACGGTCGATGCCGATGCCGGCCTGGGTATCCTGCGCGAGCCGGGGGTGACGGTGTTCGACGACACCGTCACCTTGGCGCAAATGCCCGCCGAGATCCGCTCGTTCCTGACCGCGCCGGGCCTGTTGATGGTCACCAAATCCACCCGCCATGCCACCGTCCACCGACCAGTCCACATGGATGTGATCGGGGTGAAGCAGGTCAACAAGGCCGGCAAGGTGGTGGGGTTGCACGCCTTTGTGGGCCTGTTCACCTCGGCGGCCTATACCCGCAACCCGTCCAGCATCCCGTTGCTGCGCAAGCGGGTGGCCGAGGTTCAGGCCCGTGCCGGCTTCGCGCCGTTCAGCCACGATTCCAAGGCCCTGGTCAATATCCTGGAAACCTATCCCCGCGACGAGCTGTTCCAGATCGGCGAGGACCGCCTGTACCGTATCGCGCTGGGTATTCTGCATCTGCAGGAACGTCCGCGCGTCGCCTTGTTCGTGCGGCCCGACGATTTCGGCCGTTTCGTCTCGTGTCTGGTGTTCTTGCCGCGCGACCGCTACGACACGCCGCTCAGGCTGGCGGTGACCCGGCTGCTGGAACAGGCCTATGGCGGCCAACTCGACGCCTATTACACCCAGGTCGCCGACGGACCGCTGGCGCGCCTGCATGTGGTGATCCGCACCCAACCCGGCGCCAAGCTTCCCGACATCGACGAGTCCGACCTGGAGCGCCGCCTGGCCGAAGCCGCGCGCTCGTGGGCCGACCAACTGCAAGATGCGCTGATCGCCGCCCAGGGCGAGGCCAAGGGCCTGAAGCTGGCACGGCGCTGGCGCGACGCCTTCGCCGCCTCCTACCGCGAACGCCACCCGGCCCTGGCGGCGGTGGCCGACATCGATCGGCTGGAAGCGGTGCTGGCCGGCGCCGATCTCGGTCTCAACCTCTATCGGCCGGTCGAGGCGGCCGAGCACGAGGCCCGGCTCAAGCTGCTGCGCAGCGGCCAGACGGTGGCTCTGTCTGATATCTTGCCGATCCTCGAGGCCATGGGCCTTCGGGTCATCGCCGAGGTCCCGCACGAGATCCATGCCGCCGACCAGGCCAGTCCGGTGTGGATTCATGACTTCCAGCTGGAATCGGCCGACGGCACGGCACTCGATCTTGCCGACCGGGGCGCCGCCTTCGAAGAGGCGCTGGCCCGCATCTGGCGCGGCGAGGCGGAAAGCGACGGCTTCAACCGGCTGGTGCTGACCGCCGGCCTGGCCTGGCGCCAGGTGGTGATCTTGCGGGCCTATGCCAAATATCTGCGCCAGGCCGGCTATAGTCTGTCGCAGGCCAATATCGAGCGGGCCCTGGCGGCCAACCCGGCCCAGACCGTCGGCCTGGTCACCTTGTTCGAGGCCCTGTTCGATCCGGATCATCGGGCCGGCGACCCCTGTTTCGTCGAAAGCCAGACCGCCGCCCTGCTGGATCAGGTCGATAGCGCCGACGACGACCGAATCTTGCGCCGCTTTCTCAACCTGATCCGCGCCACCCACCGCACCAATTTCTATCTCGACCGGCCATGGGTGTCGTTCAAGCTGGACAGCCGGGCCATCGACGATTTGCCGGCGCCGCGGCCATGGGTGGAAATCTGGGTCTATTCCCCGCGTGTCGAAGCGATTCACCTGCGCGGCGGCCGGGTGGCGCGCGGCGGTATCCGCTGGTCTGATCGGCGCGATGATTTCCGCACCGAGATCCTGGGACTGATGAAGGCGCAGATGGTCAAGAACGCGGTGATCGTGCCGGTCGGGGCCAAGGGCGGCTTCGTGGTCAAGCAGCCGCCGGCGGAAGGCGGGCGCGAGGCGCTGCTGGCCGAGGGCATCGCCTGCTATCAGGCGATGATGCGCGGTCTGCTGGACGTCACCGATACCTTGAAGGGCGGATCGGTGATGGCGCCGGATCGGGTGGTGCGCCGCGACGGCGACGATCCCTATCTGGTGGTGGCCGCCGACAAGGGCACCGCCACCTTCTCGGACATCGCCAACTCCATCAGCCTGGAAGTCGGCTTCTGGCTGGGCGACGCCTTCGCCAGCGGCGGCTCGAAGGGCTATGACCACAAGGCGATGGGCATCACCGCGCGCGGCGCCTGGGAAGCGGTGAAGCGCCATTTCCGCGAAATCGGCATCGATACCCAGGCCCAGGACTTCACCTGCATCGGCGTCGGCGACATGTCGGGCGACGTGTTCGGCAACGGCATGCTGTGCTCGCCCCATATCAAGCTGGTGGCGGCCTTCAACCACGCCCACATCTTCATCGACCCCGATCCCGACCCGTCGGCCGCCTTCGCCGAGCGCGAGCGGCTGTTCAAGGCGGTCAAATCCTGGCCCGATTATGACCAAAGTCGCATTTCCGCCGGTGGCGGCATCTTCTCGCGGGCGGCGAAGTCGATCCCGGTCAGTGCGGCCATGGCCGCTCGTTTCGGCATCGAAGCAAAAGTGGTGACGCCGGCTGAACTGATCCGCACCCTGCTGTGCGCCCAGGTCGATCTGCTGCTCTTCGGCGGCATCGGCACCTATATCAAGGCGCGCGAGGAAACCAACACCGACGTCGGCGATCGCGCCAACGACCAGCTTCGCGTCAACGCGGGCGACCTGCGCGCCAAGGTGCTGGGCGAGGGCGCCAATCTGGGCATGACGCAAAAAGCCCGCATCGAGGCGGCGCTGGCCGGCATCCGTCTCAACACCGACGCCATCGACAATTCGGCCGGCGTCGATACCTCGGACCACGAGGTCAACATCAAGATTCTGGTGGACGATCTGGTGGCGGCCGGCGACTTGACCGCGAAACAGCGCGACATCTTGCTGTCGTCCATGACCGACGAGGTGGCCGCGCTGGTCCTGCGGGACAATTACCTGCAGACCCAGGCCATCAGCGTGATGGAGGCCAACGGCCCCGACCTGCTGGATGGTCAGGGCCGCTTTATGCGGCTGTTGGAGAAAGCCGGCCGGCTGGACCGCGCCCTGGAATTCCTGCCCGGCGAGGACGTGCTGACCGAGCGGGCCGCCCGGCGCAAGGGGCTGGTGCGGCCCGAACTGGCGGTGCTGCTGGCCTATTCGAAGATCTGGCTGCACGACGCGGTGCTGGGCTCGAACCTGCCCGACGATCCATTCCTGGCCGCCGATCTGCGCCGCTACTTCCCGACCGCGCTGGGTGACCGTTTCGCCAACGAAATCACCCGCCATCGGCTGCGGCGCGAGATCGTCGCGACCACGGTGACCAATTCGATGATCAACCGGGTCGGTGCCGGCTTCGTGCTGGACATGATGGAGCGCACCGGCTTCGGTGCCGCCGAGGTGGCCCGGGCCTATATCGTCGCCCGCGACGCCTATGGCCTGCGCGAGGTGTGGCGCGCCATCGAGGCTTTGGACGGTCAGGTGCCCGCCTCGGTTCAGGTCGCCATGCTGACCGAGGCCAATCGTCTGCTGGAACGGGCCACCGCCTGGGTGCTGCGCCATGTGCCGGCCCCCTTCGAGATCGGCGCGGCGATCGCCGAATTCGCCCCCGGTGTTGCCGCCATCGATGCCCACCGTGGCCAGGCCTTGCCGCCGGAAACCGCCGAAATGGTGGCGGCCCGGACCAAGGATTATGTCGATCAGGGGGTGCCCGAAGCGGTGGCCGCCCGCGTCGCCGGCCTGATCGTGCTGGCCTCGGCGCTGGACGTGGTGCGAATCGCCGGCCGGCGCAGCCTGAGTGTGGAAGAAACGGCGCAGGTCTATTTCGCCGCCGGATCGCGCTTCGGCCTGGGCTGGCTGCGCCTGTCGGCCCAGCGCCTGGGCGGGCGCGGCCACTGGGACAAGCTGGCCGCCGTCGCGGCCATCGAAGAGCTTTACAGCCACCAGCAAGGCATCGCCAACGCCGTGCTGGCGGAAGGCCAGGGGCTGGAGGCCTGGGCCACCCGTCACCAGGCCGAGGTCGAGCGGGTCGACAGCCTGCTGGCCGAGTTGCGGGCGGCGCCGCAGGTCGATCTGTCGATGCTGTCGGTGATCAACCGTCAACTGCGCGCCCTGGCCGAGGTCGGCGGCTGAACAGAAGGTCATAAGCGTTGCTTTGCCCTTGCGTTGATGGTAACGACTGCCACACGAGACAGGCAGGGTGACCCATGGCCAAGGGCGGAACGCACGAGAGTTTAACGGCAGTGACCGAGGTCAAGATCGGCTCTGAGCGGTCGTTCGGGCTGGTCTTCGCGGTGCTGTTCGCCATCATCGCGCTGTGGCCGTTGAAGGATGGCGGCGACATTCGCCTGTGGGCGCTGGGTGCGGCCGCGGCCTTCCTGGTCGCGGCCCTGGCGGCGCCCCAGCTGCTCAAGCCCTTGAACTTTCTGTGGTTCAAGTTCGGCATGCTGCTGCATCATATCGTCACGCCCCTGGTGATGGGCCTGCTGTTCTTCCTGACCGTCACCCCGGTCGGCCTGCTGATGCGGGCCACCGGCAAGGATCCGATGCGCCTGAAGCGCGATCCGGCCGCCGCCAGCTACTGGATCGAGCGCGCCCCCCCGGGTCCGGCCCCCGAAACCATGAAGAACCAATTCTAAGAGGATCCGACGCCAATGGGCTTTCTTCTCGAACTCTGGGCCTTCCTGCGCGCCCGCAAGAAGTACTGGCTGCTGCCGATCCTGGTGATGATGGTGATCTTCGGCGGTCTGATCGTGCTGAGCCAGGGCTCGGCGGTCGCCCCGTTCATCTACACCCTGTTCTAAAGAAGCGAGGCCAACGGTGCGGATTCTGGGCATTTCGGCGCTGTATCACGACAGCGCGGCGGCGCTGATCGAGGATGGCCGCATCGTCGCCGCCGCCCAGGAAGAGCGGTTCACCCGCAAGAAGCACGACGCGCGCTTCCCCGAGAACGCCGTGCGCTATTGCCTGGCCGAGGCCGGCTGCGCCCTGGGCGACATCGATTACGTCGTCTTCTACGACAAGCCGTTCCTGAAGTTCGAGCGTCTGCTGGAAACCTATATGTCCTTCGCGCCGAAGGGCTTTACCTCGTTCAAGACCGCCATTCCGGTGTGGCTGAAGGAAAAGCTGTTCCAGAAGGACATGCTGCGGAAGGACTTCAAGAAGTTCGATCCCGATTTCGACTGGATGAACAAGTTCCTGTTCGCCGAGCATCACTTAAGCCACGCGGCATCGGCCTTCTTCCCCAGCCCGTTCGAGGACGCCGCCGTGCTGACCATGGACGGCGTCGGCGAGTGGACCACCACCTCGCTGGCCATGGGCTCGGGCAACAGCCTTGAAATCCACAAGGAACTGCACTTCCCGCACTCGCTGGGCCTGCTTTATTCGGCCTTCACCTATTACACCGGCTTCAAGGTCAATTCCGGCGAATACAAGGTGATGGGCCTGGCCCCTTACGGCGAGCCGAAATACACCCAGCTGATCCTCGACAAGGTCATCGATGTCAAGGATGACGGCAGCTTCTGGCTGGACCAGTCCTATTTCGACTATTGCACCGGCCTGACCATGACCAACGACAAGTTCGCTGGCCTGTTCGGGCAGAAGGTGCGCCAGGCCGACAAGGACCCGCTGACCCAGTTCCACATGGATATCGCGGCTTCCGTGCAGGCGGTGACCGAGCATGTGGTGCTGAAGCTGGCGCGCGCCATCCGCAAGGATACCGGCGCCAAGAATCTGTGCCTGGCCGGCGGTGTCGCGCTCAATTGCGTGGCCAACGGCAAGGTGCTGCGCGAAGGCATCTTCGACAATATCTGGATTCAGCCGGCGGCCGGCGATGCCGGCGGCGCCCTGGGCGCGGCTTTGGCCGGCTACCATATCCACAAGGGCCAGCCGCGCGCGGTAACAGGCGGCGGCAAGGATGCCATGAAGGGCTCGTATCTCGGCCCGGTGTTCGAGCAGGCCGACATCGAGGCCCGCCTGACCGCCGCCGGCGCCAAGTTCACCGTGCTCTCCGACGATCAATTGATCGAACAGACGGCGCAGGCCCTGGCCGACGAAAAGGCGGTGGGCTGGATGCAGGGCCGCATGGAATTCGGGCCGCGCGCCCTGGGCGGCCGCTCGATCCTGGGCGATCCCCGTTCGCCGACCATGCAGAAGGTGCTGAATCTGAAGGTGAAGTACCGCGAAAGCTTCCGCCCGTTCGCGCCCAGCGTGCTGCGCGAAGACGTCGCCGATTGGTTCGAGCTGGACGGCGATTCGCCCTATATGCTGCTGGTCGCCCCGGTGGCGGAAAAGCATCGCCGCGCCATGACCCAGGATGAACAGGCCCTGTTCGGCATCGACAAGCTGAACGTGCCGCGCTCCAGCCTGCCGGCCATCACCCATGTTGATTATTCCGCTCGCGTACAGACCGTGCATGCCGACACCAATCCGCGCTATCACGCGCTGATTTCGGCCTTCAAGGGCAAGACCGGCTGTCCGGTGGTGGTCAATACCAGCTTCAACGTGCGCGGCGAGCCGATCGTGTGTTCGCCGGAAGACGCCTTCCGCTGCTTCATGGGCAGCGAGATCGAGGTCCTGACGGTGGGCAATTGCTTCCTCAGGAAGGAAGACCAGGACCCGTCCCTGAAGCTCGATTACAAGAACGCCTTCGAGCTGGATTGATCAGCCCAGATATTTGAACCAGGTTTCGGTTGCCTTCGAGATCGAGGCCGGGTCCCAGAGCGGGGCCTCGCGCCAGTAATCGATGGCGGCCACCACCTTGGCCACGCCCTCCTCGAAGCTGATCTCGGGCCGCCAGCCCAGGTCGTGGGTGATCTTGCCGATATCGGCCCAGGTGCAATCGGGCTCGCCGGGGCGCTTGGGGATATGAATGGCCTCGCCGCCCAGCAGTTCCACCAGGCGGTTGACCGATTGCGGCTTGCCGGCCCCGACATTCCACACTTCCCCGGTCAGGGCGGTGTCGGCCGCCGCCCAGAACGCCCGGGCGACATCGGTGACATACAGGAAATCACGGGTCTGGGTGCCGTCTCCAACCACGGTGAACGGCTTGCCGGCCAGCTTCTGCTTCAGGAAAACCCCGAACACCGCGCCATAGGCCCCCGACGTCCGCGAGCGCGTGCCGTAGGCGTTGAAGATGCGGATGGAATTGACCGGCGTGCGGTAGCACGAATGCCAATGCAGGCAGGCCTGCTCGCCCATGTTCTTCGACAGGGCATAGGGATATTGCGGCCGGATCGGGTGATCCTCGGACGTCGGGGTCGCCGCCAGGCCGTAACAGGACGATGACGCGGCGTAGACCAGTTTTTCCACCGCGGCGGCGCGGGCGCATTCCAGCACTTTGACCGTGCCCATGACGTTGGCGGTCATGTAATCGACCGGCATTTCCATGCTAGGGACGATGTCGCCGATGCCGGCGAAATGAAAGACCAAGCGGGCGCCGGCAAAGACCGGCGAGCCGGGCTCGAGGTTGCGGATGTCGGTGGTGTCCAGCACCACGTCGGACCCATGATGGGCCAGATTGGCCTCGCGCCCCCCGACCAGGGTGTCGATGACATGGACGCGAAAGCCCTTGTCGACCAGCAGATCGACCATGTGGCTGCCGATGAAACCGGCGCCGCCGGTAACGACGGCCAGGGGACGGGTGCTCATGTGGCGGCCAACGTCTTCATGGTGCGGATATTGTAGTACCAGTCGTCGGCCATGCTGTCGGGGATCTTGCCGTCGCGGAAGGCCTGGCACAACTCGCGAACCGCATCCTCGATGGTGAAACGCGGCGTGAAACCCAATTCGCGGCGAACCTTGTCGGAATTGATGTGGTACGAGCGGATGTCGTCGGACGGCGTGGTGACGATGTCGATGGGAGCCTTCTCGGGGAATTCGGCTTCGACCACGCTCTTGACCAATCGAGCGATCTCCATGATCGACATGTTCTGGAAGCCGATATTGAAGACGTTCTTGTGCACCTTGTCGCGGGGCGCGTTCAGCAGCAGTTCGACGGCGTCGCAATAATCCTGGATATGCAGATTGGGGCGCAGCTGGCTGCCGCCGAACACGGTGATCTTGTTGTTGGTCACGGCGTGGTTGGTCAGGATATTGACCGACAGGTCCAGGCGCAGGCGCGGTCCATAGCCGCAGACCGTCGCCGGACGGAAGGTGACCACGGTGAAATCGTCGTCGCCATAGGAATTGAGGATCGGCTCGCACAGGCCCTTGTACTTGTTATAGAGGGTCAGCGGCAGCAGGGGATGGTCCTCGGTGACGTCGGGCGCGTCGGATACGCCATAGACCGAACTGGACGAGGCATAGACGAAGCGCTTGACCCCGGCCGCCTTGGCCGCCTTGACCATCGGCTCGAAGGCATCGAGGTTGATGGTGGTGGACAGCTGTTGATCCAGCTCGAAACTGGCATCGTTGGAAATGCAGGCCAGGCTGACCACGGCGTCATGTCCGGCGACGGCGGCGGCGAAGGCCTTCGTATCGCGGATATCGCCCCGGATCACGGTCAGATGGGGATGATCCTTGGGCAGGACGGCATCCCCGAAATAAAGGATGTCGTAGACGGTGACCTTCAGGCCGCGCGCCAGCAATTGCGGAACCAGGCGGGAACCGCAATATCCGGCCCCGCCGGTGATGAAAATCCGTTCCACGCGCCCCTCCGTCTTTCATTTGTGGTCACTTCACCTTGCGCGGCCACGGCCGTCAAGACGGGAAGCGCATTTTGGCCAGGGCTCCGGCGACGGCGCGGGCATCGGCCAGGGCGTCGTGGCCGCGTCCGCAGGGGGCGAGATCGAACAATTTCGGCAGATCGGCGCTGAACAGATGGGTCCGGCCGGTGGCGGCCAGCAGGCGCGGATAGACGTCGTGGGTCCGGCCAAGGAAGCGGTCGGCGATGCCGGCCAACCGGCAATTCTCGGCGATGACCAGGGCGTCGCCGCCATTGGCCACCAGCGGCAGGTCGGGCTCGGCGAAGCGCAGCAGGCTTTCCAGGGCGTCCACCACATCGATGCCCCGGGCGTCCAGGGCGTCCTGGCTGATGCCGGTCAGGTCGACGAAATAGGAACTGAGCGTCGGATTGATGCGCGGGCGGACCAGCAGGCACAGACTTGCCAGCTCACGGAAGGCGGCATCGACCCGCACCGCGCCGATCTGGACGATCTCGCGGTGTTCGCCGGGCCCGGTCCAGCCCCGCTCCCACGCGCCCGGCCACGACGTGTATTCGAGGTCGTAGACGATGTAACCGGCCGGTTGGCTCATGGCATCAGACACCTTGCTTGACAAAGTCCCGGAGGGCAGGGAAGTTTGCTGGCTTCTTGCCGATCATAGCGGTGAGTTCAACGTTCAGCCAAGGTGTCGCGGTGACCGAAGCCAACCTGTCCCCCGCCGATGTCTCCCGCCTGTACCGGTCGCTCAAGCGCATCCGCAGGTTCGAGGAAGTCACGGCCGAGATCTATCCGTCCGACAAGATCAAGAGCCCGGTCCATCTGGCCATCGGCCAGGAACAGGTCTCGGTCGCGGTGTGCGACGTGCTGGGCGCCGGCGACTGGGTCGGCGGCTCGTACCGCAGCCACGCCATGTATCTGGCCAAGGGCGGCTCGATGCCGGCGATGATGGCCGAGATGTACGGCAAGGATACCGGCTGTTGCCGCGGCAAGGGCGGCTCGATGCATGTCATCGACGTCCAGGCCGGGGTGATGGGCTCGTCGGCGGTGGTGTCGACGCAGATCCCGGTGGCCGCCGGCTATGCCCTGGCCGCCAAGCGCGCCCATGCCGGCCATGTGGTGGCGGTGTTCTTCGGCGACGGCGCCTCGGAAGAAGGTTGCTTCTACGAGACCCTGAATTTCGCCGCCCTGCATGCCCTGCCACTTCTGTTCATCTGCGAGAATAACGGCTACGCCATCCACGAGCCGATCGCCAAGCGTCGCGCCAAGCCGGACGAGATCTGCTCGGTGGCGGAATCGCTGGGCGTGCCGGCGCATCGCATCGACGACGGCGACGTTTTCGCCATTCGCCGCACCGCCGAAGAGGTGGTGCGTCGCATGCGCAAGGGCGGCGGCCCGGCCCTGATCGAGGCCAAGGTCTATCGCTGGCGCGAGCATGTCGGCCCCAACGAAGATTACGACCAGGGTTATCGCTTCGAGGACGAGGTGGTGCCGTGGAAGCGCACCGATCAGGTCGAGCGTCTGGCCGCCATGGTCGATGATTCCGCCCGCGCCCGCATCGATGCCGAAATCGAGACGGAAATCGCCGACGCCGTGCGCTTCGCCGAGGAAAGCCCCATCCCCGCCGCCAAGGAAGTGTTTTCCGATGTCTACGCCTGACGCCCCCCGCCCGCTGAAGTACGTCGACGCGCTGCGCGAGGCGGTCGAGCAGGAAATGGACCGCGACGAGCGGGTCTTCGTGTTCGGTCTTGACGTCGACGACCACAAGTCGATCCAGGGCTCGACCCGCGGCCTCTTGCAGAAATTCGGTTCCGACCGGGTGTTCACCACGCCCTTGTCGGAAGATTCCATGACCGGCATCGCCATCGGCGCCGCCATGGCCGGCATGCGGCCGATCCATGTGCATATCCGCATGGATTTCATGCTGCTGTGCATGAACCAGCTGGTCAACATCGCCGCCAAGGCCAGCTATATGTGGGGCGGGCAGGTCAAGGTGCCGCTGGTGGTGCGCTCGATGATCGGCAAGTCGTGGGGCCAGGGCGCCCAGCACAGCCAGGGCCTGCACTCGATGTTCATGCATGTCCCCGGCCTGAAGGTCTGCGCACCCAGCAACGCCCATGACGTCAAGGGTTGCATGATCGCCGCCATCCGCGACGACAATCCGGTGGTGTTCATGGAACATCGCCTGCTGTACGGCACCGAGACCGATGTGCCGGCCGCCCCCTTCACCGTCGAGCCCGGCAAGGCCCGCATCTGCACCCATGGCGACGACGTCACCATCGTCGGCATTTCCAACATGGCGCAGGAAGCGATTCGCGCCGCCGAGCTGCTGGCCGAGGCCGGGGTCCACGCGGAAGTGATCGACCCGATCTGGCTGAAGCCGCTGGACATCGCCACCATCGCCGAATCGGCCAAGCGCACCAAGCGTCTGCTGGTGGTCGACAATGGCTGGGAGATGTGCGGCGCCTCGGCCGAGATCGTGGCGGCCGTGCTGGAAAGTGTCGGCCCCGAGGCCGGCATCCGGGTGCAGCGCATGGGCTTCGCCCCGACCACCTGCCCAACCAGCCCGTGGCTGGAGGCCGAGTTCTATCCGAACCCCGGCACCATCGCCGCCGCCGCCTGGAAGTTGGCCCGTCCCGGCCAGCCCGACTGGGCGCCCAGCCCCGACCGGACCAAGCTGGCCTATCAGGTGCAGTTCAAGGGCCCGTTCTAGTCGATGCGCGGCGGCCTTTCCGTCGCCGGATTGGGGCGGGCGGCAGCCCTTCTGGCCCTGTTCGCCGCCGCCGTCGCCCTGACGGTGAATAACGGCCTGTCGGGTTTCACCTTCGACAGCGACCCGGTCTATTACGGCGGCTACATGGTCGCCAAAGGCCTGTGGCCTTACATCGACTGGAGCTCATCCTATGCGGTGTTGCCGGCGGTAATCGAGGGCGGCTTCATGCGCCTGTTCGGTACCGGGTGGCATGTCTCCGCGCTTCATGCCGGATTGACCAACGGTCTTTTCGCCGTGCTGGCCTATCGCCTGTTTCGGCATTTCGGCCTTGGCCCGGTGGCGGCCTATGTCTATGCGGCGGCGGCGGCGGTCACCTATTACGCGCCGATCGGCTACGGCACTCCGGACAAGCCCAGCTTCCTGTTTCTGATGGTGGCCCTGGTCCTGCAGGCCGCCGCCTTGAAGAGCGACCGGCCGGGCCGGGTCGGCGCGCTCTATGTCGGCGTGACGCTCGCCGTCGTCGCCACCTTGCTGTCGAAGCTCAACCCGACGGTGCTGTACGCGATCCCGCTGTTGGCGATGTTCTTCGGCCTGACCGGTCCTGGGCGATTGGCCGCGTTGCTGGCCGGCCTCGGCACGGTGTTGGTGCTGGCGGCCGTCTTTGGGCTCATCGAACTGGCCCATACCGGCTTTCTGGCCAATCTGGGCTATTACGCGGTCAAGCTGCCCTTGCTGGCGGGGTCGCAGCGTGTCGGCGGCGAGGGCAGTTTCGCCTATTCCAAGCTGGCGACCTACACCCATCTGGGAACCTTCAACCTGTTGTACGGCCTGATGGCGGCGGGGGTGGCCCTGCTGTGGTTGCGGCGCGACCAATTGTTCGACGGCGGCAACGGCTATGCTCGGTTGATCCTGCCGGTGTTGCTGGGGGTGTCATTCTGGGCGGTGACGGTGTTCCATCTCAGCACCATCGCCCAGCCGTGGCCGGCCCATGTGACCCTGGTGGTCCCAGCGGTCGCCCTTCTGCATGCCGCAATTGCCGCGGCCGTCCGCGCCACCTCGCCGCTTCACGGCGAATCGGCCGCCACCGCCTTGCGTCTGCTGGCGGTGGCCTTGACGGCCACGGTGGCGATGGATGCCAAGGAATACCAGCGGGTGGTCGGCAAGCCGCGCCTGATCTTCGATCTTCGGCTGGAACTGGGCGAAACCCAGCCGCGCGGTTCGGTCGGCATCGATGCGTTCCGCTATCTCCGCTGGATTCCAACGCTCGACGAGCCCCATCTGGCCGAAGAAATTCGCGATGTCGTCACCGCCATGCGGTCGGTGCCCGGCAACGTCTTTGTCCTGGGCATGCCCAATCACTATTATGTGTTCGCCGACAAGGCGCCGCTGCTGCCGGCGATGGTGGTTCTGGCCGGCCACACCACGCCGCCCGTCGGCAGCGATCAAGAGGCCCGGTTGATCGCGCGGTTCAAGGAAAACGTCGAACGCGCCGAGGTCCGCCATCTGGTGACCAGCCGGACCCTGGCGGATGGGCTGGCCAAGGAGTTCCTGGCCTCGCGCCATGTTTGCCACGTCACCGATGTCGGCCGCAGGGCGGTATTGGCGGAACTGTGCGGTGACCCGCTTCCGGATTACGCCCGCGTGTCACGAATCCTCTACGGGTTCGTGCCCCGACAGGACGGCGTGCCCAGCCTGGATTAAGAACCGTCCGCCGATCAGTCTTTCGGCGGCGATCCGTCTTCGAGCCCCAGGGTCGAGCGGACGATATAGCGCGGGCGTCCACGCACATCCTTGTAGATGCGCACGATGTAAAGGCCGACCAGGCCGATCGCCGCCATCAGCGAGGCCCACGCCAGCAGGGCCAAGGCCCCCGCGGCCAAGCCGCCCGAGCCGCCGAACACCACGCCCATCAGCCCGGCCAGCAGCAGCGGCACCCCGATGGCCAGCCCGGCCAGCCCGGCGGCGAGAATGGCGTAAAGCGGCGTGAACGAGAACGAGATGAAGCCGTTGATGGCGGTCTTCCACGGGTTGCGCGAAAAGAGCGGGAAATGGGTCTCGCCGGCATGACGGGCTTGCCGTTCGTAGGTCACGAAGGCCTGGGAAAAGCCGATCCAGCTGACCAGACCGCGCAGATAAGGATCCGATTCCGGCAAGGCCAGCAACTGATCGACGGCGCGGCGCGACAACAGTTTGAAGTCGCCGGCATTGACCGGCAGGTTGATGGTCGAGGTCCACTGGATCAGCCGATAGGCCTGGCGGGTCAGCCACATCTTGGCCGGATGCTCGCCCAGGCGGTGGCTGCGCACGGTGTGGACAACGTCGGCGCCGTCCCGCCAGCGGGCGATCATCTCGGAGATCAGCTCGGGCGGGTCCTGGAGATCGGTATCCAGATAGACCACGGCGTCGCCGCGGGCGACGGCCATCCCGGCCAGAACACACTCGGAAACCCCGAAGCGCCGCGACATGGTGACCACCTTGATCCGCGGGTCGGCGGCATGGAAACCGGCCAGAACGGTGGCCGAGGAATCGGATGAATCGTCATCGACGAAGATCAGCTCGTAATCGCAGCCGGCGGCTTGGATTGCGTCGCGCGTGCGGGTCACCGCCACCGGGATGTTGCTCTCCTCGTTGCGAAACGAGAAGACCACAGAAATCAAGGTATCCAAGACGATTATCCTTCGACCGTGCCCGCCATGGTTCGCTTGCGGCGGAGTATAACGGTTGGCGAGGCATGTGCAACGAGACGGTTCAGGCGGCAGAGCGGACTTTGCCGGTCTGGCCCTATATGCTATAGGGCAGCCTGAATCCCGAACTGTCGCGCGACGGGGAGTATTATCACGATGTTCTACGAGCTTGCCGCCCCGACTTGGGGGCCTGAGGAAATCGAGGCCGCCAAGGCGGTGATCGATTCGACCTTCACCACCATGGGCGCTCAGGTCAAGGCTTTCGAGGCGGAATTCGCCGCCTATCACGGCCAGAAGCACGGCATCATGGTCAATTCCGGCTCGTCGGCCAATCTGATCGCGGTGGCGGCATTCTGCTTCAAGCAGGACCGGCCCCTGGCCCGCGGCGACGAAGTGATCGTGCCGGTGATCTCGTGGGCCACCACCTATCATCCGCTGCAGCAATACGGCCTGAAGCTGCGCTTCGTCGATGTCGATCTGCAGACCCTGAACATCGACGTCGCCCAGCTGGAAAAGGCTCTGACGCCCAAGACCCGCGCCATCGTGGCGGTGTCGATCCTGGGCAACCCGGCGGCGCTGGACACCATCCGCGCCTTCGCCGACGCTCACGGCCTGATGATGCTGGAAGACAATTGCGAAAGCATGGATGCCGAGCTGAACGGCAAGAAGTGCGGCACTTTCGGGCATCTCAACACCTTCAGCTTCTTCTTCTCGCACCACATCTCGACCATGGAAGGCGGCATCGTCCTGACCGATGATGACGAGTTGGCGCATCTGTGCCGGTCGTTGCGCGCCCATGGCTGGACCCGCGACCTGCCGGCCGATTCCACGCTTTATCAGAAGAAGTCCAACGACCATTACGAGGCGTATCGCTTCATCCTGCCCGGCTACAACGTGCGCCCGCTGGAGATCGAGGCCGCCATCGGCCGCGAGCAGTTGAAGAAGCTGCCGGGCTTCACCGCCCAGCGCCGCAAGAATCTCAAGCTGTTCCAGGACTTGTTCGCCAACGACGACCGCTTCATCATCCAGCGCGAGAACGGCAAAAGCTCGGCGTTTTCGTTCACCATCATCCTCAACCCGGCGATGAAGCCCAACCGGGGCAAGGTGTTCGAGGCGCTGGCCGCCGCCGATATCGGCTATCGCATCATCACCGGCGGCAATTTCCTGCGCCACGACGTGCTGCGCTTCTACGATTACGATGTGGTCGGCGGCGCGGTTCCCAACGCCGATCTTGCCCATGATTACGGGTTCTTCGTCGGCAACCACGCCTTCGACCTGACCCCCCAGATCACCCGCCTGCGCGAGGTTCTGGACCCGGTGTGCCGCTAACTGTTTCCGCCGGCGCGGAAAACATGTCAGAAACCTGAATTACCCTGGGCTCGGCCGCTGCGGCGCCGCCCGGATATCGGCGCCACGGCGCCCAGACCACAAGAAAGAGGACCCAAGGGATGAGCTACAACGTTCTGGTCACCGGTGGTGCGGGTTATCTCGGTTCGATCATGGTGCCCGAGCTGCTGAAGGCCGGTCACAAGGTCACCGTGCTGGACAATTTCATGTTCAAGCAGAATTCGCTGGCCCATTGCGTCGCCGACCCCAATTTCGACGTCGTCAAGGGCGACGCCCGCGAGGAATCGGTCTTGAAGCCGCTGTTGGCCAAGGCCGATGTGGTGGTGCCGCTGGCCGCCCTGGTCGGCGCGCCCTTGTGCAAGCAGGACCCGATCGGTGCGACGACCACCAACCTCGACGGCCAGCTGATGCTGATCAAGGCGCTGTCCAAGCAGCAGCGCGTGCTGATGCCGATCACCAATTCCGGCTATGGCGTCGGCGAGTCGGGCAAGTTCTGCACCGAGGAAACCCCGCTGCGTCCGATCTCGCTGTACGGCGTCCACAAGGTCGAGGTGGAGAAGGCGGTGCTGGACCACGGCAACGCCGTCAGCTTCCGCTTGGCCACCGTGTTCGGCATGGCGCCCCGCATGCGCCTCGACCTGTTGGTCAACGACTTCACCTACCGCGCCGTCTATGACCGCTTCGTGGTGCTGTTCGAAAGCCACTTCAAGCGCAATTACATCCATGTGCGCGACGTGTCGCGGGCCTTCCTGCACGCGCTGGACAATTTCGAGGCGATGAAGGGCCAGCCCTACAATGTCGGCCTGTCCGACGCCAACCTGTCGAAATTCGAGCTGTGCCAGCGCATTCAGCAGCAGATCAAGGATTTCGTCTTCCTGGAAGCGCCGGTGGGTGAAGACCCCGACAAGCGCGACTATATCGTCTCGAACGAGAAGATCGAGAAGACCGGCTGGAAGCCCGCCCACTCGCTCGACATGGGTATCGCCGAGTTGATCAAGGGCTACCGGATGATCAAGAACACCATCTACACCAACGTCTAGGACCAAGCCCTTGACCTTCGAGCTTGCCGGAAAGCGGGTGTGGGTGGCCGGCCATAAGGGAATGGTCGGCCAAGCCCTGGTGCGGCGTCTGGCTGCCGTCGATTGCCAAATCCTGACGGTGGACAAGGCCAGCCTGGATCTGCGCCGGCAAGCCGAGGTCGAGGCGTGGATGGAAGCCAACCGGCCGGACGCGGTGTTCATCGCCGCCGCCCGGGTCGGCGGCATCCAGGCCAACGCGGCCCGGCCCGGCGAGTTCTTCTTCGACAACAGTGCCATCGCCACCAACATCATCCATGGCGCCCATTTGACCGGGGTGGCCAAGCTGATGTTTCTGGGCTCGGCCTGCGTTTTCCCCCGCATTTGCGAGCAGCCGATCCCGGAAACCGCGATGATGACCGGCCCACTGGAGCCCACCAACGAGGGCTATGCCATGGCCAAACTGGGCGCCATCGCCATGGCCAAGGGCTATCGGCGCCAGTACGGCCGCGATTTCATCTCGGTGGTGCCGACCAACCTGTACGGTCCCGGCGATAATCTGGACCCGGCGGCCAGCCATGTGGTGCCGGCGACCCTGCGCAAGGTCCTCGAGGCCCAGGCGGCCCGCGCCCCGGTGGTCGTGTGGGGCACCGGCAGTCCGCGCCGCGAATTCCTGCATGTCGATGATGCCGCCGACGCCATGGTGTTCCTGATGGAGCGCTATTCCGACGACGACATCATCAATATCGGTGCCGGCGAGGATGTGTCGATCCGCGAGCTGACCGAAAAGGTGTGCGCCATCGCCGGCTACGACAGCGAACTGCAATTCGACTTGACCAAGCCCGACGGCATGCCCAGGAAGCAGCTCGATGCCGGCCGTCTGCTGGCCATGGGCTGGCGCCCGCGCATCGCTTTGTCCGATGGCTTGCGGGAAACATTGGAATGGGTCCGCGGGGTGCTGCCATGACCATTGATGTCGTGTTGATCAATCCGGGCGGGCGCGAGCGCGTCTATCAGCAGCTGGGCAACGAGCTGACCGCCATCGAGCCGCCCTTGTGGTGCCGCCTGATCGCCGGTTACGTCCGCGATCGCGGTCTGAGTGTGGCGATCATCGATTCGGAAGCCGAGGGCTGGGGGCCGCAGCATGTGGCCGAACGGGTCGCCGAGCTTGCCCCGACCCTGGTCGGCATGGTGGTGTTCGGCCATCAGCCGTCGGCTTCGACCCAGATGATGGTCGGCGCCGCCGAGGGCTGCCGGGCCATCAAGGAGGTGCTGCCCGACATTCCGATCCTGATCGTCGGCGGCCATGTCTCGGCCCTGCCCGAGCGGACCCTGCGCGAGGAGCCGGTGGATTTCGCCTGCAAGGGCGAGGGGCCGGTGACCGTGCTTCAACTGGTCGCCCAATTACAGGCCGACGAACCCGACCTGGCGGCGGTCGAGGGCCTGGTGTGGTGGGACGAGGACGAGGTCCGCATCAATCCCAGCGCCACCTTGATCAGCGACCTGGATGCCGACCTGCACGGCAATGTCTGGGACATGCTGCCGATGGGGCGTTACCGCGCCCATAATTGGCAATGTTTCGGCGATCTGGGGGCGCGCCAGCCCTATGCCTCGATCTACACCTCGCTGGGTTGCCCCTATAAGTGCAGCTTCTGCTGCATCAACGCGCCCTTCGACGCCAACCGCTATCGCATGCGCAAGCCGGAAGCGGTGGTGGCCGAGATCGATCATCTGTACCGCACCTACGGGATCAAGACCTTCAAGATCATCGACGAGATGTTCGTGCTGAACGAACGCCACGTCTTCGCCATCTGCGACGGCCTGATCGCGCTGGGCTATTCCGACCAGCTGAATTTCTGGGCCTATTCGCGCGTCGATACCGTCAAGCCGCACATGCTGGAGAAATTGCGCAAGGCCGGCATCCGCTGGCTGGCGCTGGGGATTGAATCGGGGTCGAAACATGTTCGCGACGGCTCGGACAAGCGGCTGAAATACGAAGACATCGTCGCCGTGGTCCGCGATATCCAGAAGGCCGGCATCAACGTCATCGGCAATTACATCTTCGGCCTGCCCGACGACAGTGTGGAAACCATGCGCGAGACCCTGGAGCTGGCCAAGGAAGTCAATTGCGAGTTCGCCAATTTCTATTCGGCCATGGCCTATCCCGGTTCGCAGCTCTATGCCATGGCGGTGGCGCAAGGCTGGGAGCTGCCGTCGGCCTGGTCGGGCTTCTCGCAGCATTCCTTTGATTGCCAGCCCTTGCCGACCGAGCATGCCTCGGCCGCCCAGGTCCTGAAGTTCCGCGACGACGGCTTTCACGAATATTTTGCCAATCCGCGCTATCTGGACATGGTGACCCAGCGCTTCGGCTGGGACACCCGCCGTCACATCGAGGAGATGGCGGTCCATCGCCTGCGGCGCAAGCTGTTGGAAGAGGAAGGCGCATGATCATCAGCCGCACCCCCTTTCGTATTTCCCTGTTCGGCGGCGGTTCCGACTATCCGCAATGGTACTTGAACCATGGCGGCTCGGTCCTGGGCTTTGCCATCGACAAATATTGCTATATCTCGCTTCGGGCCTTGCCGCAATTCTTCGAACATCGCCATCGGGTGGTTTATTCCAAGGTCGAAACGGTCAAGGAGATCAGCGAGATTCAGCATCCGGCGGTGCGCGCCGTGCTGGCCGAGACCGGGGTCGATTACGGCGTCGAGATCCATCATGACGGCGATCTGCCGGCCCGATCCGGCCTGGGCTCGTCGTCGTCCTTCACCGTCGGGCTGCTGAAGGCGCTTTATGCGCAGAAGGGCCGGATGGTGTCGCAGAATTTCCTGGCCCGCGAGGCGATCCGCATCGAGCAGCAGGTGATCGGCGAGAATGTCGGCTCGCAGGATCAGATCTGGGCAGCCTATGGCGGCATGAACCGTGTCGACTTCTTCACCGACGGCAATTTTTCGGTGGTGCCGCTGGTGATGGCGCCGGAGCGCCGTCGCGATCTGCTGGGCCATTTCATGTTGTTCTTCACCGGCCTGTCGCGCTTCGCGACGGAAGTGGCCGGCAAGAAGATTGCCAACCTGGAAAAGCGCGCCGCCGACATCACCCAGATGGTGGCGATGGTCGATCAGGCCCAGACCATCCTGGGCGATCCCGACCGCGACCTGTCCGACATCGGCCGCCTGCTGCATGAAAGCTGGTGTCTGAAGCGCGGCCTGGCCGATTCGGTCAGTTCCGACGACATCGATCGCATTTATAAGGCCGGCCGCGATGCCGGCGCCATCGGCGGCAAGCTGTTGGGCGCCGGCGGCGGCGGCTTCGTCTTGTTCTATGTCGAGCCTGACCGCCAACAGGCGGTGCGCGAGGCGTTGCACCCGCTGATCGAGGTTCGTTTCGATATCGATTATGCCGGCAGCAAGATCGTGGTCTACGAACCGAACGGACTGGAACACCGCTGATGGAGCGGCCGGTCCGGCTGCTGGGCCGCAGGCCTGCCTGCGAGAACCGGGTGTGGCGGGTCGATTTCGACCATATCGCCGCCGAAGCTGTCGAGGTTCCCAATTACCTGACCATGGTTCCCAAGGGTCTGCGGCCCGACGGGATCGGCGGCGTGTCGGTGCTGCCGGTGACCGCCGACGGGTTCGTGCTGCTGCGCAATTACCGCCATGCGGTCGATGCCTGGCTGTGGGAATTGCCGCGCGGCTTCGTCGATGCCGGCGAGAGCGCCGAAGTGGCGGCCCTGCGCGAGCTGGAAGAAGAAGCGGGCCTGACCTGCGACCCGGCCGATCTGGTGGCGCTGGGTTTCTTTTATCCCGAAGCCAGCACCATCCGTGCCAAGGGGGCGCTGTTCGCCGCCCTCGGATGTCGGCCGGCGATGGTCGCGCGCGACGAGGAACCGGGACTGGGACAGCCGGTCACCGTCAAGCGTGACGATCTATTGCGCATGTTGGCCAGCGGCGAGATCGAGGATGCCTCGACCGCCATCGCCTGCCACCGCTATTTCTCGGTCCGGCCGTAGGCGTCTTCCAGGCGGACGATATCGTCCTCGCCGACATATTCCCCCGACTGGACCTCGATCATCCGAAGCGGCAGCCGGCCGGGATTCTCCAGCCGGTGCGGGGTGCCGGCCGGAATGAAGGTCGATTCGTTCTCGCGCAGGGTGAAGGTCTGCTCGCCGCAGGTCACCAGGGCGGTGCCGGTCACCACCACCCAATGCTCGGACCGGTGCCAATGCTTCTGCAGGGACAGCTTCGCCCCGGGATTGACCTGGATGTGCTTGACCCGAAAGCGATGGCCGTCATCGAGATTCTGGAACCAGCCCCAGGGGCGCCAGGCGCGGCTGCCATGGGTGGCCTCGGACCGGTTCTTGGCCTTCAGGGCCTCGACGATCTTCTTGACGTCCTGGTCATGGGTCTTGTCGGCGACCAGAACGGCGTCGTCGGTGGCGACCACCACCAGATCCTTGACGCCGATGGTGGTCAGCAGGCGGTCGTCGCTGCGCAGATAGCA
This sequence comes from Magnetospirillum sp. LM-5, assembly GCF_902729445.1. Classification (NCBI taxonomy): domain Bacteria; kingdom Pseudomonadati; phylum Pseudomonadota; class Alphaproteobacteria; order Rhodospirillales; family Rhodospirillaceae; genus Magnetospirillum; species Magnetospirillum sp. LM-5. Next base: position 64,511 of record NZ_CACVCE010000045.1, on the reverse strand, counting down.
GCCTTCGGTGCCGGTGGTGATGACGTCGCCGATGGTGACGTTGCCGTTGTCGTCGGGCTGGCTTTCCTGCCACAGCGACGACCACGAGCCGATGTCCGACCAGCCCATCTCGACCGGAACCATGGCGGCACGGGCGGTCTGTTCCATCACCGCGTAATCGATGCTTTCGCCGGAAAGGGTGGCGAACGGGCCTTCGGCCAGGCGGAAGAAGAACAGGTCGGTCGCACCTTGCTCCAGCGCGTCGCGGCAGCCTTGGATCATGCCGGGGCGCAGGCGGGCCAGTTCTTCCAGGTACAAGCGGGCGGGGAACAGGAAGATGCCGCTGTTCCAGGCATAGGTGCCCTCGGCCAGATAGGTCTCGGCGGTGGCGCGGTCGGGCTTTTCGACGAAGCGGCGGACGGCGAAGCCGTCCATCACCGCCTCGCCCCGCTGGATATAGCCGTAACCGGTATTGGGCTCGGTCGGCGCGATTCCGAAGGTTACCAGATGGCCGGCCTTCGCCAGCGGCATGGCCTTGGCGATGGCCGCCTGAAAGGCGGCGACATCGCGCACCAGATGGTCCGACGGCATCACCAGCAGAAGCGCGTCCGGCTGGTCGGCGGCCAGCAGGGCGGCGACGGCGACGGCCGGCGCGGTATTGCGGCCGCACGGCTCGATGACGATGGCCTTGGGCTCGATGCCGATCTCGCGCAATTGCTCGGCGACGATGAAGCGGTGTTCCTGATTGCACACCACGATGGGGGCGGCGTCGGCCCTGAGCGCGGTTTCCTGCAGCAGCGTGCGCTCGGACAGCAGCTTCAGCATCTGCTTGGGCATCATCTCGCGTGACAGCGGCCACAGGCGGGTGCCGGCACCACCGGACAGGATCACGGGAACCAGGGTCATCGGGCGTTTCTCCAAGCCGACGTCATGCGGGCCAAGCCGTCCTTCAGGGACAAGGGCGGGGTCCATCCCAACGCCCTGAGGGGCGAATCATCGACCACCAGCGATCCGGTCAGGCGCCTGATGGTGCCAGATCGGCCGAGCAGCCGAAAGAGGAAGGCGGGCAGCGGCATCAAGCGGGCCGGTCGGCCCAAGCCGTCGCCCAGCAGGCGCAGTAATTGCGATGTCGAAACGTCTTCGCCGTCGCGGATCAGGAAGGTGCCGCCGGCCCGGCGTTCCAGCAGGAAAGCCAACGCATCGGCCAGATTGTCGATGCCGACCAGCGAGCGGCGGTTGGTCAGCCCGCCCAGCGGCAAGGGCAGGCCGGTGTTCAACACCTTCAGCAACGTGGCCAGATTGCCCTTGGCGCCGGGGCCGTGGATCAGCGGCGGACGCAAGATGGTCAGGGCCATCGGCCCGTCCATGGCGCGCAAGCCTTGCTCGGCCTCGGCCTTGGCGATGCCGTAAGCGTCGAGCGGGGCAGGGGCATCGTCGGCGCGATAGGGGCGATCGGGCGGGGTTGCCTCGCCATTGACCTTGATGGAGCTGACGAACAGGAGGTGCTGCACCCCGGCGGCAGCGGCCTGTCGGGCCAGGGCCAGGGTGGCGTCGCGATTGATCCGGCGAAACAGCGCCAGCGGATCGGTCTCGGTTTCCTGCATGACATGGGCGCGGGCGGCCAGGTGGACCACCGCCTCGACACCATCAAGCGCCGGACGCCAGTCGGTGTCGGGGCCAAGCTCGCCGATAGGGACCACCTCCAGCCCCGGCAGGTCGCGGCGGCTGGCGGCGACCACCCGATGGCCGCGCGCCATCAAGGCGCGGCAGACCGGACCGCCGACGAAGCCGCTCGCGCCGGTGACCAGGATTTTCATGCCGGGGCTCCCTTCGACCAACGATGCAGCAAGGCCAGCAGGGCGGCGACCACCCCGATGGCGATGGCGATGCCGGCCCAGGTCAGACCGATGGCGGCCAAGGTGGCGGCGGCGATCAGCACGATATTGGCGGCACCGATGACAGCGGCCACCTGATCGTGGCGTTTGCCGCCCTGGACGGCGCGCTGATAGAAGTGCAGGCGGTGGGCCTGCCACACCTTCTCGCCCCTGAGGGCCCGGCGGGTCAGGGTGATGGTGGCGTCGGCGACATAATAGGCCGGCAGGATCAGGGCGGCGGCCAGCTGGCCATCAACAGCCAGGGCGGCCAACAGCCCGCCCAGCACGAAGCCGAACGGCACGCTGCCGGAATCGCCCAGGAACATCCGGGCCGGGTGCCAGTTGAAATGCAGGAAGGTTCCGCCGATCACCGCGACGGTCAAGGCGGCGGTCCCCACCACCGGGTCGGCGCCGGCCAGACCGGCGACGATGGCGATGCCGCCGCCCAGCGACATCGTTTCGATTCCGGTGATCCCGTCGATCCCGTCCATGAAATTGTACAGATTGACGAACCACAGCCAGCCCAGCCCGGCCAGCAGCGCATCGGCCCAGACGGGCAGGGCGGGGCTGATCACCCCGCTATCCAGCGTGGTCAGGCCCAGCCCGACCATGGCCGCCTGGACCAGGAAACGCGGGCCGGGCGGCAGGCCGCGCCGATCGTCGATCCACGACACCGCCAGCAGGATCACGGTGCCCGCGCCCAAGGCCAGGGCCAAGGAATGCTGTGCCTGCCATCCCATCAGCAGCAGCAGCGCCGCCATCACCGGGCTGGTGGCCAGGCCGCCGCCGCGCGGGGTCGGCAGGGTGTGGCTGGACCGTTCGTTGGGCAAATCAAGGATCTGACGCCGCTTCAGCCAGGACAGCACGGCCCGGCCGGCGACCAGGGTCGCGGCGCCGGCCACCACCAGCCAGGGCCAGGCCTGCGCCATCACCGAGCCTTACTCCGCCAGCGAGACGCGCTGACCCCGGGCCAGCGACTCAAGCACGGCGATGGTGGCCAGGCTGGTCTCGATCAGCTCGGCCTCGTCGACCGGGGCCGGGCCCCCGGCCGCGACCGCCGCGGCGAAGGCTTCCAGCTCGGCACGGTGGCCCTTGTCCTGGCCCAGTCCGGCCTTTTCGGTGCGGGTCTTGCCGTTCTCGGTCACCGTCAGGGTCAGGAAATTGTCGATCACCAGAACAGTTCCGCCAGCGAAACACTCGAAGCGTTCCTTGGAATAGGACGAATCGCCCTGGGCGGTATAGATGATGGTGGCCAGCGAGCCGTCCTTGAAGGCCAAGGTGACGGTCAGGTCGTCGCAGCCGCCATGGGTGACCCGGGCGGCATCGGCCTGGACGGTGGCGATCGGGCTGCCGACCAGGGCGCGGGCCAGATCGATGAAATGGCAGACCTCGCCCAGAATGCGCCCGCCGCCTTCCTCGGCGGCATTGACCCAGCTTTCCGCCGGCAGCGCCCCGGCATTGACCCGAAGCACCAGCATCTTCGGCCCGTGGTGGCGGGCCAGCAGGGCGCGGGCCTTGACGGTCAGCGGCGCGAAGCGGCGGTTGAAGCCGACCAGGAAGAAGCCGGCCGAGTCCTGGCGGGCGGTGATCACCTGATTCAATTGGGCGCGATCCAAGGCCAGCGGCTTTTCGACGATCACCGACTTGCCGGCGGCCAGACAGCGCGCCGTCAGCTCGGCATGGTTGGAATGGCGGGTGGCCACCAGCACGCCGTTGATGGCGGGGTCGGCCAGCAGCGCATTCAGGTCGGTGGTGGCCTTGGCGAAGCCGAAGGCGGTGCGGGCATGCTCGGCGGTCTGGCCGCGGGTGGTGCAGATGGTGTGGAAGCTGACGCCGGGCAGGCGCTTGAATTCCGGCAGCAGCACGGTGCGGGCGAAATTGCCGGCGCCGACCACGCCCAGGGTGCAGCCGCCGGCCGCCGCGCGGGGCGCCGGGAAGGACGGCGCGGCGGCTTTTGTTTGCTCTTCGTAATGAAGGATGACGCCCAGGTGGGGCTCGGCCCCGCCGGTGACCAATTGATAGGCGTCTTCGGCGCGCTCGAAGGGGAAGCGGTGGGTGATCAGGGCGCCGACATCCAAACGGCGGGTCAGGGCCGGGCTCATCAGCCGCACGCATTCCTTCAGGTTCTCGGCCTCGGTCCAGCGGACCCAGCCGGCCGGATATTTCAGGCCGCGGCCTTCGAAATCCTCGTCATAGCGCCCCGGTCCATAGGACCGCGACACCATCAGCTGCAATTCCTTCTTCATGAAGGCGGCGTAGGGGAACTCGGTGCCGGTCTTGCCGACCATCACCACTTTCGCCCGGTCGCGAGCCAGCTCGGCGGCCAGTTCCAGCGGTTCCGACGACTCGGTGGCGGCGCAGACCAGGATACCATCGCAGCCCAGGCCGCCGGTCAGGGCGGCGACCGCCTCGGCCAGGCCGGGCTCGCCCAGTTTCCAGGCCAGCTCGGCCCCGGTGCGGCGCGCCAGCTCCAGCCGGGCGGCATTGACGTCGATGGCGATGACGCGCACCCCGGCCAGGGTCGCCAATTGCTGGGCGATCTGGCCGACCAGGCCGACGCCCAGCACGGCGACGACGTCGCCCAGCTGCGGCGCCAGATTGCGCAATCCGGCCATGGCGATGGCGGCGACGGTGCCGAAGCAGGCTTCCTCGTCCGAGATGCCGTCGGGGATGGGGGCGACCAGATTGCGCGGCACCACGTTCAGCTCGGCATGGTTGGCCAGCCCGGCCCCGGCCATGGCGACGCGCTGGCCGACCTGGAACAGGCCTTCGCAGCCGGCGCCGACGGCCACCACCTCGCCGGCGGCGGAATAGCCCAGCGGCAGCGGTTCGTCCAGGCGGGCCATCACCGCCTTGAAGGTGGCCAGCACGCCATCGCGCTTGGCCTTGTCGACGACCTTGCGCACCAGGTCGGGGCGTTCCTTGGCCTTGCCGGCCAGGCTTTTCTTGGCGAAGTCGATGACCATCCGCTCGGTGCCGGCGGAAATCAGCGACGCTCGCGTGCGCACCAGCACCGCGCCCGACCGCACCCGCGGCTCGGGAACCTCGGTCAGGGCCAGTTTGCCGGACCGCGCACTTTGGATGACCTGCTTCATAGGATTGCCCCTGGCCTGAACCCAGGGCTATATACGGCGATCCTTGGCCTTTGGGAAAGACCGAATCCATGTGTGGCCTAGCCGCAATTCTCGCCGGAACCGGCGCTTCCCATCCCGTGGATGCCGCCGAGCTGGTACGGATTCGTGACGCCATGACGGCGCGCGGTCCTGACGGCCAGGGCCTGTGGCTGTCGGCGGACGGTCGGGTCGGGTTGGCGCATCGTCGTCTGGCCATCATCGACTTGTCGCCGGCGGGCGCTCAGCCGATGGTCAGCACCTGCGGCGGCATTCGCATCGTTTTCAACGGCGAGATCTACAATTACCGGGCCTTGCGGGCCGAGTTGGAGGCCGAGGGTGTCGGATTCCGCTCGCACACCGATACCGAGGTGATCCTGGCGCTGTATCGCCGCGACGGCATCGCCATGCTGAAGCGTCTGCGCGGCATGTTCGCCATCGCTTTGTGGGACGAAGCCCGGCAGGGGATGCTGTTGGCCCGCGATCCCTTTGGGATCAAGCCGCTTTACGTCGCCGACGACGGACATACCCTGCGGGCGGCGTCCCAGGTCAAGGCGCTGCTGGCCGGAGGGGCGGTCGATACCCGCCCTGATCCGGCCGGCCATGTCGGCTTCTTCCTGTGGGGCCACGTTCCGGAACCCCACACCCTGTATGACCGCATCAAGCCCTTGGCCGCGGGATCATGGATGTGGGCCGGGTCCGACGGCACACGCCGGCACGGGCAGTTCTTCGATTTGCGCGAGGAATTGCGGTGCCCGGCCGCAATGGCCGGGGCCAATCTGCGCGAAGCCTTACTGGACAGCGTTCGTCACCACCTGGAAGCCGACGTGCCGGTCGGAGTCTTTCTGTCGTCGGGCCTGGATTCGGCGACCCTGGCCGCCTGTACCCGTGAGTTGACGGACACGTTGCCACATACCGTGACATTGGGTTTTCAGGAATTTGCCGGTGGACCCCGTGACGAGACACCGCTGGCCGAACGCATCGCCGCCCATTACGGCACCCGCCATCGCACCATCCATATCACCGCCGCCGATTTTGCCGCCAATCGCGAGCGCATCATCGCCGACATGGATCAGCCATCGGTCGATGGGGTGAACACGTGGTTCGTGGCGAGGGCGGCACGGGAATGCGGTCTGAAGGTTGCGTTGTCGGGACTGGGCGGCGACGAGCTGTTCGGGGGGTATGATTCCTTTCGCCAGCTTCCCCGGCTGGTCGCAACGATGGCGCCATTGCGCCATGTTTCTGGACTGGGCCGGCTGGTGCGACGGATGACCGCACCGTGGATCGGGCGGTTTGCCTCGCCCAAAGCCGCCGGTCTACTGGAATATGGGACCAGTTTCGGCGACGCCTATTTATTGCGGCGCGGTTTGCACATGCCGTGGGAACTGGCCGGGGTGATGGATCCGGAAATGGCCAGGATCGGCTGGCGGGACCTGCAGGCCCGTGCCGCCCTGGCGGCGGCGGCGGACATCGCGGGAGATCGCCGGAAGGTGTCCGCCCTGGAAATGGGTTTTTACATGCGCAACCAGCTTCTGCGCGATGCCGACTGGGCAGGCATGGCCCACTCGCTGGAAATTCGCGTGCCCTTGGTGGATGTCGAGCTGTTCCGGACGGTTGTCGCCCTGGCGGGAAACACCCACCGCCCTGACAAGCAGGACATGGCGGCCTGCTCGGTCCCGGCGCTGCCCCAGGCGGTTCTGACCCGTCCCAAGAGCGGTTTCTTCGTGCCGATCGCGCAATGGCTGGGCGAGCGGACGCTGAAGGGATGGGCGGCCAGGGTCTATGGTGCGTTTACCGCCTGATGGTGCCTGGTCCGGCCACGGTTTTTGCTTGCCAGCACCCCCTCCATCGTAGCACTTGTGTCTCAGGCAGCGGTCCCGCGGTGGCTCGCTTTTCTCAGGGCATGGAGGTGGCGTGACCGACAGCAGCGACACTCTGGATATCAGTATCGTCGTTCCCGCTTATAACGAACGCGAGACGCTGGCCGCGCTGGTGGCGGGGGTGCGTGCGAGTCTGCAGCCGTTGTCCGGCCGAACCTGGGAAATCCTGTTTATCGACGATGGCAGCCATGACGGCAGCTGGGACGAGATGACCCGTCTGGCTGCCGAGGATGGCGCCGTGCGCGCCATTCGGATGCGGCGCAATTTCGGCAAGGCGATGGCTCTGTCGGTTGGGTTCCGGGCGGCGCGCGGCCGGACGATCGTGACGATGGACGCCGATCTGCAAGATGACCCGCAGGAGATCCCGCGTTTTCTCGACAAGCTCGATGAAGGCTACGACCTTGTGTCCGGCTGGAAGGAGCGCCGTCAGGACCCGCTGGACAAGACCTTGCCGTCGCGACTGTTCAACGCGGTAACGTCGAAGGTGTCCGGCGTAAGGCTGCGGGACTTCAATTGCGGTTTCAAGGCTTACCGGGCCGGCGTAGTGCGCAACATTCGGCTGTATGGCGAGCTGCACCGTTATATTCCGGTTCTGGCCCACGCCCAGGGCTTCCGGATCGGCGAGATTCCCGTTCAGCACCATCCCCGTCGCTTTGGTATCTCCAAATACGGGCTGGAACGCTATGTCCGCGGTCTGCTGGATTTGCTGACCGTGGTGGCGCTGACCCGCTACTCGACCAGGCCGGGCCATTTGTTTGGCGGTATTGGTGTGGCGTTGGGCTTGGTCAGCGCCGCGGCTCTGACGTGGTTGACCGGCGTTTGGTTGTTCACCGACAGCGCCATCGGGCACCGGCCGCTGCTGTCTTTCGGGGTCATGACCGGGGTGATCGCCGTGCAATTGGTCTGTTTCGGCATGTTGGCCGAGTTGATCGTCGCCAAGGGTGAACTTGTCGATCCCGCCTGTCTGGTGGCGGAGACCAGCCGAAATGAACCATCCGGCGGCAACTGAGACGACACGGCGGACGGCGCGATGCTGTTCAACTCATTCGAGTTTCTCTTCCTTTTCCTGCCGCTGACGCTGGCGGTGTTCTTCGCCCTGGGGCGGGCCGGCCGCACCGTCGCCGCCGAAACGTGGCTTCTGGTCGTCTCGGTGCTGTTTTATGCCTGGTGGGACTGGCGCAATCTGCCCATCCTGACGCTGTCCATCGCCGTCAACTTCCTGATCGGCCGCCGCCTGGCCCTGTTCGCCGCGGTCGATTCGCCGGCCTTGCGGCGGCTGTGGCTGACGGCGGGAATAGGCGTCAACCTGACGGCCCTGGCTTATTTCAAGTACGCCGCATTTCTGGCCGACAGCTTGGTGCCGCTGGTCGACATGCGCGCTCAGGTCGCCGGCATCGAGCTGCCGTTGGGCATATCGTTCTTCACCTTCACCCAGACCGCCTTCTTGATCGATGCCTACCGTCGTCAGGTTTGCGAGGCCAATCCCCTGCATTACGGCCTGTTCGTCACCTATTTCCCGCATCTGATCGCCGGCCCGATCCTGCACCACAAAGACATGATGCCGCAGTTCGCCGAGCCGGAAACCTATCGGATACGGCCACACGACCTGGCGGTCGGCCTGACGGTCTTCACCATCGGTCTGTTCAAGAAGGTGGGGCTGGCCGACCATGTGGCACCCACCGCCAGCGCGGTGTTCGACGCCGCACGGGACGGGACGGCGCTGACCCTGGCCGACGCTTGGCTGGGGGCGCTGTGTTACACCCTGCAGATTTATTTCGATTTCTCCGGCTATTCGGACATGGCCGTGGGGCTGGCCCGGATGATCGGTGTCCGGTTTCCGTTGAACTTCAATTCGCCGTACCAAGCGTTGTCGATCATCGATTTTTGGCGGCGCTGGCATATGACCCTGTCGCGCTTCTTGCGCGACTACCTGTATTTTCCATTGGGCGGCAACCGCCGGGGCAGCGCCCGGCGCCACGTCAATCTGATGCTGACCATGCTGCTGGGCGGGTTGTGGCATGGGGCCAACTGGACCTTCGTGGTCTGGGGCGGGCTGCACGGAATCTATCTGATGGTCAACCATGCCTGGCATGGGCTGCAGGACCGGATGGGGCGCCGCCTGCTGCCCGGAGCCGGCGGGCGGCTGGTTGCCGGCACCTTGACCTTCGTGGCGGTGATGGTGGCCTGGGTGTTTTTCCGGGCCGACTCGGTGGTTTCGGCGGGGCGTGTCCTGTCGGCGATGGCCGGGCTGGACCAGTTGCGGCTGCCGCGCCGGCTGGCCGACCTGCCTGGAGCTGGCTGGCTGGAGGCGCACGGTGTAGAATTCGGCACGGTGTTTAGCGAGCAGATCGTGACCACGCCGATCGAGACGTCCGGGCTTGCCGCGCTGCTGCTGCTGATTTGCTGGCGGATGCCCAACACCCAGCGGATCGTGCCCGAGATTGCCGGAGAACCGCGCCATGATTCCTGGCGGTGGCGGCCGATTCCATCCTGGGCGGTGGCGGTCGGCTTGATTCTGGCAGTGGGAATCCTGGGAATGTCGCAGGTCAGCGAATTCATCTACTTCAATTTCTGAGCAGGTCGCGGTGATGCAGACTCCCTCTTCCGCCGGTTACCTGCGGATCGCCCTGTCGGTCACTGCCGCGGTATGCGCGGCGGCCGCGGTGCTGACGGCCGTGGTCGATCCGTTCGGACGGCTGGGCCGCGCGCCGTGGGGGCTTTACGCGTCCACCGAGCGCGACGCCAAGCCGCATCTGGCCCGACTGGGTCGCCATGACGCCCTGATCATCGGTTCGAGCAAGACTGCCATCATCGACCCGGCGACGCTGCCGGCAAGCTGGCGCTTCCTCAACGCGTCGTTTGCCTCGGCGGTGCCCGAGGAGATCGCGGACTTTCTCGACAGCTACGCGGGCCAGACGCGGTTGGTTCTGATCGGGCTTGATTTTTACATGATGAACGAACAGGGCTTTCCGGCCAGCCGGGGCGCCTTTGCCGCGCGCGGGGGACAGGCGGTCGCCAGCTACCTGCTCAGCGGTTCGGCCGCCATCGCGAGCCTGGACACGCTGTGGCGGGCCGTGGTCAAGGGCGAACCGCCGGGCGTGGCCGTTCCCGCCGGTAACCGGGTGAAGGCCGACGACGCGCCGGGGGCGCAGATCGACGACCGGGCGACCTTGGCCATGTTGCGGGCCCGCCATTACCGCAACGTCCGTTACGCCGAATGGCGGTTGGCCCGCCTGGCGGAAACTGTCGAGCGCCTGCAAGCGCGCGGCGTTACCGTCAAGGTGTTCATCAATCCGCTGACACCGGTGATCTATCACCTGCTGCAATCCTTGCCGGCCTGGCAGGATTTCCTGCGGTTCCGTGCCGATGTGGCGCGATACTTCCCGGGCTCGAAGGATCTGTCGTGGTCGGACCTGTCAGACCGGAACGGTTTTTATGCAGCCGATCCGTTCCATTACAAACCCGAGGTCGGTCGCCGACTGGTTGCCGCCGTCTTGGGCGAGGTGGCACCGTGAAGGCCCCGGGATCGTTGAGCCGGAACGTCTGGCTGCGGTTGGTCGTAGCGGTGGTTATCACCGCCGGTATGACCGCCCTGATCGCCGCGAAGGTCGATGTTGGCGCCATGGGTGGGTACCTCGCCGCCGCCCGACCGGGGTGGTTGGCGGCGGCAGCGTTGTTGGTGCCGGTGATCAGCCTGCTGCGCGGAATACGCCTGGCTATCGTTGTCCGGCGTCCGCCGACTCCGCCGCTGCTGGCCATTTCGGTGCTGCATAATTTCATCGCCTCGGTCGCACCGATGCGGTCGGGGGAGCTGGCCTTGCCGTTGCTGCTGCGGCGGCTGGGCATCGACACCTGGCATTCGGCCGGGCTGTTGCTGGCCCTGCGCGGGTACGATCTGCTGGCGGTGCTATTCTTCGGCGGCGTCGCCACCGCCTGGCTGGGGCCGATGATCCCGGCATTGGACCCGTTGGTTCCGGCCGCGGTGGCGCTGGCCATCGGCGCCACCTTGGCGGCGTTGTTGTTGCCGCGCGTGGTGGCCGCCCTGCACCGCCTGGTGGCGTCATTTGCCGAGCGTCCATGGATGGCCCGCCTGGATCGGCCGCTGTGCGGCATCCTGAGCGGCGTCGATCGGCGTCGCGGATTGTGGGTTCTGTATCTGGTCAGCCTGCTGACGTTCGCGGTCAATTTCACCTTCTTCCATTGGTGCGCCATCGCCCTTGGCGCCGACCAGCACCCGATGGTGACGATGTTTTGCGGCTGCGCCGCGGTTCTGGCCTTCGTGCTACCCATCAATGGGCTGGCCAGTTTCGGCCCGATACAGGGGGCGTGGACCGCGACGGCGGTGCTGGCCGGCGTGCCGGCGGAACTGGCCTTTGCCACGAGCGTTCTGATGCATGCCCTGTTTCTGGCGGCCTCGGGGGGGCTGGCCCTGATTTCGCTCGTGCTGTTGCCGCGTCCCGAGCAATCCGGGCCGGGCGGCCCTTGAGATGGTCGTGCTGCAAAGCCGGTTGACGCAAATTTCAGCAGTTTCCGGCGGCCCACCGCCGCGATGACCCCACACAGGATGTGGTGGATTTGTGGTTCGCTGCCATGCAATACTCCGCCCCCATGAAAATACTCTTCGTCACATCCCACCTGTTCTATTCCGAGCCCTTGGGCGTCATGCTGTTGTCGGCGATTGCCAAGCGCAAGGGCCACCAGACGCGGCTATGCGTCCTGACCCGCCAGCCGATGGAAGAGGCGTTGCGCGAGTTCGAACCCGACGTGATCGGCTATTCGACGATTACCGCCAACGAGCAGTTCTTCATCGATGGCGACAATGAGGTGAAGGACTATATGCGCCAAACCGGGCGCAAGGTCTGGCGCGTCATGGGGGGGCCGCATCCGACCTATTTCCCGGAAGTCCTCGACAAGATGGGCCTCGACGCCATTGTCGTCGGGCATGGCGACAACGCCTTGCCGGCGATTTTGGACCGGATCGAAGCCGGGCAGGATTTTTCCGGCATCCCCAACGTGTTGCAATCCTCGACCGACACCTTGATCAAGGAAGTGATCGAGGATTTGGACTCGCTGCCGTTCCTCGACCGCTCGCTGATCTATGACTTCGATCCCAACCTGCAGCGCGTCGGCATCCGGTCGTTCCAGACCCAGCGGGGCTGCCCCTACAAGTGCACCTATTGCTTCAACCATGCTTTCAACCGCATGTTCAAGGGCGACGGCCGCAAGCTGTTCGTCCGCCGGTCGGTGGATCACCTGCTGGCCGAAATCAAGCATGTCCGTGAGACCTATCCGGAATTGCGGTTCATTCGCTTTTCCGACGACGTGTTCGCGATTCGCGCCGATGCCTGGCTGGAAGAATTCGCCGAACGCTATTCGGCGGAGATCGGTCTGCCGTTTTATTGCCTGATCCGCGCCGACGGGTTGACCGACGATGTCGGCCGGCTGTTGAAGAAGGCCGGCTGCTGTTCGGTGTCGATGTCCATCGAGACCGGGGTTCTTGAGGCCCGGATGACCGTGCTCAAGCGCAACATGCCGGACAAGGTGATGCTGGACGCCTACGAGGTGTCGCGCAAATACGGCATCTACACCCATTCCAACACCATGCTGGGGCTGCCCGGGACGACGTTGGAAGACGATTTCACCTCGATCAGCTTTGCTCGCAAGGCGGCGCCGACGGCGACGACCTTCAGCGTGTTCTGCCCGTTCCCGAAGACGGAACTGACCGAATACGCCAAGCTGAAGAATGTTCTTCCGGACGATTTCGACTATAACAATACGTATAGAAACGAGTCCGTCCTGACCAACTACACCCCGATCGAGCGCCGGATTCAGGTCAACCTGGTATATCTTGGGCCGATCTTCTGCAATCTTCCGGACTTCATGCAGCCGCTACTGAAGCCACTGGCCAGTTTGCCGATCACCAGCGTCTATAATTTCATCGGTTCCATCTTCAATACGTATCTGCTGAGCTTCCGGATTTTCCGGGGTGCGCAGCCGTCCGATCCGGTCAGCTGGATCAAGGCGGCTTGGCGGGCGGTCTATTACTACTTCTTCAGCGGCCAGAAGCAGAAGCGGCGCAACAAGACCGCTTCGGTGGCGACCGCCGCGACGGACGCCGCGTCGTAATCTCGGGACCGGATCGAGAGCTGGGGCTTCAGTGGAGCCCCAGTTTTTCCCGCAGCATGGGTCGATGATAGCGAAGTTCGACCGAACGGGTGCCGGCCGGAATGGCCGCGGCCATCTGTGAGCCGTTGACCGGCTGGAGAACCGCCGGACTTCCGTCGGCCTTGGCGCTCCAGTACGGCGAGAACGGAATCGACACGACGACCACGCCACCATCCGGGGCATCGACCTGGGCGACAATTCCGTCCGTAATCAGATCGAACCGCGCCACCGACAGGCTATTGGTCGGCCGCAGGCTGGCCAGGGTGTCCTGGGGGGCGACGATGCCGCCGTCTGGGCCGTGCTGGCGGACCAGTTCGTAGAATTCGGGATGACGATCGTTCTCGGGACTGACGACGGCACGGCGCGCGGGATACAGCCGAGGCGCTGGATTGCCGATGGCATAGACCCGAATCCGCGGAGCCGACACCATTTCGCGCAGATAGCCGATGACGCGCTGGCGGACGGGATCGGTGCGGCGACTGGGAAGGTCCTGGTCCGGCGGCGGTCCCCAGACCTGCCGGACATCGGCCCCTGTCAACGGCAGGGCGCTCAGGACATAGCCGACATTGACCAAGCGCAGCATGGACAGATCGGCATGCACAGTCAGGTCGATGCTTGCGCAACACTTCATGTCCAACGCCGCAGTCTCCAGCGTGATATAGCTGGATTCAGCGTCGCCGGGATGCTTCAGGACGGCATGCAGCCAGAAATACGAATAGTTGGTCAGGTTCAGGTTGAACATTCCGTCGAAACTGCTTAACCCGGCGGCGGCGGCCAGGTTGTTCGGCATGCGGTAGGGCAAGGTCACGACCCGAACCGGTTCGGCGGTGGGCAACCGGATGGCGGCAACATTTTCCAGCCCGGCGACGTCGTTGGCCAGACCGCCCAGGCTGATCCAGGTGCTGAGATTATAGGCCTTGCACCAAACCAGGTTGGCGACGGCCAATCCGCCGACGGCGGCAAATACGGCATGGCTGGCGCGTCGACGGCCGGCAGCCGCCAGGGCGGCGGCTCCAAGGCAGACGGTCATCAGGGCCAGGACGTCCAGGGACAGCCGGACCCGGTCCCAGTTGAGGCTGGCCAGCGGCTTCAGCTTTCCCAAGTTGGCCCAAGGCAGGTTCTGGATGACCAGCCCGCCGACGGCGCTGATCAGCAGCACCACCGCCATCCTTCGCCAACGTGGCGACCGGGCCAGCCCGAGCGCGGCTAGGCTCACCCAGAGGCAGGCGATACGGTGGTCGGCAAGGTCGGTGATCTGAATCGTCGCGTGAACCAGAGTGTCGACCGGGGCGAGAGCGAGAACGGTTTCCGCCGAGCGGAAGGCGTAGGGCGACAGTTGCGCCTTGGCCCAAAGGGATTCGTGCCAATTCAGGATCAGCAGGCCGCCCAGGGCGCCGATCCCCATCATGCTTTTCAGTGGCCGGCAGCGTGGCACGATTGCGAGTGACAGGACCAGGGCGCCGAAGGCCGCCATTCCGCTGTGGGTGGGCGTGCTGGAAATGGCGTGCAGCAGGCCGATTCCAACGAGCGGCGGCCAATAGTTCTTGCGCGCCGAGCGTCCCACCGCCACGTGGATCAACAGCGGGATCAGGGCAAATCCCAGGCCGTGAACCCAGGTCAGCTTGACGAAATACTGGTTGCTCAGGGTGTAGACCGCCGCCGCGGCCAGTGCCATCAGCCGGTCGGCGCCCAACGATCGGCGCGCGAGCAGGTACATGCCGACCAGGGCCACCCCTTCCTGGGCGATGCGTAAGATCGCGCTTGTCGCCCACAGGGGCAGCGCGGACAGCAGCAAGCGGTCGAGCGCCACATACTGCCCGGTGAACAAGCCCAGGGCGGCGACATCGTTTCCGCCGGCGAAGGCATGGGCGAACTGTCCGCCCGGATGCTGGGCGACCAGATAGGTCTGCACCAGCGGGGTGAAATCCAGATCGGCATAGGTGGCAAGATAAGAGGATGGTCCGAATATCCAGAATTCCAGGCTCACCAGGGCGGTCCAGCCGATCATCAGGGCACGCGCGCCTTGTCGGGACGGCTCGGCCGGCGGGTGACGGAACAGTCCGGCGAAGGTCAGCGCCAGAGCTACCAAGGCGACAGCCGCAAGCGTTAGACCGTAAGAGGTCGTGGGAAGGGTGGGGAACATACCGGCCTTCATGCCGTATCGGCGGCCAGGGCGGCAAGACCAAAATGCGGCCGGAGCGGCGGATTGACGTTCATGGGATGAACATGGTATGGCTGGGCATCCTCGCAGGGGTACCCATGCCAGAAACCGTCGACAAGGCGCTTACCGGGGACGAACCCGGGCTTCTGTTGAAGCTGCTCTCCACCATCGAAAGCAACAGCCGGGTCACCCAAAGGACCATTGCCCGCGATCTCGGGATCGCCCTGGGCTTGGCCAACGCCTATCTCAAAAGGTGCGTCAAGACCGGCCTGATCAAGGTGGCGATGGCCCCGGCCAATCGCTACGCCTATTATCTGACGCCGACCGGCCTGGCCGAGAAGGGGCGCCTGACCGCCGAATTCCTGCGACAATCCTTTTATCTGGTCCGGGCCGCGCGCCAGGAATACGGCGATATCTTCGCCGCCTGCACCGGTCGCGGCTGGAAGCGGGTGGTGTTGTGGGGGGCGTCCGAGATCGGCGAGATGGCGGTGCTGGCGGCCTTGGATCATCCCGTCGAGATTTTGGGATTCGTCGATGACGCGGCCGAGAGGGAACGGTGCGTCGCGCTGGCCGTCCAGCGCTCGGCCAAGGCGTTTCCCACCGCCGAGGCGGCGATCATCACCGATCTCAAGGCGCCGCAGGCCACCTTCGACCGCGCCAAGGCCTGCATGGGACCCGAGCGCGTTTTCGCTCCCCGCCTTCTTGGCATTTCCGTCCGCTCTGGCGTCGAGGATCGTCCGTGACCCATTTTCATACCGCCGACCCGTTGATGTCTCGCATTCTTCGGCGCACCCGCGCCCTGTTCGCCGACGATATCGACGCCCATTCCCCGGCGCTGCGGGCAGCCATTGACGGCAAGCGCCTGCTGGTGGTCGGCGCCGCCGGCTCGATCGGCGGGGCGTTCGTCAAACAGGTGGTCCGCTTCCGGCCGGCCAGCCTGCATCTGGTGGACGTCAACGAAAATACCCTGGTGGAAATCGTCCGCGACCTGCGCTCGTCCTCGGACCTTGCGCTGCCCGAGGATTTCAAGACCGTCAGCGTCGATTTCGGCACCGACGAGTTCCTGCGCTTCGCCGCCGATCACGGCCCTTACGACGCCTTCGTCAACTTCTCGGCCGTCAAGCATGTGCGGTCCGAACGCGACGTCTACAGCCTGTTGCGCATGGTCGATGTCAATGTCGGGGCGCTGTCGCGTTTCCTGGATCACCCGTCGGCCCGGGGGCTGTCGCGAATCTTTTCGGTCTCGACCGACAAGTCGGTGCGCCCGGTCAACCTGATGGGGGCCACCAAGAACCTGATGGAAAAGGTGCTGTTCGAGCAGGCCGGCCAAGCCGTGGCCAGCTCGGCCCGTTTCGCCAACGTCGCCTTTTCCGCCGGCAGTCTGCTCGAGGGCTTCGAAAGCCGCCTGGCCAAGGGACAGCCGCTGGCGGCACCGTCCGATGTGCGCCGCTATTTCATCTCGCACGAGGAATCCGGGCAGCTGTGCCTGCTGGCGGCCTTCCTGGGGCGGGCCAACGAAGTGTTCTTTCCGCGCTTCGACCCCGACAGCGACCTAATGACCTTTTCCGACATCGCCGTGGCCTTCTTGCGCCATCATGGTCTCGAGCCGATCCTGTGCGCCAGCGAGGACGAGGCCCGGGCGATGACCGCCATTCCCAAGGGCAGCTGGCCGTGCTGGTTCGCCCCGTCCGACACGACCGGCGAGAAGCCGTTCGAGGAATTCCACCGGACCGGTGACCGCATCGACACCTCGCGCTTCACCGCCCTGGGCGTGGTGGTCGAGACGCCGCCGCCGGCCGGGACCGTGGCGGCCTTCCTGAAGGATATCGCGGCGATCCGGGACTCGGCGCACTGGGCCAAGGACGAGGTGGTGGCCGCGGTGCGTCGCGCCGTCCCCGAGTTGGTCCACGAGGAGCGGCATAAAAGCCTGGAACAGAAGATGTGAGGGGCCAATGATTCCGTTGTGCGTACCGAATCTGGGCGGGAACGAGGCGGCCTATCTGCAGGAATGCATCACCTCGACCTTCGTGTCGTCGGTGGGGCCGTTCGTCGATCGCCTGGCCAGCCTGACCGCCGAAGCGGCCGGTGCCGCCCATGCCGTTCCCACCTCCAGCGGTACGACAGGGCTGCAATTGGCCCTGGTGGCGGCGGGAGTGGGCCTTGGCGATCTGGTGGTGCTGCCCAGCTTCACCTTCATCGCCAGCGCCAACGCCATCAGCCATTGCGGCGCGCGGCCCTGGCTGATGGATGTCGATGCCGGGTCCTGGACCCTGGACCCGGTCCTGCTGCGCCGGATGCTGGAAACCCAGGCCGAACGGCGCGGCGGGGCCCTGCGCCACAAGGCCACCGGGGCACGGGTCGCCGCGATCATGCCGGTCTACACCCTGGGTCAGCCGGCCGACATGGATGCCATCGGCGCCATCGCCCGCGATTTCGGCCTGCCGGTGGTGGCCGATGCCGCCGCCGCCTTGGGTGCCCGCTACAAGGGGCGGCCGGTGGGGGCGATGGGGGCCGACCTGTCGGTGTTTTCCTTCAACGGCAACAAGACGGTGACCTCGGGCGGCGGTGGCGCGGTGCTGGGCAACGATCCGGTCCAGATGGCGCTGGTCGGCCATCTCAGCACCACCGCCCGGGTGGGCTCGGCCTATGACCACGATCGGGTCGGCTTCAATTTCCGGATGACCAATATTCAGGCCGCGGTCGGGGTGGCGCAGTTGGAGCGGGCCGACGCCCTGGTTGCCGCCAAGCGGCGGATTTCGGCGACCTATGACCAGGCCTTCGCCGGCCTGGCCGGGGTCGGGCGCTTTCCGGTCCCCGAGTGGGCCGAAAGTGCGTGCTGGTTCTCGGGCCTGGTGCTGTCGTCGAGCGTCGCCGATTTGTGCCAGAAGCTGAGGGCCAAGGGCATCGAGGCCCGGCCGTTCTGGAAGCCGATCCACCTGCAGGAGCCCTACCGGGTCGCGCCGGCCACCGACATGGCGGTCGCCGACGGGGTGTGGGATCGCGTGGTGACGCTGCCCTGCTCGACGCATCTGACCGACGCCGAACAGTCGCGCGTCATCGACGCCGTGCGGGAGGCGCTGTCGTGACATCAACCCGGCATGTGGCGGTGGTGACCGGCGCTCGTGCCGATTACGGGCTGCTGCGCCCGGTGATGGATGCCGTGCGCGCGCATCCAGGCCTCGACCTGTCGGTGATCGCCACCGGTGCGCATTTGGACCATCGGTTCGGCCACACCGTCGATCAGATCACGGCTGACGGTTTCAGCGTGACCTCGGTGCCCATGCTGGAACCCGACGACAGTGTGCTGGCGATGGCCCGCGCGGTCGGACGCGGCACCATCGGCATGGCCGAGGCGCTGGCGGCGCTGCGGCCCGATCTGGTGGTGGTCCTGGGCGACCGCTTCGAGATCCTGGCGGCCGCCCAGGCGGCGCTGCTGCTGGCGATTCCGCTGGCTCACCTGCACGGTGGCGAGGTGACCGAGGGAGCGGTGGACGAATCCATCCGCCACGCCATCACCAAGATGGCATCGCTGCATTTCGCCGCCGCCGAGCCCTATGCCCGCCGCATCCGGCAGATGGGGGAAAATCCGGCCTTCATCTTCACCGTCGGCGCCCCCGGGGTCGATAGCGCGCTGGCCCTGGACCCGCTGCCCGATGCGGTGCTGGACCAGGATCTCGGCGTGGCGCTCCGTTCGCCGACCTTTCTGGTCACCTACCATCCGGTGACCCGCCGCGACGGCGACGAGGGCGCGGCCATCGACCATCTGCTGGCGGCGCTGGATGGCTTTCCCCAGGCCCGGATCGTCATCACCGGGGTCAATGCCGATGCCGGCCACCAGGTGGTCTCGCGGCGCCTGGCGGCCTTCGCCGCCGCCCGGCCCGAGCGGGTCAGTCTGCACGATACCCTGGGGCAGCGACGCTATCTTTCGGTGATGCGCCGCGCTTCGCTGGTGATCGGCAATTCCTCGAGCGGCCTGATCGAGGCGCCGGCCCTGAAGGTGCCCACCATCGATATCGGCGATCGCCAGGCCGGCCGGCTGCGGGCGCAATCGGTGATCCATTGCGATGATCTGGACGCCACCGCCATCGCCGCCGCCATCGAACAAGGCCTGAGCCCGGCCTTTCGCGCCACCCTGGACGCCATGCAGCCCCCCTACGGCGGCGGCGATGTCGGCCGGACGGTAGCCGATATCCTGGCCGGCATCGATATCGCCCAGCTCAGGCGCAAGCCCTTCTTCGACCTGCCGGAGACATCGTCATGGCCGTGACCATCATCGCCGAGGCCGGCGTCAATCACGACGGCAAGCTGGAGCAGGCGCTGGCGCTGGTGGATGCCGCCGCCGAAGCCGGTGCCGACATCGTCAAGTTCCAGACCTTCCGCGCCACCGAGATCGCCGCCATCGACGCGCCCAAGGCCGATTACCAGAAGCGCACCACCGGAACCGTCGAAAGCCAGTTCGAGATGCTGCGCCGGCTGGAATTGTCGGACGAGGCGCACCACGTCCTGCGGCGCCGTTGCGCCGAGCGGGGCATCGAATTCCTGTCGACGCCGTTCGATCTGCCGTCCTTGCGCTTCCTGACCCAGGAATTGCGATTGCCGCGCCTGAAGCTGCCATCGGGCGAGATCACCAACGCCCCCCTGCTGCACGCCGCCGCCGCGACCGGGGTTCCGGTCATCTTGTCCACCGGCATGTGCACCCTGGCCGATGTCGAGGATGCCCTGGGCGTTCTGGCGCACGGCTATCTGGGGCTGGGCGATCCGTCGTCGTCGGCCTTCGCGGCGGCTTTCGCCTCGGCGGCCGGGCGGGCCGCACTGGCGGCCAACGTCACCTTGCTCCATTGCACCACCGAATATCCGGCCCCGCCGGCCGAGGTCAATCTGCGGGCGATGGGCACATTGTCGCGGGCCTTCGGGTTGCCGGTAGGGTTCTCGGACCATACCGAGGGCCTCGAGGCGGCGGTGGCCGCGACCGCCCTGGGGGCGGTGGTCATCGAGAAGCACATGACCCTGGACCGTTCGCTGCCCGGGCCGGACCACAAGGCATCGCTGGAGCCGGCCGCCTTGGCCCAGATGGTGCGCAGCATCCGGGCCGTCGAGACCATGCTGGGCGAGGCCGACAAGCGCCCGACCGCGACGGAAAGCCGCAACATGATGGTGGCGCGCAAAAGTCTGGTGGCGACCGGCGACATCGCCGCCGGCGATCCCTTCACCATGGCCAATCTGGGGGTCAAGCGGCCGGGCGACGGATTGTCGCCGGCCCGCTACTGGGACCTGCTGGGGCGGCCGGCCGGCCGGGCCTATCGGGCGGGCGAAAGGATCGAGCCGTGACCAAGCAGGTTTTCGTCATCGGGGCCGGCGGTCATGCCAAGGTGGTCATCGACGCCCTGCGCCGCGCCGGAACGATGGTCGATGGTCTGGTCGATGCCGATCCCGGCCGGGTCGGCTCGACGGTTCTGGGGGTGCCGGTTCTGGGCGGCGACGAGGCGCTGGAGCGCTGCGACCGCGACCGGACCCGGGTGGTCAACGGGATCGGGGCCGTCGGTCCGGCCGATTTGCGCGCCAAGGTGTACGCCGCCTATCGGGCACGGGGTTTCGTCTTCGCCACACTGGTCGATCCCTCGGCGGTGGTCGGCGGCGACGTGGTGCTGGACCAGGGCGCCCAGATCCTGGCCGGTGCGGTGGTGCAAACCGGCTGTCGCGTCGGATGCGACGCCATCGTCAACACCCGCGCCGCCATCGATCATGATTGTCAGGTCGGTGCCCATGCGCATATAGCTCCGGGGGCGGTTCTGTCCGGCGACGTCAGGATCGGCGAACGGACGCTGGTCGGGACCGGTGCGACGGTGATACAGGGAATAAGAATCGGCGCGGGCGCTTTGGTCGCGGCCGGTGCCGTGGTGATTCGCGATGTCGCGGATGGCGCAAGGGTAGCGGGAAATCCCGCCCGACCGATCGGAGACGAGGTTTGCCGATGAGCTGGCATAAAACACTGATCGGGCCGGACACCCCCATCGGGTCGGCCATCGCCGTCCTGGACGAAGCCGGGCTGCAAATCTGCCTGGTGGTGGACGAAGAACGCCATCTGCTGGGAACGGTGACCGACGGCGACGTCCGGCGCGGCATCCTGCGCGGCACCGGGCTCGAGGCCCCGGTTCAGGCCATCATGAACACCCGGTTCCGGTTCGGCCGGCCCAGCGACAGCCCGGCGCATCTGCTGGACATCCTTAGCAGCGCGGTGATCCACCAATTGCCGATCGTCGCCCCCGATGGCCGCGTCGTCGATCTGGTTCTCGACACCGAACTGCATCGTCGCCACGAAGCCCGGCCCAATTGGGTGGTGCTGATGGCCGGCGGGTTGGGCAATCGCCTGCGCCCGCTGACCGACGACACGCCCAAGCCGCTGCTGAAGGTCGGCCGCAAGCCGCTGTTGGAAACCATCGTCGATAATTTCGTGGCGATGGATTTCCGGCGTTTCTACATCTCGGTCAATTACCGGGCCGATCAGGTCAAGGATCATTTCGGCGACGGCTCGGCCTTCGGCTGCGAGATCCGCTATCTCGAAGAGAAGGACCGGCTGGGCACGGCTGGGGCGCTGTCGCTGATGCCGGAACGGCCCGAGGCTCCGTTCGTGGTGATGAACGGCGACGTCCTGACCAAGGTCAACTTCGCCAGCCTGCTCAAGTTTCACGACGAACAGGGCGCCGAGGCGACCATGTGCGTGCGCGAATACGACTTCCAGGTTCCCTATGGCGTGGTCAACCTGGATGGCGACCGCATCGCCAGCGTGGTCGAAAAGCCGGTGCAATCGTTTTTCGTCAATGCGGGCATTTACACGATTTCGCCCTCGGCACTGGACCTTGTGCCGAAAGGGCGCTATTTCGACATGCCAGAGCTGTTTTCCACCCTGATCGCCGGGCAAAGATTGACGTCGGCCTTTCCGGTGCGGGAATACTGGATCGACATCGGTCGTCTAGACGACTTCGAACGTGCGAACGGCGAGTTCGCATCCATCTTCGGCTGATTTGCAAGGGCACCCCCATGTTCAGATTTCCTCGTCATGTTGAGATCGATTTCGCTCCCTTCCAGCGTGATGGGGATTTGCCGACCAAGTATGGCCTGCCCGCCGACGTGCGCTTCTGCCGGTCTTGCGTGATCTCGAACCAGCGGCCCAACTCGACCGCCGAGTACAAGCACACCAAGGAAAGCGTCAAGCAGACCATCAATTTCGACGAGCACGGGGTTTGCGACGCCTGCCGGACCGCCCAGACCAAGGCGGCGATCGACTGGGACGAGCGCGACCGCCAGCTGCGCGACCTGTGCGACCGCTTCCGCCGCACCGACGGGCGCTATGATTGCGTGGTCCCGGGCTCGGGCGGCAAGGACAGCTTCTACGCCGCCCACCTGCTCAAGCACAAATACGGCATGCATCCGCTGACGGTGACCTGGGCGCCGCACATCTACACCGACTGGGGTTGGAAGAACTTCCAGGCATGGATCCATGCGGGGTTCGACAACAATCTGGTCACCCCCAACGGCCGGGTCCACCGCCTGCTGACCCGCCTGTCGGTCGAGACCATCTACCACCCGTTCCAGGCCTTCATCATCGGCCAGAAGGCCCTGGCCCCGAAGATGAGCGTGCTTTACGACATCCCGCTGGTGTTCTACGGCGAGAACGAGGCCGAGTACGGCAATCCCATCGCCGACAACGACAAGGCCCTGCGCGACTGGCGCTATTTCACCGCGCCCGACAAGTCGCAGATTTATCTGGGCGGCGTCTCGGTGGCCGACCTGATCGGCGATTTCGGTGTGGACGAGAGCGATCTGCAGCCCTATCTGCCGGCCAATCCGGAAGATCTGAAGCGGGTCGGAACCGAGGTCCATTATCTGGGCTACTACACCAAGTGGCACCCGCAGAGCTGTTACTACTACTCGGTCGAGCATGGCGGCTTCCAGGCCTCGCCCGAGCGGACGCCCGGCACCTATTCCAAGTACAACAGCATCGACGACCGCATCGACGATCTGCATTATTTCACCACCAACATCAAGTTCGGCATCGGCCGGGCCACCTATGACGCCGCGCAGGAAATCCGCTCGGGCGACATCACCCGCGACGAGGGCGTCGCCCTGGTCAAGCGCTATGACGGCGAATTCCCCGAACGCTTCATCGACGAACTGCTGAGCTATCTGTCGCTGCCCGAAACGGAATTCCCCGAGGCGGCGCGCCTGTTCGAGCAGCCGATCATGGATCGCGACTACTTCCTTCACCTCGCCGACCGTTTCCGCTCGCCCCATCTGTGGCGTCTGGATAAGGGCGAATGGAAGCTGCGCAACACGGTCTGGCAGGGTAACTAAGCGATCATGGCCAATCTTCGTCTGATCGCCCGGCTGGACATCAAGGGTCCGAACCTGATCAAGGGGATTCAGCTGGAAGGCGTGCGGGTGGTCGGCGATCCGCAGACCTTCGCCCGCCGCTATTACCAGCAGGGCGCCGACGAGATCTTGTACATGGACGCGGTGGCCAGCTTGTACAACCGCGACACCTTGACCAACATCGTGCGGCGCACGGCGGAAGAGGTGTTCGTGCCGATCACCGTCGGCGGCGGGCTGCGTTCGGTCGATGACGTGCGCGACATGTTGCGGGCGGGCGCCGACAAGGTGGCGATCAATTCCGCCGCCACCTTGCGCCCCGAGCTGATCTCGGAAGTCGCCGAGCGGTTCGGCTCGCAATGCATGGTGTTGCAGATCGACGCCAAGCGCAGCGGCCCCGGCCGGTGGGAGGCCTATCGCGATTGCGGCCGCGAGCATACTGACCTGGACGTGGTCGAATGGGCGCGGCGCGGTCAGGAATTGGGGGCGGGGGAAATCCTGCTGACCTCGGTCGACCGCGAGGGCACCCGCAAGGGTTTCGACTGGGAACTGGTCAAGGCGGTCAACGACGCCGTCACCATTCCGGTCATCGCCTCGGGCGGCATGGGGACATTCGACCATCTGCCCGAGGTGGTCGAGAAGGGCGGCGCCGACGCCGTCGCCATCGCCTACATGCTGCATTACGACAAACTGACCTTGCCGGCCATCCGCGAGAAGTCGCTGGCCCGCAACCTGCCGGTGCGCAAGCTATGACCGCCAAAGTAACCATCGTCGATTTCGGGGCGGGGAATCTTTTGTCCGTCGCCCGGGCCTTCCGTCATTGCGGAGCCACCGTCGAACTGGCCGAAACCGCCGAGCAGGTGACGCGGGCCGACCGTCTGGTCCTGCCCGGGGTCGGCGCCTTCGCCGATTCCATGACCGGGGTGCAATCGCGCGGCCTGGTCGAACCGTTGAAGGCCTATGCCGCCACCGGCCGCCCGTTCCTGGGGGTTTGCGTCGGCATGCAGATGTTGTTCGACGGCAGCGAGGAATTCGGCCATCACCCGGGCCTGGGTCTGGTTCCCGGCATGGTGCGGCGCATTCCCGCCACCGGGATCGACGGCCGCCCGGTCAAGGTACCGCATATCGGCTGGAACCAGCTGATCACCGACCATTGGGGTCAGGGGCTGCTGACCGGATTGTCCGACCCGGCCAGCGTCTATTTCGTCCATTCCTTCGCCGGTCAGCCCGACGACCGCGCCGATATCTTGGCCGAATGCGCCTATGGCGGTCGTCGGGTCCTGGCGGCGGTGCGGCGCGGCAACCTGATCGGGTGCCAGTTCCACCCGGAAAAGAGCGGTGAAACCGGTCTGACGATGATCAGGAACTTCCTGGTCCTGTGACGGCAGTGTCGGCCCCCCCCCGCGATCTTTCGGTCGCCATCGTCGATTCCCGGCTGGATCGGGTGTTTCCACGGCTGATGCTGGTCTCGCATCGCCGTCACGTCGCCGGCTTGGCCGTCGATCCCGAAACCCTGGTGGTCAGCACCGACTGGCTGGCCTGGCGCGATTGCCTGGATCGCGGCCAGCCGGCCATCCATTTCGAAGCCATGCTGACGGATTGGCCGGCCGAACGGGGCGCGCCCCATCTGTGCCATCAGCGTCATTGCCAGTGGGTGTTCCTCGACGGGCACGACGCGTCGCGGTTCGACGGGGTGTCGCTGGGCAAGCTGTTCGTCCGCGACGTCAGCCTGGCCGGCAACGCCTTCGAGCGCCTGGCGTGCGCGCTGGATCGCGCCTGCACCCGGTTTCGCCCGCGCGAGATGGTCTTGCTGGACATGCGGGCCGAGCTGGATCTGGTCGATGCGATCCAGAAGCGCCAGATCGCCGCCGAAGCCTGTGCGCGGCACGGTATCTTGCTGATCGACCGGCTGGATGCCCCCGCACCCGGCGACAAGGGTTTTTCCGAACGCCTTGACGGCTATGGCGCCCCGCTGCCTGATCCGTGGTCGCGGCGGGTGATGCGCGGCCTCTACACCGAGGCGCTGGACCTGGCCGGGCGGGTCCTGGCGTTGGTCCGGCGGCGCAAGTCATCGACGGTGCTGATCTTGTCCAACTGGGCCACGGTGCGCACCCTGACCCAGGATTTCCCGGCCGGGGTGGCTCCGGCCATCATGGCCGGCATCATGCCGAAGCGGCCGAAATTGTTGTGGCGCTGGCTGACCGACGGGGTCGTCCCGGTCAGCTTGCCCGCCGTCACCCTGACCGGCGCCGAAAAGGCACAAATCCGCGCCATCATCGATGCCTACGAGCAGGCCTGGGCGGCCCGGCCGGCCACCGGGGTCGAACTGGGGCTGCGCAATTTCATCCGCCAGCGCATTTTCGCCACCGGCTGGATCGAGGACATGGCCCGCCAGGTCAAGAGCCACCGCCGTCTGTTCCGCCGCCATCGCTTTTCCCGGGTCGTGCTGGGCGATTCCACCAACGCGGTGTGCCGGATCATCGCCGAGGTGGCGCGGGGCGAAGGGGTCGGCGTCGATGAGTTGCTGAACGGAATGTTCCTGACCCGCCAGCGCTATGACAGCCGGTGCGGCGACGCCTATGGTCCGCCGGCGGTGGACCGGCTGCTGTCGTGGGGCCGTCAGAACGAGGAATGGGCCGCCTCGACCGGCGGCCCGGCGCGTGCGGTCCGCACCGGCTATCCCGCGCTGGAAATCCTGCGCCGTCCGGCGATGGCGCCGCTGGCCACCGGCCGGGCGCTGGTGCTGCCCATCTATGCCGATTGCGACGACACTCCGGCCTTCACCTCGAATATCTTCGCCAACATGGTGGAAACCGTGGCCGCCTTGCACCAAATGGGATGTGCGTCCATTCGGGTCAAACTCCATCCGGGGCCGCAGAACCTGGACTATTATGCCGAGGCGTTGCGGCGCTTCGGATTGGAGGCGGAGATCGTCAAGGATAGTGGTCTGGACCGGCATCTGGCCTGGGCCGACTTCGTGGTCGGGCCGATCAATTCCGGCGCCTTCGTCGAGACCCTGGCGGCCGGCAAGCCCTATTATCCGGTCTGCCCGGTGCCGTCGCTGATCGATCGCGCGCTGCTGGGTCCGACCCCGGTCATCAGCGGCGCCGCCGATCTGGTGGCGATGCTGCGGGCCGGCAAGGTCATAGATCGCGATGCCGTTCTGGAGTATTTTTGCAGTTTCGGCAGCATCGGCAACGCTGCCCGACGTTTCTGGGAGGTGATGCTCCTCGAATCCCGCGGTTACGACGTCGACCCTGCGGGTGCGTCGTCTGATCGCCTTTCGTGAGTGCTTGGCGGACATGGACGTGACACGAGAAAATCCCTATCAGCCGATCTATGATTCCTGCAATCAGGGCAACTCGAAGCAGAAGCTGGCCAACCTGCCGGCTTTTCCCCGGCTGATCGATGTCGAACTGACCAACACCTGCAATTTCCGCTGCCTGATGTGTCCGACCGGGAACTTCTCGCAGAAGCGTGACAAGGGCTTCATGGCCGACGAGATCTTCCACAAGATCATCGCCGAGTGCCGCGAGCACCGGACCCCGCTGCGGTTCATCCGCTGGGGCGAGCCGCTGTCCCATCCCAAGGTGGTCGATTACATCGCCATGGCCCATGACGCCGGCATGCTGACCCATGTCAACACCAACGGCAGCAAGCTGGACGAGGCGATGATGGACGCCTTGTTGGCGATTCCGCTGGATTCCCTGAAGTTCTCGTTCCAGGGCGTCGATCGGAAAAGCTATGCCGAGATGCGCAACATCGATTTCTTCGACGGCCTGCTGGAAACGGTCAGGAAGCTGCATGCCAAGCGCGGCGACGCCGACAAGCCGTTCCTGCACCTGTCGACCACCATCACCTATGAAAGCCGCGAGCTGGTCCAGGCCTTCAAGGCGCTGGCCGCCGAATGCGCCGACCACGTCAATGTCGGACGCACCGTGCTGGAATATGTCGATGTCAACGCCGTCCGCCTGCGCCCGCACGAACTGGACGAGTTGAAGCGCCTGAAGGAAATGGAATCGGTCATCAAGGTCCATCCTGAATGCCCCGAAGTGTTCGACAAGCTGTCGATCAACTGGGACGGCAAGGTCACCGCCTGCTGCATGGATTCCGACAACATGATGCTGATCGGCGACCTGGCCACCCAGACCATCGCCGAAATCTGGCATTCCGACATCCTCAACCATTACCGGGTCATGCTGGCGGACATGCGCCACGACGAGCTGGCCCTGTGCAAGAGCTGCTACGATACGCATGGTCTGGTGGTGCCAGGGCTGCAGGACACTTAGGGATGATTGACGGAAAGTCGGTGCTGGCGGTGATCGCGGCGCGCGGCGGCTCGAAGGGGCTGCCGCGCAAGCATCTGCTTGATCTGGGCGGCCGCCCGGTGGTGGCGTGGAGCGTCGAGGCGGCCAAGGGCTCGGCCCTGATCGACCGCGTGGTGTTGTCCACCGACGACCAGGACATCGCTGACGCCGCCGCCTTGGCCGGCTGCGAGGTGCCGTTCCTGCGTCCTGCCGAATTGTCCACCGATACCGTGCCGCTGGGGCCGGTTCTGCTGCATGCCCTCGACAGTCTGGGGGCCTATGATTATCTGGTTTTGCTGCAGGCGACCTCGCCGTTGCGGCTGGCGTCCGACATCGACGCCTGTATCCGCCTGTGTCACGACAGCGGTGCGCCGGCGGCCATGTCGGTCTGCGTGGCGCCGAAATCACCGTTCTGGATGTCCACCCTGGACGGGGACGGCCGCATGTGCCCGCTGCTGGAGTCGCCCAGCGACGCCCAGCGCCAGCAATTGCCGACGGCCTACGTGCCCAACGGGGCGGTCTATGTGGCTCGGGTCGATGCCTTCCGCCGGCAGCTGGGGTTCGGTTTTCCCGACACCCGCGCCTACATCATGCCGGCCGAACGGTCGGTCGATATCGATTACCGCCTGGACCTCATGGTGGCCCGGGCTCTTGTGGCGGAGAAATCATGAGCGTGGCCTCGGTTCCGCACGGCGTCATGTTCCATCACTTCTGGGACCAGCGCCACCCCGCCGGCCAGGGAGCCATCAACGCCGACGATCTGGCGCGCATGTTGCGTCATCTGGGGCCCGAGCGCATCCTGAGCGCCGAGGCCTGGCTGGAGCGGGCGGTGGAGGGGCGGTTGGAACCGCACCATCTGTGCCTGACTTTCGACGACGCGCTGCTGTGCCAATACGAGGTCGCCGCGCCGGTCCTGGCCGATTTCGGCCTGACCGCCTTTTGGTTCATCTATTCCTCGGTTTTCGAGGGTCACCTGCGCAAGATGGAAGTCTACCGCTACTTGCGCACGGTGGCTTATCCGACCGTTGACGATTTCTACGACAATTTCGAACGGGCGCTGGCCCGGTCCCGTTATGCCGACATGGCGGCGAAGGCCACGGTCGATTTCGATCCGCGGCGTTACCTGGCCGAATTCCCTTTCTACACCGATGCCGACCGGCGCTTCCGCTTCCTCCGTGACCGGGTGCTGGGGCACGACCCGTTCGAGGAAATCATGGACAGCCTGGTCGAGCAGGCCGGACTGCGGGCCGAGGAGCTGCGCCACCTGCTGTGGATGGAAGACTCCCATCTCAAGGCGCTTGATGACCACGGCCATATCCTGGGGCTGCATTCCTATACGCATTTCACCACCCTGGGCGAGATGAGCTATGACGAGCAGAAGCGGGAATATCTGGCGAACCGCCGTCATCTGATGGCGCTGACCGGCCATGCCCCGCTGGCGATGGCGCACCCCTGCAACAGCTACAACCAGGACACCGTCGCCATTCTCGAGGAACTGGGGGTCAAGATCGGGTTCCGCTCGAACATGGAACGCCGACCGAGTTCGCGGTTCGAACTGCCGCGCCAGGATCATGCCCTTATCATGGCGGAATTGGAGGATCGATGAGCGTCGCCGTCTTTACCAGCAACCAGCCGCGACACCTATCGCTGATCCGTTCCCTGGCCCGGGTGTTCGACACCGTCTATGCGGTGATGGAATGTAACACGGTGTTTCCCGGCCAGGTCGCGGACTTCTTCCGCAAGTCCGAGGTCATGCAGGACTATTTCGGCCGAGTCATGGCGGCCGAGGACCGGGTCTTCGGGTCGGTGGACTTTCTGCCGGGCAATGTGCGGGTTTTGGCCCTGAAGATGGGCGACGCCAGTCAGGTTGCGCCGTCCGTCTTCGCTCCGGTATTCGAGGCCGACCATACGGTGGTTTTCGGGGCGAGCTACTTGAAGGGTGCCCTGTGCGAACGGCTGGTCGAGCGTGGGGCGTTGAACATCCATATGGGGGTCTCGCCTTATTACCGTGGCAGCTCGTGCAATTTCTGGGCGCTGGCCGATCGGCGGCCCGACATGGTGGGGGCGACCATTCACAAGCTCAGCAAGGGGCTGGATTCCGGGGCCATGTACTATCACGCCTTTCCGAAGCCGCAGGCCGCCGATCCTTTCTTGTGGGGGATGTTGTCGGTCAAGGCCGCCCACGATTCGCTGGTCGAGGCGATGGCGTCCGGAGCGCTTTCCGGCATGGAACCGGTCGAGCAGGATCGGACCCGCGAGATGCGTTACACCCGCAACGCGGACTTTACCGATGAGGTGGCGGCGGCCTATCTCAGCGACATGCCCACCGCCACCGATGTCATGTCCGCCGCGGAGAGTCGTGACACGTCCCTGTTTCTGAGGCCGATTTTCGCATGACCCGGCGCGGCGGCGGCGTTCATGTCTGGGCGCTGCGCCTGACGCCCGGATTGTTGGCCCTGGCCCTCTTGCGGCACGGCGCGGGCATTGTCCTGCACGTCGAATCGGTATCGCGTGGCGCACGGATATGTCTGGATTTCCTGGCCCGGTTCGGGGTGATGCCGGGCCTGCAGGTCCATGATGTCGGCTTGCCGGTGACCGACGAGCATGGCCGCGCCCTGAGTTTGCGGCTGGAATGGCGCCTGTTGACCCTGGCCGACGCGTTGCCGCTGGACGACGACGGCGAAAGCTGGATCCCCGACCGCTATCGTGGTGAGGCCGACGGCATCCGGCGGGCGATGCGGTCCTATTACTGCGCCTACAATCGCGAAGCCCTGATCCTGCCGGTGTTCGCCGAGTGCGCCTATCGGACCGGGCGGGTCGGTGGCGATGTCCGCTTGGTGGAATGCCTGGTTCGCTTTCCCTGTCTGGGGGACTGGACGGCGGCCCACCTGCCGTTTGATCCGGGTCCGGCCGCACGACTGGTCGCGCTGCCATCGACGCGGGCCGCTCTCTCTTTGCTGCGGGTCTTGCCGGAAAGCCCGCGCCAATGGATTCGCCGTCTGTTCCGGCGGGTGCCCCGGCCGGAAATCCAGCTCGATCCAGAGGCGCGTCGGCAAGGGGTCGTCTTGCAGCAGAACATCGCGTGGATATTCGAGCAATATCCGGCTGGCGGCCACCTTTACTGGCATGACGGCAGCGGGCTCGATCCCGCCCGCGTCGTGCTCTATTGCAACCGGCGCGATGCCCCACTGGACGACGCAACCCGCAAACGGGCCGGCACGATGGGTTTGGGCTGGGCCGACGCCGCGTTCCTGCCCGATCACCTGGCTCGCCCGCTGATCGACGGCGTCGGCTGTCTGGGACTGGCGGCGTCGGCGTTTCCGCGCCGCCTCGGCAAGGTTGCCCTGTGGCGTTGGACCACCCTGTGCCAGTTGACGGTGCTGATCGAATCCTACCGCGCCCTCATCCGGCAGGTGAACGCCAAGGCGGCCTATCAAAGCTGGGTGTTCCTGCCGCAGACGCTGGCCCTGGCCCTGGCCCTGCGGCTCGAAGGTGGCGTGTTCTTGTGGAACTTCTGGTCGATTCACCCATTGCCGGTGGCATTGCATCATTTCGGCATGGCCGATCTGGTCTTTTCCTGGGGGCCGTACCATCGCGGCTTCTACCACGTGCACCGGCTCGACTACCGCACCATGGTCGATGTCGGAATCGTGATGGGCGACGGGCATCAGGACGGCGACGCGCAACGGGCCGCCGGCTATCGCGCCGCCTTGGCGCCGCATGTACGGTTCGTGCTGACCGTCCTCGATACTTCGTACGGGCCGGAAGCCAGCAACTCCCTCGGGCATGTCGTGGATTTCTACCGCTCGGTGCTGGGGTTGCTGCGGGCGCATCCCGACTGGGGCTGCATCATCAAGTCGAAAAGCATCTATGACAGCCTGCCGCGGACGACGGGTCTGCAAGACGTGGTGGCGTCCCTGGAAGCCGAAGGGCGGTGCCTGCGGGTCCAGTTCGACGAACGGGTCAGCGTGGTGGCGCGGGCCGGCGACCTGGCGGTGTGTTCCTCGATCAATTCCGCCGGTTTCCTGGCGGCCGTCGCCGGCCGCCCGGCCCTGCACCTGGACCTTGCCGGGATCGACGTTCATCCCGTCGCCCGGGACGGCGGGGTGGGCCAGGTCATCTTCCGTGATGTCGCCGGCTTCGAGGCCGCCATTGAGGCGGTGGCCGGTGGCGATACCCGCCTAGGCGACCATTCGCCATGGCTTGATTTGATCGATCCATTTCGCGACGGCGAGGGGCGATCACGGGTCGCCGCCATCATCGGGGCATACATGCGGGGACGAGAGGACGGCAAGACCGCCGAGGCGGCCATTGCCGACGCCGTCGAGCCCTGGCGGTCGCGCACGGTGGTCTGTGACAATGGCATCCCGGCATCCGACAAGGGTGATGTATTGTGGCGCCAGGCATATGAACGGGGCCGGGAGGTCTCGATGGTGGAGCGGAGCCGAGGACCATGACAGAAGTGCGGATCGGAAGTTTCACGGTTGGCGATGGCCACCCTCCGGTGTTCATGGCCGAGGTGGGAACCTTCTTCAATCAATCCCTGGAGCAGGCGCGATCCTACGCACGGCGGATCGCCGCCGCCGGCCCGGTGGTATTCAAGACCGAAATCCTGCACGATCCCGAGATCTGCATGGCCGGAACCGGCATTCAGGCGGCCTATGCCCATGCGCACGGCCGCCGCGTCGAGGATTACCGCCAGCTGATCGAGCGCAAATGCAATCCGCTGTCGTTCTATGCCGACGTGGCCGGCCTGTGTCGCGAGCTGAAGGTGCCGTTCGTCGCCAGCGTCTATGACACCGTGGCGGTGGATTTCATGGTCGCCCAGGGCGGCGCGGCGCTCAAGATCGCCCGCAACAACGTCGATCATCTGCCGCTGATCCGCCATTGCGCCGGCTCGGGTCTGCCGATCATCTTCGACGCTGGCGGTCTGTATGTCTGGGAAATCGTCCGCGCGGTGGAAGAGGCGCGGCGGCACGGGGCGGCGGGGGTCATCGTCAACCATCATCCCGGCGCCAATCCGACCCCGGCCGAGCAGCATAATCTGGCGGCGATTCCCGCCTACAAGAGGCTGCTGGACTGCCCGGTCGGCCTGTCTTGCCATTATCGTGGCGAGCAGATGATGTATGCGGCGGTGGCGCTGGGGGCCAACCTGATCGAGAAAGGTGTCTGCGACGATCCGGACGAAGCGGAACAAGATGTCGTCACCGCCGCCCCGATCGGCCGGCTGCCCGACATGCTGCGGACAATCACCGAATGCTGGCAGGCGATCGGCTGCTTTCCGACGCTGCCGCGCGAGCCGCGTGACCTGGACACCCGCAGCGGCCTGGTCGCCCGCCGGGATCTGCGGCCGGGCGACGTCATCGATCGCGAGAATGTGGGCTTTGCCTGGCCGGCCGTGGGCATTCCGGTCGGCAGCTGGGATCTGGCCGCCGGTCGCCGTCTGGGCCGTGCCATCGCCGCCGGCCGGCCGATCGACTGGCATGCCCTCGAGGGGCCTTCGGCGTGATGGTGCCGTTCCGGATCACCTATGCCTGGGAAACCAGCGATTGCCCCGGCCGGATCACCTTTGCCACCGAACCGGCCGCGGACCTGGCGGCGGCGGTGATCCAGGCGGTTCGCCCGGTCCTGCCGGTCGAGGGGGCGCAATTGCGGGCCTTGTCACCGGCCGCGGCGGCGGGAACCGCCATCGGCGGCTATGCCCTGACCGGCCCGGAAGGCCGGTGGTTCCTGCGCGTCACCTCGCATATCGGCACGCCGGCCCTGGAAAAGGCGCTTGTCGATGGATTGCAGGCCGCCGGCGTTCCCGTCAACCCGATCCTGGCCGCCGGAATTCCCTTGGTGTGGCACGGCCATGAATTGCGCCTCGATATCAGACCGTTGGTGCAGGCGCGCCATTTCGACGGCTCGGACGGCGATCTGGTCGCGCTCGGACGGGCGATGGCGGCGGCACACCGGGCCTTGGCGGATACGGTCGTCGCCCCGTCGGTCCATCGTCTGGCGGCAACGCGCAACGACCGTCTGCTTGGCCACCGGGACCGGCTGGCCGGGATGATGTGCGAGCCGGGTGAGTTTCCTCGGTTGGGATTTCCGCCCGGTTGGGCCGAGCGCAATCGCGACTGGTTGCGGCGTTGGTGCGCCGAGTACCGCCCCGACTGGCATCAACAGCCGGGCGCCCAATGCCTGCATGGCGAAATTCATCAGGGGAACGTGCTCTACGACGGGGCGGGCACGGCCATGCTGGTGGATTTCGAGGAAAGCACCGACGTATTCGCGCCGCCGGTATGGGATCTTGCCTATGCCGTGCAGCGATTCTGCCTGTTCGATCAGCCCGAGCGCGAGGTCTTTCTCGTGCGCCTGGGCCACCTGACGGCCGGATACGGCAAACCGATCGACGGACTGGGCGACGGCATGCGCCAGATCGCCTATCATTGCATGGCGACGCTGCTGGATCTTTTCATCGAGCGGGGCTTGTCGTCGCCCGAAAGCGAGTTCGACAAGTTCGTGCAACTCGAGGGCCGCGCGGCCCGACTGGTACGCGATGCCTTTCTCTCCTGATTCGCCTTTCCACCTGTTGGTTTCCGCCCGCGATACCGGCGGGGCGGCGCATCTGCTGCCGGTTTTGCGGGCGGCGACCCGTCGTGCCGGTTGGCGGGTCACGGTCACCGCCGCCATGCCGGCCCTCGAGGTTCTGCGCACCGCCGGCATCGAGGTGGTGGCGGCGCCATCGGACGAGGGGGAGGTGCTGGCCTTCGCCGCCGATCTGGTGCGGTCCAGCCGGCCCGATGCCATTCTGTCCGGCCTTTCCGGTCAGGGGCGCGGCATCGACGAGGCCTTGGCCGCCGCGGCCGGCGCGATTCCCACCTTCGCGCTGCAGGATTATCCGGGCGACGTCAATCCGGGTTGGGGGCCGGTGGCCTCGACCTTCCTGGTCGGCGATGCCGAAAGCGCGCGTCTGACCCACAAGGAAGTGCCCGGCATTCAAACCCGGATCGTCGGCAATGTCCGTTTCGGCGCCCTGGCGGCGGCGGCCGATCCCATGGCCATGCGCGCCGCCGCCCGGGCTCGGCTGGGCGTCGCCGACGATCGCCTGGTGGTCGGATTCTATGGGCAGTTCCTGGAAATCGACGGATATTGGCGGACCTTGTCCACCCTGGGCGAAGCGTTGCGGGCCGCTCTTCCCGATGCCCTGGTGGTCTTGCGGCCGCATCCGAAGGAAGACGGCGCCCGCAGGTTGCGGGCGCTGGAATTGCTGGCCGGCGGGCTCGAGACCATCCTCGACCCCCTGGAGAGCGAGCAATCGGTCTGTGCCGCCGACATCGCCACCACCTGTTTTTCGACCAGCCTCAACATCCTCAACTACTTCAGCCGGGTCTCGCCCCGGCCGATGGGGGTGGGGCTCTATCTGTTCATGGATGCCGAGTTGGTGACATGGTATCACACCTACAATCGGCCCGACCGACCGCCCCTGGCCGAACTGGCGCTTGAATGCCGCGAGGCCCGGGCATTGCCCGACCTTCTGGCCAGGGCGGCCAGCGCCCACGAGGCGACCCGGCTGTGGACCGAGACCAACCGGGTGTTGGCCGCGCCGGCAGATGTCGCCGACAGCGTCTTGGATATCGTGGCGGCAGGGAGAAGGCCATGAAGGGGTTGATCCGCGCCGTTCGGGACTCCATCGGCTTGCTGCCCGACGGCTGTGCCCGACGGCTGTGGCTGCTGATCCCGCTGATGGGGGTATCGGCGGTGTTCGAAATGGTCGGTTTGGGCCTGATCCTGCCGCTGGTCAACGCCATCGCGGTGCCCGACCAACCGCTGCACCTGCCGTTCGCGCACCGTCTGGGCGTTCTTGGCGAAGTGAACGGCGAAGAGATCGTGCTGCCCCTGGCCGTCGCAGTCGCCCTTTTCTATCTGCTGAAGAACGGTCTGCTGCTGTTTGCGGCCTGGGTCGAGAACAGCATCATCATGGATGCGGTGGCCCGTGGTGCCAGCCAGCTGATGCGGACCTACATGACCGCGTCCTATGTGTTTCACCTCAAGCACAATTCCGCCGAGCTGATCCGCAACATCAACCTGGCCTGTGACGATGTCTTTCGCGGCGTGCTCAAGCCGTTCATGCGGCTTGTGGCCGAAGGGATGATCGTCGTGGGGATATTCACCGTGCTGGTGCTGACCGATCCGGTGGTCACCGTGGCGATGGGATTGTTCCTGGGGTCGGTACTGGCGTTCTTCTACGTCGTCACCCATCGCCGCATCACCAGCGGCGGCCGGCGGTCGCAGGCGCTGCACGCGGTCATCTTGCAGGGCCTCAATCAAAGCCTGGGCGGGTTCAAGGAAGTCCGGGTCCGGCGTTGCGAGCCGTTCTTCGTCGATGCTTTCGTCCGCCTGCGGCACGAGATGTCGCAGATCCAGGTCTTCAACCAGACCATCGTCGAGGTACCCCGCCTGACCATCGAAACCCTGCTGGTGTTCGCGTTCGTGGTGGCGGTGGTCATGGTCCGGGCCCGGGGGGGCGTCACCGTCGAAGTGCTGCCGCTGCTGGCGCTTTACGCCCTGGCCGGCTTCCGGCTGATGCCGACCTTCAACAAGCTGGTGCTTTATCTCAACACCATCCGCTTCAACATCCCGGCGATGAACAACGTCCTGGCGCACCATCGCGGCCTGGAGGCCGCCGCCCTGCCGTCGCCCGCGGGCGAGGGCCGGCTGGCGATGGAGCGCGAGGTGCGGGTGGATGGGCTCAGCTACACCTATCCCGGGGCCGAGCGGCCCTCGCTGGACCATGTCGACCTGACCATCGCGCGCGGCCAATCCATCGGCCTGGTCGGCGGCTCGGGCGCCGGCAAGACCACGCTGGCCGACATCATCCTGGGTCTGCTCGAGCCCCAATCGGGCCGGCTTTTGGTGGATGGCGCGCCGGTGACCGACATCGCCGCGTGGCAGCGCTCCCTGGGCTATGTCCCGCAATTCATCTATCTGCTGGACGACAGCGTCCGTCGCAACGTCGCCATCGGACTGGCCGACGATGCCATCGACGATGCCGCGGTGTGGCGGGCCCTGGAACAGTCGCGGCTGGCCGATTTCATCCGCAAATTGCCGCAAGGGCTGGACACCATGCTGGGCGAGAACGGCTCGCTGCTGTCGGGCGGGCAGCGGCAGCGAATCGGCATCGCGCGAGCACTTTACCACCAGCCGCAATTGCTGGTGCTCGACGAAGCGACCTCGGCTCTGGACAACGCCACCGAGCGCGAAGTGTCGGCCGCCATCGAGGAACTGACCGGCCAGGTGACCCTGGTCATCATCGCCCATCGCCTGAGCACCGTCCGCAAATGCGATGTCTTGTACCTGCTCGATCACGGGCGCGTGGTCGAGAGCGGCACGTTTTCGGAACTGTCGAGCCGCAGCCCGGCTTTCCGCGCCATGCTCGACCATGACCCGGCGGTGGTGTGAGAGCGGCGCACGGCTTGCCGTGGGCCGAGAAATAGCCGATAAGGTTTGGCGTCTCCGGTAAGAGCCCCCATGACCCGATCGCATCCGATGCCTGCGCCACGTACCGCCGTTGCCGACCCGACACTGACCCGTCCCGACTGGACCCGCGGAAGCCCGCGCGACCCGGCGCGGCTGTGGCTGGACAAGAACGAGAACTGGGACCCCGAGCTGAACCGGGTGGTGGCCGAGGTGATGCGCGCCCTGCCGGCCGAGGCCTATTGCACCTATCCCGAATCGGCGCAGCTTTACGCCAAGCTGGCCGCCTGGGTCGGCGTCGAGGCCAACAACCTGATGCTGGCCGCCGGTTCCGATGGGGTGATCCGCTCGGTGTTTGAGGCCTATGTCGAGCCCGGCGACACCGTCATCCATACCGTGCCGACCTTCGCCATGTATTCGGTCTACAGCCGCATGTACGGCGCCCGCGTCGTCGGCATCGAATACGAACGGGGTTCCGACGGCCCGGTCCTGCCGGTCGAGCGCCTGCTTCACGCCATCCGGACCGAAGGCCCCAAGCTGGTGTGCCTGCCCAATCCCGACAGCCCGACCGGTACGGTGGTCCCGCCCGAGCAGCTGGAGGTTATCATCGCGGCGGCCGGCGAGGCCGGGGCCTTGATGCTGGTGGACGAGGCCTATCACCCCTTCCATCCCGACAGCGTGGTGCCGGCGATCGCCCGCCATCCGCATCTGGTGGTGTGCCGTTCGACCGGCAAGGCCTGGGGCATGGCCGGGATCCGGATCGGCTATGGCGTGGCCTCGCCCGAGGTCGCCCGGGTGCTGCACAAGGTCCGTCCGATGTACGAGGTCGGCGCCGTCGCGGTCCACGCCTTCGAACGCATGCTGGACCACGCCGAGGCCATGCGGGCCTCGGTGGCCCGTCTCGAGGCCGGCAAGGCCCTGTTCCTGGCCGCGATGGAGGCCCTGGGCTTCCAGGTCCTGAAGGGCGCCGGCAATTTCTGTCATGTCGCCTTCGGCGCCCACGCCGCCGCCATTCACGCCGCCCTTGACGGCCGCGTCATGTATCGCAAGGATTTCGCCGAGCCGTGCCTGGCCGGCTTCTCGCGCTTTTCCGCCACCACCCCGGATCTGTTCGCTCCGGTCATCGCCCTGATTCGCGCCGCCGTGCAAGGAAATTCCGTATGAGCCCCAACGCCATCCAGGTCGCCGTCATCGGCTGCGGCCGTATCGCCGGCCACCATTGCCGCTCCATCGCCGCGACCGGCGGGGTGCGTCTGACGGCGGTGTGTGATCTGGCGGCCGACAAGGCCAAGGCCTATGGCGACGAATTCGGCGTGCCCTTCTATACCGACTATCGTGCCATGCTGCGCGACCATCCCGACATCCAGGTGGTGGCGGTGATCACGCCGTCGGGCATGCATGCCGAGCACGCCACCGAAGTCATGGAGCGCTGGGGCAAGCACGTCATCGTCGAGAAGCCGACCTTCATGACGCCGTCGCAGCTGAACGCCGCCTATGATCTGGCCGATCGCGTCGGCGTGCGCATCTTCCCGGTGTTCCAGAACCGCTACAACCTGGCGGTCCAGCGGGTCAAGCAGGCCATCGACAGCGGCGAACTGGGCGCCATCCGAATCATGTCGGTGCGCACCCGCTGGTGCCGGCCGCAACGCTATTATGACCTAGCGCCATGGCGGGGCACCTTCGCCCAGGATGGCGGCTGCCTGACCAACCAGGGCATCCACCATGTCGATCTGCTGCGCTATCTGGGCGGCGAGGTGGACAAGGTCAACGCCACCATGCGCACCCTGGGCGCCGACATCGAGGTGGAAGATTCGGTGGTCGCCACCTTGACCTATCCCGGCGGTGCTATCGGCAATCTGGAGGTGACCACGGCGGCCCGGCCCGACGATTTCGAGGCGTCCTTGTCCATCGTCGGCGAGAAGGGCCTGGCCCAGATCGGCGGCATCGCCGTCAACGAGTTGCAGGTCTTCACCCCCGACCCCGCCGCCTGCACCCAGGCCACCGAGGATTTCTCGCGCTGCGTCTATGGCTTCGGGCACGAGGCGATGTATCGCGATATCGCCGCCGATTTCCAGGCCGGCCGGCCCTATCCGGTGACCCGCGAGGATTGCCTGCGCACCATCAAGCTGTTGAACGCCTTCTACCGCTCGGACGAAGCCGGCGATTGGGTGGCGGTCGATGCGGATGGCGAATCCACCCGCCTGGGCCGGCCCGACGAGGCCCTGGCCGATCTGTATCGGACCCCGGCATGAGCACGCCCCTTCGCGTCGGCATCGCCGGCTTCGGCGTCGTCGGCAAGCGCCGGCGCCAATTCATCGACCTTCGTTCCGATATGAAAACAGTCGCGGTGTGCGACCGCACCTTCGAGTCCGAGGGAGCGTTCGCCGACGGCGTGCGCCATTACCGTACCCCCGAGGCGCTGCTGGCAGCCGAAAGCCTGGACGTCTTGTTCGTCTGCCTGACCAACGAGGTGGCGGCCGACGTCACCATCGCTGGCCTGGAAAAGGGCCTGCACGTCTTTTGCGAGAAGCCGCCCGGCCGCGACGTTTCCGATATCGAGCGGGTCATCGAAGCCGAGGCCCGCCACCCCGACCTGAAACTCAAATACGGCTTCAACCACCGCTATCATGATTCGGTCCGCGACGCGCTGGCCATCGTCGCCTCGGGCGAGATGGGCGATGTGCTGAACATGCGCGGCGTCTACGGCAAGTCACAATTCATCTCTTTCGGGGCGCATTCCGACTGGCGCACCCAGCGCGCCGTGGCCGGCGGCGGCATCCTGCTCGACCAGGGCATCCACATGGTCGATCTGATGCGCCTGTTCGGCGGCGAGTTCCGCGAGGTCACCAGCATCGTCTCGAACGATTTCTGGGGCCACGACATCGAGGACAATGCCTATGCCCTGATGCGTTCGGAAACCGGCTGCGTCGCCATGCTGCATTCCACCGCGACCCAATGGCGGCATCGTTTCAATCTCGAAATTACCTGCCGCAAGGGGGCCTTGATCCTGTCGGGCATCCTGTCGGGCTCGAAATCCTATGGCGCCGAGACGCTGACCTTGGTGTGGGCCGGGGAAGACGACCAGGGCGACCCCAAGGAACAGACCACCCGCTATAACCGCGATCCCAGCTGGGCCGACGAAATCGCCGAATTCGCCGACGCGGTGCTGCAGGGCGGGGCCATCGCCGCCGGCTCGTCGGCCGACGCCCTGGCCACCATGCAGCTGGTCTATCGCATCTATTGCGCCGATCCCCAGTGGAAGGCGCGCTGGAACCTGGAGTGCCCGTCATGAGCAAGATCATCGGCCTGATCCCGGCCCGCATGGCGGCCAGCCGTTTCCCCGGCAAGCCGCTGTTTCCCATCTTCGGCCGCCCGATGATCGAGCATGTGTTCGAGCGCGCCCGGCTGTTCCCGCGCTGGGACGTGCTGGCCATCTGCACCTGCGACGAGGAAATCAAGGCGTTCGGCGACTCCAAGGGCTATCCGGTGATCATGACCGCCGACACCCACACCCGGGCGCTGGACCGGGTCGCCGAGGCCGCCACCAAGTGCGGCGTGGATGTGGCCGACGACGACATCGTGCTCAACGTCCAGGGCGACGAGCCGATGATGCACCCGGACATGATCGCCGCCACCATCAAGCCGATGGAAGAGCGGCAGGCCGAGGTGCGCGGCACCATGCTGGCGATGGACATCGTCGACGAGGCGCAGTTCCGGAATCCGGATGCGCTGAAGATCATCCACGATCTGTCGGGCCGGGTGCTTTACACCTCGCGCCAGCCCATTCCGTATTGCAAACAATTCACGCCCGAGCTGGGGGCCAAGCGCATCTATGGCATCTTCGGCTTTCGCTGGGATTTCCTGAAATTGTTCACCAGCCTGGCGCCCAGTCCGCTGGAGATCAAGGAAGCCTGCGATTCCAACCGGCTTTACGATTACGGCCATCACCAGCACATCGCGCCCTATCCGTTCCAGCCCAGTTATTCGGTCGATAGCCCGCACGATATCGGCATCGTCGAGGCCGCGATGCAGGCCGATCCGCTGTGGGGGCGTTATTGACCGTCTGGACCGACCTGCTGGCGAGGGACGCCACCACCAATTTGCGTTGCCCCGCCTGC
The DNA here is from genome assembly GCF_902729445.1 of Magnetospirillum sp. LM-5. Classification (NCBI taxonomy): domain Bacteria; kingdom Pseudomonadati; phylum Pseudomonadota; class Alphaproteobacteria; order Rhodospirillales; family Rhodospirillaceae; genus Magnetospirillum; species Magnetospirillum sp. LM-5. The sequence goes on along the minus strand of NZ_CACVCE010000045.1, from coordinate 23,091 downwards.
CGGGCGGCGGCGCTGGCGGTGGAGGCCGATTCCCTGGTCTGTTCATCGTGTGGGGCCCGCCATCCGCTGGATCGCGACCGCCAGGTGGCGGCCTTGTTCGCCGCTGCCTCCCATGGCGGGTTGAAGGACGATATCCGCGCCTGGTGGGGCGACTTGTACGAACAGCTTTACGGCCCGACCGACCGCTCGCTGAATCCTGAGCGGCTGGAAGCCATGCTGACCGACACCGAGGATCTGTTTCGCCGCCGCGAATTGCTGCCGGTGGTCGAGATGCCGTTGGCCGAGCTGGCCGGCAAGAGCGTGCTGGAGATCGGTCCCGGCGGCGGGGCGCATTCCTGCCTGTTCAAGCGCTATGGGGCCTCGGTGACGGCGGTCGACATCACGCCGGAACGGGCCATCTCGACCGCGCTGAAGTTGGGGCTGGTCAAGGGCGGCGAGGGCCGCGCCTATAATGCCGACGCCGAGAACCTGCCGTTCCAGGATGCCAGCTTCGACATCGTCTATTCCAACGGGGTATTGCACCATTCCGAGGACACCGACAAGACCATCGCCGAGGTGTTCCGGGTCCTGAAGCCGGGCGGCAAGGCGGTGCTGATGCTCTATGCCCGCCATTCCGCCATCTTCTGGGGCACCATCGTCCCGCTGGGTCTGGTCCGCGGCGAGATGTTCCGCTGGCCCGAGGCCCAATGGGTCGGCCGTGTCACCGAAGGCAAGCCCAAGCACGGCCAGACCAAGAACCCTTTCACCCGGGTTTATTCCGCATCAGAACTGGACCGCCTGTTGGCGGCCTTCCCCGGGCGCCGTTATCGCAAGAGCAGTTTTCAATGGGATAATTTCGCTATTCCGCGGCTGACCCAGATCCGCCGTAAGGTGCTGGGTTGGCTGGGGCACGCGGCGCACCCGGGCGGCATCTTGATTTACGGAAGCCCGTTCATTCCCGAAACCCGAACCGAACTGGCGCTGGGCCGCCATATCGGCTTTGCCTGGAACATCGTGGCGGAGAAGCCGGCATGACCCTTCCCCTATCCGGCAAATTGGCGGTGGTCACCGGCGGCACGCGCGGCATCGGCGCCGCCATCGCCGCGCGTCTGCTGGCCGATGGCGCCCGCGTGCTGGTCACCGGCACCAGGCCGGGCGGGCAGGGGCCGCAGGGCAGCGATTATTTCGCTGCCGACTTCGCCGATCCGACCCAGTTGGAAGGCTTCGCCACCCAGTTGGCCGGCCTGGGGGCCGACATCTTGGTCAACAATGCCGGCATCAACAAGGTCTCGCCCTTCTCCGAGATCGATCCGGCCGACTTCGCCCGCATCCAGCAGGTCAACGTCACCGCTCCGCTTCGCCTGATGCAGGCGGTGCTGCCCGGCATGCGGGCCAAGGGCTGGGGGCGGGTGGTCAATGTCGGCTCGATCTGGGGGGTGATCTCGAAGGCCGGTCGGGGCAGCTATTCGGCCGCCAAGTTCGCCCTGGACGGCCTGACGGCGGCGGCCGCCGCCGAAGTGGCCGCCGACGGCGTGCTGGTCAACGGGGTAGCGCCCGGCTTCATCGACACCGAGCTGACCCGCGCCGTGCTGGGCGAGGCCGGCATCGAGGACCTGGTGGCGCAGGTTCCGGCCAGGCGCCTGGGCCGGCCGGACGAGATCGCCGCCTTCGTCGCCTGGCTGGCCGGGCCGGACAATAGCTTCATCTCGGGCCAGACCATCGCCATCGACGGAGGATTCACCCGTGTCTGACGGTTTGACCATCCAGTCGCACAAGGGGCCGTACCGGGTTCATTTCGATGTCGATGCGCTGGAGCGGCTGAACGCGTCGGTGCCGGACGACGCCCATTTCCTGGTGGATGCCCGGGTCGCCGACCTGTACCGGGACCAGATGGGCAATGTCCTGGCCAGCCGAAGCGTACTCCTGATCGAGGCGACCGAGGCCGCCAAATCGCTGGAACGCTTCCCCGCCTATGTCGAGCATCTGGTGGCGAACGGCCTGCGCCGCGACCATGTGCTGGTCGCCATCGGCGGCGGCATCTTGCAAGACATCACCTGTTTCCTGTCGGCGACCATGCTGCGCGGCGTTGATTGGCGTTTCTATCCCACCACCTTGCTGGCCCAGTGCGATTCCTGCATCGGCTCGAAATCGTCCATCAATTGCGGCGACGCCAAGAACATCCTGGGCACCTTCACGCCGCCCCGCGACATCTTCCTGTCGACCCGCTTCCTTGCCACCTTGGACCCGCGCGAGATTCGGTCCGGCATCGGCGAGATGCTGAAGGTGCACATGATCGCCGGCCCCGCCGATTTCGCCGCCATCGCCGAATCCTACGAGTCCCTGTGGACCGATCCGGCGGTGATGGAGGCGACCATCCGCCGCGCGCTGGAGATCAAGCAAGGCTATATCGAGAAGGACGAGTTCGATACCGGCCCGCGCCTGGTCTTCAACCTGGGCCATTCCTTCGGCCACGCCATCGAGGCGGCCACCGACTTCGCCGTGCCGCATGGCATCGCCGTCACCATCGGCCTGGACATGGCCGGCTGGATGAGCTGGCGCCTGGGGTCTGGCCGCGAGGATTATTGGCGCACGGCGCGGCCGGTCCTGGCCAGGAATTATGCCGGCTATCAATCCGTGCCGGTGCCGCTGGATCGCTTCCTGGCCGCACTCGCCAAGGACAAGAAGAATGTCGGCCAGGGCTCGGCCACCCTGATCCTGCCTGGACCCGACGGCCGGGTGGCGCGTGGCGTCCACGCCGTCGACCAGCCCTTCCGCCATTTGTGCGCCGAATTCCTGGACGAGGTTCGCCCGCATGCCCCGTGACACCACCACCCGCGTTGCCGTCGCCTCGCGATCTTTCTCGCGCCACCCGATCCTGCGGGCCGAGCTGCTGGAACGTTACGAATGCGTGACGTTCAACGATGCGGGCGTGTCGCTGGCTGGCGAGGCCCTGATCGAGTTTCTGTCCGGCCACGACAAGGCGATCACCGCGCTGGAAAGGTTGGATGAGGCGACGTTGGCCCGCCTGCCGGAATTGAAGGTCGTCGGCAAGTACGGGGTCGGACTGGACATGATCGACCTGGCGGCGCTGGCGCGGCTGGGCAAGAAGCTGGGCTGGACCGGCGGCGTCAACAAGCGCTCGGTGTCGGAATTGGTGATTGCGGCGGCCATCGCCCTGTTGCGCCATGTCCCCCAGGGCAACGCCCTGGTGCTGGGCGGCGGCTGGAAGCAATTGATGGGACGGCAATTGTCCCAACGCACCGTCGGCATCGTCGGCTGCGGTCATGTCGGCAAGGATCTGGCGGTGCTGCTGAGGGCGTTCGGCTGCCGGGTGCTGGCGCACGACATCAAGACCTTCCCCGAATTCTACGCCACCCATGCAATCGAGCCGATGGGGTTGGACGCCTTGCTGGCCGAAGCCGACATCGTGACGCTGCATCTGCCGCTGGATTCCTCGACCCGGGACATCCTGCCGGCCGACAAGCTGGGCCTGATGCGCCGGGGGTCGATCTTGATCAACATGGCGCGCGGCGGCCTGGTGGACGAAGCCGCCGTCAAGGCGATGCTGGCCGACGGCCATCTGGCCGGGGCCGCCTTCGATGTCTTCGCCGAAGAGCCGCCGGTGGATTTCGACCTGCTGCGTCACCCCAACATGCTGGCTCTGCCCCATATCGGCGGTTCGGCGGAAGAGGCGGTGCTGGCCATGGGCCGTGCTGCCATCGCCGGGCTGGATAAGGGACGCGACCCGCTGGATTTCGTGGGCCAAGGCGGATGAGCGGCGACGAGCACAACGCGCGGGCCTGGGGCCACGTGGTCGATTTCTTCGACCACGAGCGGGCCACCAGCGCCCAGGTCTATGCCTCGGAATGGTTCTTCCTGAAGGACCTGCTGAAGGAAGGGATCAGCGTGCTGGATGTCGGCTGCGCGCAGGGCGGCTTCGCCGGGGTGATGGCCGAGAATCTGAAGGATTTCCGCTATACCGGCATCGATATCAGCGCCGAGATGATCGCCAAGGCCAAGGCTCGTCATCCGATGGCCGAATTCCACCATGTCGGCGAGTCCGACTGGTCCGCCATTGCTGGCCGCCGGTTCGATCTGGTGCTGGTGCTGGGCATCTTGCACCTGCACGAAAGCTGGCGCGACACCATCGCCCGGGCTTGGGCGCACACCGCCGGCACCTTGCTGCTGGATCTGCGCGAACATGAAGGCCCGACCATCGAGGACAAGGCGATATCGTCGTTTCGGATGGATTTCGGCGGTGACGAGGCCGGTGCCGCCGTGCGGCTGCCTTATGTTATCGTCAATGCCGCCGAGGCGCTGGCGGTGGTCCGCGGGTCCTGCGATCAGGTCTCGCGTCTCAGCCATTACGGCTATCTTCATCCGGTTTCGGGGGCGGCGGAGACGCCGGTGGACAAGGTCATGGCCAACGTGTGGTGTGCGCAGCGATGAATGTGATCGGACTGGCTAAAGCGGTCGGACTGGATACCCGGGCCCTCTATCAGCGGCTGTCGGCCGCCAGCGTTCGGGCTGCCGTGGCGGAACAGGGGCTTGCGGATGTCTATCGGCGGCTCGAGGCGGTCATCCCCGACATCGCCGACCAATATACCGGCGGCTTCGATCCCCAGGAATACCAGCGCTACTGGAAGATCAAGATGCGGGGCCTGCATGCCTGGCAGGTCAGCCTGATGCTGGATGCGGTCCGCCATCTGGGGCGGTCCGGTCTGGTCCTGGCCGATATCGGCGATTCGTCGGGCAACCATGCCCGCTATCTGCAGGCCTTGGCGCCAAAGGATGCGGTGGCGCGGGTGGTATCGGTCAACCTGGACCCGGTGGCGGTCGACAAGGTCACCGCCAAGGGCGGCGACGCCATCTTGTGCCGGGCCGAGGAGATGGACCTGGCCGGAATTCGTCCGGATCTTTTCATGACCTTCGAAATGGTCGAACACCTGACTGATCCCTTGCGTTTTCTGCATCGGCTGGCCGAAAGCGGCAGCGCCGACCATCTGCTGATGACGGTGCCGTGGCGGCGCGACAGCCGCTTCGGCGGCGCCGATTTGCGCATGTCCGACGACCGCATGGCCGCCCGCTGGACCGCCGAGGAACTGCATATCTTCGAGCTTTGCCCGGATGACTGGCTGCTGCTGGCGCGGTTGGCCGGCTGGCGGCCGGTTCTGACCCGGCTTTACCGGCAATATCCGGTGCGTTCGCCCTTGGTGGCGTTGCGGCCGCTGTGGCGGGCATTGGATTTCGAGGGATTCTGGGGCGTCTTGTTGTGCCGCGACCTGTCGGTCGCCAACCGCTATGACGCGTGGTGAGGACGCCATGAAGGTGCCGTCGCGATGGGTGGTGCCGCTGGCGGTGGTGTGGGTCGTCGCGGTCCAGGCGGCGTACTTCGTGTACAGCGCCGGCTATTACCGTGAAAAGATCGGCGTTTTCGGCCGTTTCCTGTTCGGGCCGTGACCATGATGGCGACCGTTCATATCCTGGCTTTCGCCCTGGTCTGCCTGGGATTGGGTTGGCCCCTGGTGGTCGGGCTCGATCGCCGGGGCGCCTTGACCGGCCCCGAGCGGCTGGGTGCGGCGTTTCTGGTCGGCGTGTTGCCGCTGTATTTCGGCGTGTTCGTCCTTGGTCCCTGGCGCTATGACGCCGTGTCGATGTGGGGCCTGTCGGCCGGCGCAGCCCTGCTGGCGTTGCCAGGCTGGCGGATGATGGGATGGAGCCGGGGCCTGGCGGCGGTCCGGCGGGAATTGGCGGTCGCCCGGCACGATCCGCTGCTGGCGGTCTTGTGGATCGCCCTGTTGGCCACCGCCCTGTCGGCGCTGCTGCAGGGAATGGCGCCCCCCAACGATTACGACAGCCTGATGTATCATCTGGCGGTTCCCCAGCTCGATCTCGAGCGCGGCCGGGTTCTGCCGGCATGGGATCGCGGCCTGCCGCATGTCTTCTTTCCGGAATTGACCGGGAATCTGATCCGCCTGACCCTGGCCACCGTCGGCGAGCCGTCGGTGCAGATGATCACCGCCCTGTTCGGGTTCGTCGCCGCCACCGGCGCGGCCGCCTTGGCCCGGCGCATGGGCGGCGGCGGCCGCGCGGTGATCGGGGCGGCGCTGATGGTTCTGGCCTGCCGGGTCATGGTGTGGGAGATGGCCACGCCCGAGGTCGAGGTGGCGCTGACCGCCTATGCCGTCCTGGCACTGGTGGCGTTTCTGGCGTGGCGCCAGGATTTCCGGCCGGGCTTGATGGTTCTGGCCGGGCTGATGCTGGGCGGCGGATTGCTGGTCAAGTTCCATGGCGGGGCGGTGGCCTTGGCGCTGGGCGTTCCGATGCTGCTGGCGATCCTTCGTCGCCCGGCGCTGGTGGGCCAGGTCGCGCTTGGGGCGATGTGCGGGGTGGCGCTGTTCGTGCCGCACGCCCTGCACATGGCCGGTCTGACCGGCAATCCGCTGTTTCCGATGTTCAATCAGCTGTTCACGCCCGGGGGCGTGGACTATTTCGCCGATCTGCGGAACCAGTATGGCACCGGCCGCTCGCTGGTGGATCTGGTGTTGGCGCCATGGTTCATGTCGGTCGCGCCGATGCAATATTTCGACGGGATGGTCCTGGGCGCGCCCTATCTGCTGGCCTTGGCCCCGCTGGCGGCCGCCGCGCGGCCGCGCCAGGGCGCCACCGTCGCCCTGATGTGCGCGGTCTATTTCGTCTTGTGGTTCTTCCTGCTGTCCCAGCAGGTCCGGTTCCTGATGCCGATCATCCCGATGCTGGCGGCGTTTTCGGCCATCGGTCTGGCGATGGTGGCGGGGGCCGCGCACGGTTGGTGGCGGCTGGCGGTTCTGGCGGCGGTGTTGCCGATGGTGGTGACGCAAGGGGCGTTCGTCGCCATCTACGGCGCGTTGCGGCTGCCGCCGGCCCTGGGCCTGGTCAGCGCCGCCGACTATCACCTGAAGACGCCGACCTTGACCGGGGCCTTCTATGCGCCCTGTCGCTGGCTGCATGACAACCTGAAACCGGGCGAGCGCTATTTGTCGCTGATGACCCCGCACAGCTATTATTGCCCGCAGGCCTCGGCGCAGTTGCGGCTGTTCGCCGACGAGGAAAAGTCGTGGTTGACCACGGGAAAGCCGCCGCCGATGCCGCGCGACGAATTCCTGCGACGCTTTCGCCAGGGCGGCTATCGGTGGATCATCGTCACCCGCGCCGCCGAATATCGCCGCACCGTCTCGGGTGCCCCCGAGATGCAACCGTTCGACCTGACCGCCGACCGCCTGGGAACCCATCTGGCCGATATCCTGGCCCGATTGCAGCCGGTGACGTCCGATCCCTATGTCGCGGTCTATGACGGACGCCAGGTCCTGGAGGCGCTGGATGGGCGCTAAGGGGCTGACGGTCGCGGCCTGGCTGTGGGTCGTCGCCGGCCTGGCGGCCTATCTCTGGCAGTTCCGGCCGCTGTTGGCGCCCTTGGCGGCCAAACTGGGGGTCGGATGATCGGCGTTCCGGCGGCCCTGCTGTTGAACCTGTCGGCCTGCTTCGGCGGCGGCGCCCTGTTGCTGCGGCTGTTGGGCGTGACTGCGGGGATGCCGGCCGCCCTGGCCGCCACCCTGGCCTTTCCGCTGGGATTGGGGTTGGTCGGCTGGCTGGTCTTCTTCCTGGCCTGGCAGGGCTGGCTTGACGCCGCGATCCTGATGTCGATGCTGCTTGGGCTGTCGGTGGGCCTGGTGGCGCTGCCGCGTCCGGTTCGGGTCGCGTCATTCACGGCGCCAGAGTGGCTGGTGGCGCTGGTCGTGCTGGTGGTGGTGGCCGTTTATGTCATCGTGGCGCTGGGGCCGCCGGCCGATGCCGACACGCTGGCCTATCACTTCGCCCGGCCCCGGCAGATCCTGGCCGACGGGCGGCTGATCCTGGTGCCGCGGGCCATCGACGGGGTCACCCAGCTTCTGGTGCAGATGGCCTATCTGCCGGCCCTGGCCCTGGGGGGCGAGCGGGCCCTGGCCCTGTGGGCCATGGTGACCGGCTTGATGCCGGTGGTGCTGGTGGCGGTGCTGGCCGGGGAATGGCTGCCGCGCGCCTGGTGCCTGGCCCTGGCCGCCGCTCTGCTGAGCATGCCGGCCTGGATGTTCGGCGCCTCGGGCGGGCAGGTCGAGACCCGGCTGGCCGGCTTCGCCGTGCTTGCCGCCTATGCGGTGGCCCGCGCCTGGCGCGAGCCCGGATGGCGATGGGAAGTGCTGGCGGGCCTGGGCGCGGGGTTCTATGCCGGCGGCAAGACCCTGGGATTGCTGCTGATCGCGGCCACCGGGCTGGTTCTGCTGGCCCGCAGGCGGTTGGCGCCTCGGGCGGTCCTGGGATATAGCGCGGCGGCGGCCCTGGCCGGCGGCCAGTGGTATCTGTGGAACTGGAGCCAGACCGGCGACCCGGTGTTTCCGATGCTGTTTCGCGCCCTGGGGCTGCCGGACGGCCCACTGTGGAGCGCCGCGCATCACGAGGTCTTTCGGACCCTGTTCTTCCCGGCGGAAAATCCCGAGACGCCCGGCCTTGGCCTGGCGCTCACTTATCCGGTCCGGGCGATTCTGGGGTGGGGTCCGGCGATGTGGGAGGCCGGCCGGTCCGGCCCCGGTCCGCTGTTGCTGATCCTGGCCCCCTTTGCCGTGGCCGGCCTGATCCGCCACCGCCACCGGCTGGCGACCAGCACCCTGACGCCGATGATCGCCATCGCCGTGCTGTTCTATCTGGCTTGGATCATGACGGCGTCGTCGCAGCGCATCCGCCACCTCGTACCGGTCCTGCCGCTGCTGGCCCTGGGGGTGATGGTGGCGGCCGAGCGCGGCGCCGGCTGGCTGGGGGTCAAGCGCCCCATGGTGGCGGGCCTGGCCCTGCTGGTGCTGATTCAAGTGGCCGGCCAGGGGGTGTTCGCCGCCGCCTATCTGCGCCATCTGGTGAGCGCCGAGAGCCGCGAGGACTTTCTGGAGCGGGCCGTCGCCGGCTATCCTCTGGCCCGCTGGCTGAACGAGCATCTGGGCCCCGGCGACAAGGTAATGCTGTCGGAACGTCAATTGTCCTATAACCTGGACGTGCCCTACTACATCGCCAGCGAGATTTTGCAGGCCCGCATCGACATGCGCCGCTCGGGCGCCGACCCCGCCGCGCGGTGGAGCCAGATGCGCGACCTGGGGATCACCCATATCGCCGGCGAGGAGGTTCCCGCCGACGGCCGGCCGGTTTCGGCCTGGCAGCAGCTGACCGCCGACCTGACCGCCAAGGGCTGCGCCCGCCGCGAGGCCGAGGTGACTTGGCGCTGGGTCTTTTCCCGGGCGCTGCCGGGCTTGGGATCGGCCGAGACCCGTACCCTGATCCTGGCCCTGACGCCAGCCAGCTGCTCCTACGGTCGCTGATGCCGGTCCTCTTGCACCATACCGGGGACATTCCCCCAAGCGGTTGGGACCAGTGGTGCGCCGTCGCCGGCTGCGATGCCGACCTTCCCGCCGGCCGGCCAACGGCTCGCGCCCTGGCCGAGGCCTATGATGCCGTCCTGCCGGAATGGTGGCGGTTGGCCGCCGAATTGGGCCGCCAGCCATCGGCGATCCTGTCCCACGCCTGTACCGCCGGCGGCAACGTTTCCGATCTCGGGTTGATGCTGGCCTGGTCCCGTCTGGTCGGCGGCTGGGCGGCCGGTGGCGATCGCGTTCTGTGCCTGTGCGACGATCCCTGGCTGTTTCGCCATCTGGCCACCTTGCCGGGGGTGACGGCGGGGGCGGCGCCGTCCCTGGTCGGAACCGCGCTGCGCCTGGGGCTGCGCGGCTGGCTGGCGCGGGCGCGGGTGGCGGTCCGCATGGCGCGGGCGGCCTGGCGGGGGCGCGGTGCCGCCCGCGCCGTTCCGCCGGGCCGGCCGGTGATGCTGGTCTATGGCCATCCGGCCAGCCGGCCCGATGGGTTCGACGCCTATTTCGGCCAGCTGGCCGAGGTTATTCCTGGGATGCAACGAATTCTGCACGTCGATTGCCCGCCGTCTCGCGCCGCCGAACTGGGGGTTGGCCTGCATGGCTGGGGCTCGATGGCCGCCGCGCTGGCCCTGGTGTTCCGCCGTTGGCGTCCGCAGGTGTCGGGGCCACTGGCCTGGCTGGTCCGTCGCGCCGCCGCCCACGAGGGCGCCACCGGGACTCCGGCGATGATCGCCTGGCAAATCCATTGTCAGCGGCGTTTCCTGACGGCGGCGCGGCCGGTTCTGGTGGCCTGGCCGTGGGAAAACCATGCCTGGGAACGCGATTTCGTCCGCCACGCCAGGGCCGGCGCCACCCGGACCCTGGGCTATCAGCATGCCACCATCGGCAACCTGGAAAGCAATTATGCGGCCCATTCCCTGCCGGACGGCGTGGCGGCCCTGCCCGACAGCATCGCTTGCGCCGGCCCGGGCAGCCGTGATCGGCTGGTCGCCTGGGGGGTGCCCGTCGACCGCCTGTGGATCGGCGGCGCCTGGCGTTTTCCCGCGCCCACGCCGTTGCCGTGGGCGGCCGACGGGGCGATCTTCCTGCCCCTTCCGGCCCAGATCGGGGTGGCACGGCAGATGGTGGCCGCGGCTCGGGCGGCGACGGCCCATGGCTGGCGCTTTCTGGTGCGCGAGCATCCGATGACTCCGGTCGGCTTTCACCCCGAGCCCGGCCTGGACCGCAGCCCAGGGCCGTTGTCCCAGGCCGGCCCGGTGCGCGCGGTGCTTTTTGCCGGCAGTTCCGTGGGGCTCGAGGCCCTGCTGGCGGGCTTGCCGGCAATCCGCTTTCTGCCGCAGGGAATGCTGGCCAACGATATCCTGCCGCCGGGGCTGGTGGTGCCGGCGGCGACGGCCGATGAAGTGCCCGACCGTCTGGCCGCCTGCGCCAGGCCCGAGCCGCTGGACGCCGCCAAGATCTTCGCCGAAATCGATCGCGCACTGTGGCGATGCCGGGTGGGAGAACCGCCATGATCGGGGCACTGGTTCGCAAGGCGCGCCAGCTGGTGGGCGATCCCGCCCTGCGGCGCTATCTGCTGGAACGGGCCATGGGCCGGACGGCGGCACCGAGGCGGTTTGTCCCGGGGCACCCGCCCTATCTTGCCGATCTCGCCCTGCCGCTGCCGTCGCGGCTGGCGCCATTCGCCGAATTGCCGGCGATGCCGCCGACGGCACCGCTGACCCTCAGCCTGCCCGGCGCCTGCGTCACCCTGTCGCCGCAGGCGCCGGGCGCCTTGTTCGACCAGGACTTTCCCGATATCGAGACCCGTCTCGCGGTTCACCGCTTCGCCTGGCTGCCGCTACAGGCCGACGGCCTGGACCCCGCCTGGGTGTGCGCCTTGTGGCAGGAATGGCGGTCGCGGTTCGGAAGTCCGGGTCCCGGCTGGGATTGGCACCCCTATACCGCCGCCGAGCGCCTGATCAACCTGCTGGATTTCGCCCGCCGCAGTGGCGGCCTGCCCGGGCCGGTCGCCGACACCGTCGCGGTCCTGGCCGCCCATGGTCCGGCCATCGCCGCCCGTCTGGAATATTCCGGCGACCATTATACCGGCAACCACCTGTCCAATAACGGCCGGGGCCTGTTCCTGCTGGGCTGTGCCCTGGGCTGGGACCGTTGTGCCGAGCTGGGGGCCGAGATCCTGCTGGCCGAGGCCGGGCGCATCTTCACCTCTTCGGGTCTTCTGCGGGAAGAATCCAGCCATTACCATTTATTGCTGACCCGGAACTATATCTCGGCCTGGCTGGCGGCGCGTCGCTTTTGCCGCCCGGAAAGCGAGGCCTTCGCTGGCATCGCCGCGCGCGCGCTGACGGCGGCGGCGATTTTCTCCCTGCCGGGGGGCTTGCCGCTGGTCGGCGACATATCGCCCGATTGCCCGCCGGCATTCCTGGCCGGGTTGCTGCCGGGCGGCACGGGGGGCTGGCTGGCCCTCTTGACCGATGACGAACGGCGGGAATTGGCGGCCTTGCCGCAGCCAGCCCTGGGCGATCCGGTTGCCGATGGCTGGGCCCGGGCCGATCAGGGCGATTGGGCGCTGCTGGTGCATGCCGGACCGCAGGGCTGGCCGTTCATCCCCGGCCACGGCCACCATGACCTGGGCGGTTTCGAACTGCACTGGCGCGGCCTGCCCCTGATCGTCGATCCCGGACGCGGCGCCTATGGCGACAGCGGTGAGGCCGCCTTGTACCGCTCGGCGGCGGTCCATAACGGCCTGACCATCGACGGCGCCGATCCCACGGCGGCCAACCGTCCCTATTATGGCGATGATTTCCGCCGCCGGGAAGGCGGCGAGCCGCCGGTCCTGCGCCGCCGGTCCGACGGGATCGATCTGGTGCACGGGGCGTTCCGGCGCCAAGGTGTCCGTTGGTGCGAGCGGAACTGGACAGTGACCGACATGGCGGCCATCATCGACGATCGGGTCGACGGACGGGGGCGCCGCCGTCTGGCGCGGATGCTGACGACGCCGTGGCCGGTCCGCATCGACGGCGATGTCGTGGTGATCGAAACGCCACGCGGACAGGTCCGGGTGGTGGCCGACGGTGCCGTGGTCCTGCGGCCGGTGACCCGCTGGATCGCCTATGGCCAGGGCGAGGCGGCGACCCAGATCGCCATCGAAGATGTTCGGGCCTTGCCTTGGTCCGGGCGGATTATTCTGGAGGCGGTCTGATGTGCGGCATGGCCGGCCTGTTCGTCCCACGGACGGTCGAACCCCCCAATGCGGATATGCCAGCCATGCTGGCGGCGATGCGTCACCGTGGTCCCGACGGTGTCGGCGACTGGACTGCACCCGACCGCCGCTATGCCTGCGGCTTCGCCCGTCTGGCCATCATCGACCTGGCTACCGGCGACCAGCCCATCGTCGAAGGGACCGGCGAGCGCGTGCTGATGGGCAATGGCGAAATCTACAATTACCTGGAACTGCGCGACGAATGCGCCGGCTATCCGTGGCGGACCCATGGCGACATGGAAGTGGTGCTGCCGCTGGCGACGCGCCTGGGCGCCGATTTTGTGCATCGGCTGAACGGGATGTATGGGCTGGCCCTTTACGAACGCGAGCCGCACCGTCTGACCCTGGTCCGCGACCGCCTGGGGATCAAGCCGGTCTATTGGGCGCGCACCGCCGCCGGCGCGGTGGTGTTCGCCTCGGAGGTCAAGGCCCTGTTCGCCAGCGGCCTGATCCGGCCCGAGGTGGACGAGGACGCGGTCGCCCAGTATCTGGCCCATGGCTGGGTTCCGGCACCGGCAACCTTGTGGAAGGGGGTGGCGAAGCTGCCGCCCGGCCACCTTCTGACCGCCGACGCCGACGGCACCGTCCACATCCAGCGCTATTGGAAGGCCCAGGCGGCGCCCGATCTGCCCGGCGACGGCGAAGGGATCCGGCGCCATCTGACCGATCTGCTGGACGACGCGGTCCGGCTGCAATTGCGATCCGACGTGCCGGTGGGGGCGTTGCTGTCGGGCGGCGTCGATTCCGGCCTGCTGGTGGCCCTGGCGGCTCGCCGTCTGGATCGGCCGCTCAACACCTACACGGTTCGTTTCGAAGGGGCAACGGTTGACGAAAGCCCGCTGGCCGCCCTGGTGGCGCGGCGCTACGGCACCCGTCATACCCTGTTCGAGCTTTCGATGGCCGACGTCGCCGACCATTTGCCGCGGCTGGCATGGTTCTGCGACGAGCCGCTGGCCGACGCCAGCCTGCTGCCCAACCAGTTGATCGAGGCGGTCCTGGGCCAAGAGGTGCGGGTGGCGCTGAACGGCACCGGTGGCGACGAGCTGTTCGCCGGCTACGGCCGGTATTTTCAGTTGCCGGTCGAATCCCGTTATCTCGGATTGCCGGCTTGGCTGCGCCGTGGCGCCATCGAGCCGCTGGTCGGTCTGGTCGATCCGATGACACGGTGGCGCCTGGCCCGGGCCGAGAAGTTCACCCATGATCGCGGCGGCTATCTGCACGATCATTCGACCTTCTTTCCCGCGCCGATCAAGGCGATGCTGGGGTGCCGCCTGCCGTCGCCTGTGCCGGCCCAGGCGCGGCATTTCGGCGATTTCGCGGGTGCGGCGCAAAGTGCCGGCCTGTATGCCGAGCTCAATACCTATCTGCCCGAGGATCTGCTGTTGCTGCTGGACCGCACCAGCATGGCCGCCTCGGTCGAGGGGCGGGTTCCCTTCCTGGATCATCGGCTGGTCGAGGCCGCCTTGGCGGTTGGGCCCGAATTGCGCACCCCCGGCGGCCGGCAGAAGGCCCTGGAGCGGGCAATGGCGGCGCCGTTCCTGCCCGACGAATTGCTGAACGCTCCCAAGCAGGGTTTCGCCTCGCCGGTGCCGGCTTGGATGCGGGGGCCGCTGGGCGGCCTGGCCGAACGGGTGCTGACCGCGCCCCATTGTCTGGCGCGGGGTTGGTGGAGCGCCGACGGCATCCGCAGGCTGCGCGCCGATCCCGGCCGCCACGGCCATCGCCTGTACGCCCTGCTGATGCTGGAACTGACCATTCGCGTCCATGGCGAAGGGGCGCCGACGGATCAGGGGCTGGAGGCGCTGGCACCATGAGCCTTGCCGACGTTTCGGTCATCATGCCGGCCTACAACAATGCCCAGACCATCGCGCGCGCCTTGGCCAGCGTCGCCGCCCAGACCCTGCCGCCGCGACAGGTGGTGGTGGTCGATGACGGTTCCATCGACGGCACCGCCGACCTGGCCGAATCGTGCCGTCCGCGCCTGGGCGCGACCGAACTGGTGGTGATTCGTCAGGTCAACCAGGGGGCGGGGGCGGCGCGGAATCGGGCTTTGGCCGCCGCCAGCGCGACCTTCGTCGCCTTCCTGGACGCCGACGACGAATGGCTGCCGGACAAGATTCGCGTCAGCCTGGATTTTCTCGCTGACCCCGAGATCGTCTATGTCTCCCATGACGTCCTGGTGCGCGAAGGCGACGGCCGCGAAACGGTGCGCGATTGCGCGCGCCATTTCGCCCAGGCCGGCGACCCGTTCCTGGCCTTGTCGGTCCGGGGATTCGTCGGCACCTCGACGGTGGTCGCTCGCCGTCAGGCGGTCCTGGATGCCGGCGGCTTCGAGCCGTCGTTGCGGGCGGCGCAGGACCACGATCTGTGGCTGCGGCTGGCCCGGACCGGGCGCTTTCGGGTGTTTCCGGGCGCCTTGATGCGCTACCACATCAATCCCAGCGGCATCACCGCCGATGTCGCCCGGCGGCGGCACTGTTCCTATGCCGTGTTGCGGCGGCACCTGCCGGCGATGCGGGCGCGGCCGGGCGGCTGGCGGGCGGCATTGACCCGCGCGGTGATCCTTCATGTCGAGGCGGCCGCCGCCTTTCGCCGGCAAGGGCGGTGGGGGAAGGCCCTGGGCGAATTGGTCCGGATCGGCCCGGCCTTGGCCTCGGTGGTGTGGTGGCTTGCCACGATGCGGGCGGACCATTAAGACAGTCCGATGAGGCTGAGCGGATTTCTGGCATGCGTGCGGTTCTAGGTTTGGTCGGATGGAATCTGGGGCTTCTGGCCGGTCTTTTGATCCTGGCCGAGCTGGTTTTCGGCGGCTGGCTGGGCGATACCGCGAATTCCGACCTGCGTCGTCTGTCGATCTACCGCGATGTGACCTGGCAATTGTCCGCGTCCGACAAGTATGGCCGTGCGGACACCGTGTCCTATCGCCGCGACTCGTTCGGATTTCGCGGCAAATACGGGACGCCCGCCGATGTGGCGATCCTGGCGGTGGGCGGCAGCACGACGGACGAGCGTTTCGTATCGGAAGGTGAGACCTGGACCGATGTGTTGTCGGCCTGCCTGACCGAACGCGGCGCGCCGACACCCATCGCCAACGCCGGGGTGGCCGGGCAATCGTCGCGGGGGCACATTCTGGATTTCGACATCTGGTTCCGTCATGTCCCGGCTTTGCGGCCGGCCGTGGTGCTGGTCTACCTGGGCATCAACGAAAAGGTCCTGGATGGCCGGGTGATCGAGGACGACGTCCGCCGCTACACCGAATCCGGCCGCCCGCCATGGGTCGAGCGCCTGCTGATGAAAAGCGCTTTGTATGGGTTGGTGACCACGGTGCGCGGCAATCTCGCCGCCTGGAAGGCCGGCTATCACGCGCTGTCGGCGACCGGCGGGGCCGAGCCACAGTCGCGGCGGGTCGATCGCCTGTGGCGCGAGGCGTCGGCCCAGCAGGTGACGGTGGGCACCGCCGACCATGACCGGCGCCGGCAGGCGGTGGCTATGCAACGCAAACCCGAGCTGGATGCCTATGCACAGCGCTTGCGGGTTCTGGCCGAGACCATTCAGGCCTTCGGCGCCGAACCGGTTTTCGCCACTCAGGCCGGCGGGTCCTATCGCCGTGTCGGCGAGAAGATCAGCGGCAATCTCGACGATTATTTCGAGTTGGCCGCGTTCAACGCCGTCACCTTGCAGACCTGCGGCCAACTCGGTCTGCGCTGCCTGGATGTCGGGGCCAAGCTGGAATTTTCCGATGGCGACCTGTGGGACGTGGTCCACACGACGCCCCAGGGATCGCGCAGGGTTGGCGCCGCGATGTGCGAATCCTTGCTGGCGGCCGGGATCGCGCCGGTTCCGGGGCGCCGGCCATGATGGCGCAGCGTCTGGCCGGCTATGGCTTCGTCACCGCAGCCTTTCTGATGCCCGTCCTGGGGGTGGTCGCTCCGCTGGGCATCGCCCCGCTGGGGGGCTTGCTCGCCCTGGCGACGGCGCCGCTGGTGGTGCGGACCGGGGCAATGCGGCGGTTGCCACGGGCGATAGTGATCCTGCCGGCGCTGCTGGTGGTCTGGGGCGCGATCAGTGCTTCGTGGGCCATCGACCCGCGCGAGGCGCTGGGAGGGGCGGCCAAGCTGGCTCTTTCCACCTTGGCCGGCCAGGTAACCGTCGCCGCCGCCCTGGAAGTCGAGGGTCACTGGCGTCGGCGGATCGGTCTGGCCCTGTTGGTGGCGGTGCTGCTGGCCGGGTGTGTCCTGATCGTCGAATATCTGACCGGAAACGGCGTCACCTATGTTCGGCAATTGTTGGCGCACGGCTCGATCTCGTTGCTCAGAAGCTCGCTGGGGCGCGGTGCGGTGATCGTCGCCATGGTCGCGCCGGCCGCCATCGTCCTGGGACTGTCCCACCGGTTCCGGTGGGGGCTGGGGGCTTTGGCGCTGGTGCTGGTCGGGTTGTTCCTGGGCGACAGCCTGTCGACCCGACTGGCGGTTGCCCTGGCCATCCTGGCGGCCGTGGTGTCCCTGCTGCGGCCGCCTGGGCTGTTGCGTGCGGTTGCCGTGGCGACGATTTTGCTGATCGTGGCAATTCCGATGGCGGCCCAACGCATGCCGGACCCGCACCACACCTTCCAGAACTGGCGGTGGCTGCCGATGTCGTCGCACCACCGCATGACCATCTGGGGATTCACCGGGCAGCACATCGCCGAAAAGCCGATCTGGGGATGGGGGATGGAGGCGTCGCGGAGCATTCCGGGCGCGGACGAGGAAATCCAGGTTTGGCGCTACGATCCCGACGGCACGCGCACCAACGTCGGACTGCGGGAACCCCTGCTGCCGCTTCATCCGCACAACGCGGTGCTGCAGGTATGGCTGGAACTGGGACTACCCGGCGCGGCATTGCTGGCGGCCTTTTTGCTGGCGGTGCTGCGGGTGTTGTCCCGGATCGATCCGGCGCGTCGGGTCGAGCGGGCCGCCGGCCTGGCGGCGTTCGTCGGGACCTTCGTCGTCGCCACCGTATCCTATGGCTTCTGGCAAAGTTGGTGGCAGGCGTCGATGTGGCTGGCGGCGGCCCTGTTGGCCTTGGCGAGCCGGCCTGCGGAGGTGGCGAACACGGTTGCAATTGACCGGGCCGCTGAGTAGGGTCCTGCCGACAAAAAGATTAAGAGCAGGCTGAGTGATGCGTTCGCGTGGCGCGACGGTGGTATGGATGGGCTGGGCGGCGGCGGCGTGTGCCCTGTTGCTGATGGCCGTGCGGGTGACCGACGCCCTGTCGCTGCGCCAGCCGATGCAGGCCATCACCAGCGGCGCCGAGTTCGAGGCGCTGTTCGCCATCTGGAAGTTCATCAACGGCGAGGCGGTCTATCAGGACCCTTACCGGATTCCCTTCGCCGCCAGCTACTATAACTGGCTGTTCTACGCCTTCTACGGCGCCTTCGCCGGACTGGGCCAGAAGCTTCTGGGCCTGAACGATTGGTGGCTGCCGACCTTGACCAAGGTGGCGACCTTGTCGTTGTGCGCCGCCGGCTCGGCGCTGCTGGCGCGGCTGCTGCGGCTGGTCGCCGGCGACAGCGGTTTTTGGCGCGATTTGGCCTGGCCGTTGTCGCTATGTTTCTTCTTCGGGCCGCTGATCGGCTATTGGGCCATCGCGGTGACCTGCGAACTGGGCGCGGTGGTGTCGGCGGTGGCCGCGCTTTTGGTGTTCCTGCGCTGGTACCCGACGCGGCCGACGGCAGCCACCGTGGCGGCCGCCCTGCTCGCCGCCGCCGCCTGGAGCTTCAAGCAGTCCAACATCTTCGTCGGCGCCACCTTGTTCCTGTTCCTGCTGGTCCGCCGGCAATGGCGGCTGGCGGCGCTGTCGCTGGCCATCCCGGTGGCGGTGGTGGGCTTCAGCGGCTGGATCGGCGGCCAGGCTTATCGCGACATGGCCTTCCTGAAGAAGCAGACGATGTTCTTCGCCTGGTGGCAACTGGGGCGCAACCTCGGCAATCTGCTGGTCAAGACCACCCCCTATCTGGCCATGGTGGCGCTGATCCCGGTCGCTCTGTCGCGGCTGCCGGGCGGTTTGCGCGCAGCCTGGCGCGACGACCGCCTGCTGCTGGCGCTGATCGGGCTGGGGGTTTCCGCCGTGCTGTCGATTCCCGCCAGCGCCAAGACGGCGGCGGCCGAGAACTATTATTTCGTCATGGTCGTCTTCATGATCTTCGCAGGCATCGCCACCCTGGCCCGCGTCGAGCCGATGCCGTGGACCCGTCGTCTGGTGGGCGCCGGCTTCGCGCTTTACGCCGTGGCCTGTCTGCTGGTGGTGGCCGGAGTAACCGGAGTGACCTCGGTGGCCGATTCGCATCGGCGCAATGTCGAGCAGGCGGCCTGCATCAAGGATGTCGCCCGGCCGCTCTATATCAACGACGTTCATCTCAGCCTGCCGTGGTTCGCCCTGGAAGGGCCGTACTTCGTGCTGGCGACCATCTATTGGGAAGACCGCCAGCTGGGCATGACGTTCGAACGCGACGGCGTCGGCGGGCTGATCCGCGACGGCGCCTTCGCGACCATCGCCATCGGTGTCGGCGCCGAGCCGGTATGGGATGGCCAACATTTCGACCGCTACCAAAAGACCTCTAGCTGCGGCGGTCTCGATCTTTACTCCAGACAGAATTAAGGGGAGCGCCTCGTGGCCAAGAAAATCCTGGTTACCGGCGGCACCGGCTTCATCGGTGCGGGCATCGTCAAGCGTCTGCTGGCCGATGGCCACACCGTCCGCGTGCTCGACAACAACAGCCGGGGCGCCGACCGTCGTCTGAAGGACGTCCATGGCCAGTTCGAGATGATCGAGGCCGACATCCGCGACCCGGCCAAGGTGTCCGATGCGGTCAAGGGCATGGATTGCGTCGCCCACCTGGCCTATGTCAACGGCACCGAGTTCTTCTACACCAAGCCCGATCTGGTGCTGGATGTCGGCGTCAAGGGCATGACCAACGTCATCGATGCCTGCATCGCCCACGGGGTCGGCGATTTCGTGCTGGCGTCCAGCTCCGAGGTCTATCAGACGCCCCCGGTGGTCCCCACCCCCGAGACCGTGCCGCTGGTGGTGCCCGATCCCTTGAATCCGCGCTATTCCTATGGCGGCGGCAAGATCATCTGCGAATTGATGGCGCTCAATTACGGCCGCAAGCATTTCCAGCGCATGACCATCTTCCGCCCGCACAACGTCTATGGCCCCGACATGGGCTGGGAACACGTGCTGCCGCAATTCGTGTTGCGCATGAAGGATGTCCACGCCGCCACCCCGGCCGGCCGGCCGGTGAGCTTCCCCATCCAGGGCAGCGGCCAGGAAACCCGGTCGTTCGTCTATATCGACGATTTCGTCGATGGGCTGGCCCTGATGATGGACAAGGCCGAACATATGAGCATCTATCACATCGGCACCATGGACGAGGTGTCGGTGGCCGATGTCGCCCGTCAGGTCGGCGCCTTCTTCGGCCGCGAGGTCGAGCTGGTCCCCGGCACCCTGCAGCCGGGCGGCACCATGCGCCGCTGCCCCGACATCGGCAAGCTGGCGGCGCTGGGCTATGCCCCGAAGGTTTCGCTGGCCCAGGGCGTGCCCCTGCTGGCCCAGTGGTATGTGGACAATGCCGGCCTGATGCCGGCCAATAAGGATTGATCGCCATGACCATGCGCATGCGTGTCCGGACCACCTGCCGCATCTGCGGCGGATCGCATCTGGTCCGCACCCTGGATCTGGGGGCGCAGCCGCCGTCCAATTCCTTCCTGGCCCCGGCCGACATCGCCGCCGAGCAGGCCTTTCCGCTGGAAATGCATCTGTGCACCGATTGCGGCCTGTCGCAGTTGGTCCACATCGTCTATTCCGAGGACATCTTCGACGATTACCTCTACCTCTCGTCGACGTCACGGGCGCTGTGTCAGCATTATCAGGGACTGATCGACGGCGCCCTGGCCCGGTTCGAGCCGCCGGCCGGCGCGCTGGCCGTCGATATCGGCTGCAATGACGGCATCATGCTGCGCCGCTATCCGGACGGGCGCTGCCGCCTGTTGGGTATCGAGCCCTCGTCGGCCGGCAAGTACGCCCGCGAGGCCGGGTTCGAGGTCATCGACCAATTCTTCGAATCCGGCTTGGCCGAACGCCTGGCCGCCAGCCACGGCCGCGCCGCCCTGATCACCGCCACCAACGTCTTCGCCCATGTCGACGACATCACCTCGTTCGCCGCCGGGGTGCGGACCCTGCTGGCCGATGATGGCGTCTTCATCATCGAGTTCCCCTATCTGGTCGATATGGTCGAGCGGCTGTATTTCGACACCATCTACCACGAGCATCTGTGCTATCTGGCGCTGACCCCGCTGGATCATCTTTTCGCCAAGGTCGGCCTGCGCGCCTTCCGGTTCGAGCGGACCGAGGTCGGCGCCTCGGGGCCGGCGCTGCGGTTGTTCGTGTGCCGGGCCGAATCGGGGCGCGCCACCGAAGACAGCATCACCGCCATGCGCGCCGACGAGCAGGCCTGGGGCATCACCGACCCGGCCCGGTACCGCGATTTCGCCGCCCGGGTGGAACAGATCCGCGACCGCATCCTGGCCCTGATCGCCGAGGTCAAGGCCAAGGGCGGCCGGGTCGGCGCCTATGGCGCCCCGGCCAAGGGCAACACCTTGCTGAACTATTTGAAGCTGGGTCCCGCCGATATCGAGGTGGTGGCGGAAAACAATGCGCTGAAGGTCGGCAAGGTGACGCCGGGCAGCCACATCCCCATCGTCGGCGACGATTCCTTCCTGGCCAGCGGCATCGACACCGCCTTGCTGTTGACCTGGAACTACCTGGATTTCTTCCTGGCCAATTCCGAGTTCATCAAGAAGGGTGGCAAGTTCATCGTCCCGCTGCCCGACGTCAAGATCGTCCCGTGAGCATGGGGCCGATCGTCGTCATCGGAGCCGGCGGTTTCCTGGGCGGCTTTCTCGCTGCCCGCTGGGAACAAGCCGGGCGGACGGTGATCCGTGTCGGCCGCGACGATTCCTTGCCGGCCGAGGCCGATATGGTGGTCGATTGCAACGGCGACGGCCGGCGCTTCTGGGCCAACCAGAATCCGGCCGCCAGCTTCGCCGCCAATGTCGCCCCGGTGATGGCGCGCACCGCCTCGATCCGCCATCGTCTTTATGTCCTGGCCTCGACGGTGGATATCTACGGCCGCGGGCGGGAAAGCCAGGCCACCAGCGCCGAGACGGCGACCATCGACCCGGCCGGGCTGGACGTCTATGGCTTCCACAAATACCTGGCCGAACAACTGGTGGCCCACCACGCCGAATCCTTCCTGATCCTGCGGCTGGGGACCCTGATCGGGCCGGGCCTGCGCAAGAATCCGGTGTTCGACGCCCTGAACGGCCAGCCGATCCGCCAGACCCTGGACAGCAGCTTGCATCTGTTGCATCTGGACGTGCTGGGCGAGCGCCTGGACGCCATCCTGGCGGCGGGTGGACAAGGCCTCTTCAACATCTCGGCGTCGGCCCCCATCACGGTCGGCCGCCTGCTGGAGATGGTGGCGGCCCGGCAAGGCCGGACCATCCAGGATTTCACCATGCATCCCGAATTGATCACCACCCGCTACGACGTCAATATCGACAAGGTCGCGGCCCTGGGAATGGTTCCCACCTCCGAGGCCATGCTGACCGCCTATCTTGACGGAGCCCCCTGAGATGGCCGTTGCGCCCCTGCTCGACATCGTCATCCCGGTCTATAACGAGGGAAGCAACATCATCCCGGTGCTCGACGCCTTTCGGCGCGAGGTCAAGACGCCGTTCCGGGTGCTGATCTGCTACGATTTCGCCGAGGACAACACGCTTCCGGCCATCGCCGCCTATCCCCAGGATGGGATGGACATCGCGCTGGTGAAGAACCCCGAGCGCGGCCCCCATGCCGCCGTGCGGGCCGGCCTGGCCGCCTCGACGGCGCCGGCGGTCTTGGTCTACATGGCCGACGACGATTACAACGCCGGCATCATCGACCGCATGGTGGCCAAGATGAATTCCGGCTGCGACGTCGTCGCCGCCAGCCGGTTCGTCAAGGGCGGCTGTTTCGAGGGCTGCCATTGGCTGAAGAAGCTGATCACCGTCACCGGCTCGCTGGCGCTGCATCATATCGGCGGCATCCCGGTCCATGACGGCACCAATGCCTTCCGGATGTTCTCGCGCCGGCTGCTGGATACGGTCGAGCTGGAATCCCGCCTGGGCTTCACCTTCGCCATCGAACTGATGGCCAAGGCGGTGCGGCTGGGCTGGAAGGTCGACGAGGAAGCCGCCCGCTGGTTTGAGCGCGCCGACAAGCCGTCACGCTTCCGGGTGATGGCGTGGTTGCCGGCTTATCTGTTCTGGCTGCGCTATTCTGTGGCGACCGCCTGGCTGCGGCGCGGGCCCGAGACGGTCAGGATCAAGTCCCCCGCTT